>JAFAAS010000179.1 GCA_023426435.1 Verrucomicrobiota bacterium | reverse complement strand
CCTGATCAAGAGTGCGGCGGCGCTGTTTTCCATCGGCTCGGGCGGGTCGATCGGACGCGAAGGTCCGATGGTGCAGATCGCGGCGGTGCTGGCGTCGTTGATCGGGCGCTGGCGAAAATTTTCGCCGCCGCAGTTGCGGCTGCTGGTGGCGTGCGGGGCGGCGTCGGGAATTGCGTCGGCGTATAACGCGCCGATCGCCGGATCGTTTTTCGTGGCTGAAATTATTCTCGGCACGATCGCGATGGAGAGTCTGGGGCCCTTGGTGGTGTCGGCGGTGGTGGCGGCGCTGACGGTGCGCGGGTTCACCGATGCGCAGCAACTCTACGACGTGCCGCAGTTCAAGCTCGGCTCCGCCTGGGAGATGATTCCCTACATCGTGCTCGGATTGATCGCGGGAACGCTGGCGCCGTGGTTTCTGCGTTCGTTGCGGCGCGCGGAAAAGTGGTTTGTTGCGACGAGCGTTCCGCCGGTTGCGCGTCTCGTGCTCGGTGGGATCATCGTCGGCGACCTGGCGGTGTTTTATCCGGAAGTCGCAGGCAACGGCTACTCGGTCGTGGTCGGCATTCTCAACGGCCACGTGCCCTGGCTCGCGCTGATCGGCATCATGCTGGCGAAGTGGGTGGCGACGGCGGCGTCGTTTGGCTCGGGCGCGCCCGGCGGTGTGTTTACGCCGGCGCTCTTCATGGGGGCGAGCGCGGGCTATTTGTTTGGCACGGCGGTGAACATGTTCTGGCCGACGGGGGCGGCGGATCCGCAGGCGTTCGCGTTGGTGGGGATGGGCGCGTTTTTGTCGGCGGCGAGTTATGCGCCGGTGATGGCGGTGATCATGCTGTTCGAAATGACGCTCAGCTATGACATCATCCTGCCGCTGCTGCTCTGCAGTGTGATCGCGTATTTTACGGCGAAGGGACTTCAGGGCGAATCGCTCTACAGCGAGTCGCTGCGGCGCAAGGCGGCGGAGACTCCCCGCGCGACGCTGCCGGCGGGCAACGTGCGGGATTTGATGAAACAGAATCCGCCCGCGGTGCCGACGACGGCCCGTTTTGCGGAGATTGCGCGGATGTTTCTATCGGTGCGCGTGAACAACATCTACGTCATCGGGCAGGAAGGCCGTTTCCTTGGGGCGGTGGCGTTGCACGACATCAAACCGTATCTTGGCGATCCGGACCTCGCGGGCCTCGTGATTGCGAACGACATCATGCGCGAAGATTTTCCGCGCATCGGCCCAGACCAGTCGTTGAGCGATGCGTTGGGCGGATTTCTCGGTCAGCCGCTCGAGCGATTGCCGGTCATCGATCCCGGCACCGGCAAGCTGCTCGGAAGTCTTTCGAAGAGCGATTTGCTGCTGGCGTTGGTGGAGAAGCGGCAGAAGCCGACGGCCTGAGCGGCGTGGGCGCTTGGCGGTGCGGGGGTGAGAACGAATGAGCGAGGCTTTTGCCGCCTCGTCACAGGTCCGCCACACAATCGTAACAATCGTCGGGCAGAGTGGGGGTGTTCAGCGAAGACAACACGAACGCACTCACACATGCTTAACACCAAATCGAAATGGATCGCGTTGATGCTCGGCGCCGCCGTGGCCGCCACCTCGGCGATCGCCCAAGACAGCGGAGCGCTTCTGGATGCGCTGGTTCGCAAAGGCATCCTCACGGATCAGGAGGCAGAAGACATTCGCGCGGACCTCGTGCGCGAGGCGGCCCAGCCGCCGGCCACGGCCACGGGCGGGAGCAACCTCACCACGCGGCTCCGCTTGAGCGGACGCCTGCAGGCGCAATTCGCCGGTCTCGACACCGGCATCGAGAACGCGGCCGATCCGGCTTCGACCAATCATTTCTTCATGCGGCGCGTCTATTTGACGGCGCGTGCGGACCTTGGCCCGGACTGGAACGCCAACATCACTTACGATTTCGCGGGCAGTCTCTTCGACGCGGCGTTCGTGCAGTGGAAGCAGAGCCCGACGCTCTCGTTCGATTTTGGCCTTCGCAAAGTGAACCTCGGTTACGAAGAGCGGACGTCCTCCGGCAGCCTGAAGGCGATCGAGCGCTCCGGGGTCACGCGCTACTTCGTGGAGGAAAACAACGGTCGTCGTCTCGGCGCGGGCAGTTATCGCGTCGGTGTGTTCATGGACGGCGTCGCGGGGGATTTTTTCTATGGCGCGGCGATCACCAATCCCGAGCGCGCGGTGAACTTCTCGAACGCGGCGGGTGTGGGTAACAGCACCAACAACGGCGTCGCGCTGTGGGCCAATGCTGGATACAAGACCACGTTTGAAGACGGCACGTTTTTGATCGGAGCTGGGGTCGGTTCGCTGCCCGATCAAGGTGGCAAATCGGGCACCGCTCCGTTCGGCGTCGGGACCGGCGGAGATTTGCAGGTTTATTCCCTCTACACGGATATCACGGCCGGACGTTTCGGGCTCGCGGCGGAATACCTGTGGGCGAACGTTGAGCGTGGCGTCTCTGCCACGCAGGACGCGAACCCGGCGGGTTTCTGGATCCAGCCGACGTTCAAGTTGACCGAAGAGATCGAGGCGGTCTTTCGCTACAGCGTGTTGGATTCCGACGGTCGCGGGGTGAATGTGTCGGACGGCGTCCGCTCGGCGCCTTCCGGCGGCACGCATAACGAACTTACCGAAATGTTCTTCGGCGGAAACTGGTATATCAAAGGCAACGACCTGAAGTTTCAGGCTGGATACGTTTATGGCGTATCGGAAGACACCGTCGCCGGAGGTCCGGCCGAAGCCAAAGTCCAGGGCTTCCGTTCGCAACTGCAGCTGAATTTCTGATTGTTCCACCACTCGTCCCAAATCGATATGAAAAAATTTGTTCTCCTGGGCGCGGCGCTCCTCGCCGTCTCCTCTCTGCAAGCGCAGAAACTCGTTATCAAAGGTTCCGACACGCTCGGCGCGAAACTCGTGCCCCAGCTTGCGGAAGAATACAAAGCGAAGAACCCCTCGGTGTCGTTTGAGATCGCGGCGGAAGGGTCGACCACGGGCCTCGCCGCCATCACCGATGGCACGGCCCAGATCGGGATGTCCTCGCGTCGGGCGAGGCCGACCGAGATGTCGGCCGCGCAAGCGAAGGGTGTTTCGATGAAGCCGATCATCGTTTGCTACGACGGCATCGCGGTCGTGGTGAACGAAAACAATCCGATCACGAAACTCACCCGTCGCCAGGTGGAGCAGATCTTCACGGGCGACGTGAACGACTGGTCGGCAGTCGGGGGAAATCCGGGACGGATCTCGATCTACACGCGCAACACCTCGTCCGGCACGTATTCGGATTTCAAGGACCTGGCGATGAAGCGCCGCGATTATGCGGGATCTTCGCAGAAGATGGCGGGCAACGAGCAGATCGCCGCGGAAGTCGCGAAAAATCCGAACGGCATCGGTTACGTCGGTCTCGCTTACATGGACGCGCCCGGCGTGAAAGTGGTGCCGATCGACAACGCGGTGCCGACCAAGGAGGCGGTGCTTGCGAAAAAGTATCCGTATGCGCGTGCGACGTTCTATTACACGAACGGCGAGCCGAGCGGCGAAGCGGCGAAGTTCGTCGAGTTCACGTTGAGCGACGAAGGTCAGCGTATTGTCCAACAAGTCGGCTTCGTGCCGGTTCGATAAACTTGCCACGCGACTCCGCCGTTTAGCTTCTCGCCAAGCTGCGGCGGAGACGCCTTTTTTCGATCCGATCGACGGTTTTCCTGCATGCCCTCTCCGAGTTCCAGCGCCACAGTCGAGTCACCCGGCTCCTTCGCCGTGAAACGCAAACGTCTGCGGTTTCTAGGACTGACGCTCGACGATGTGATCCGCGTGTTCTTCGGCGGGAACGCGTCGGTGGCCGTCATCGTGCTCACCCTCATCACGGTTTTCCTGTTTCGAGAAGGCGCGGGATTCTTCGGGCAGAATCGGGAGAATCTGCAGATTTATCGGCAGGCGGGTCTCGAGTTCGTGGATTTTGCGCGGCGGGCAGAAACCGAGCACACGGCGTTGACGCGTTATTTGTTCGATCTGCGACAACGCGCGTTGAACCACGCGATGACGGCAGAAGGCCTGACGGTGGCGGAAGCGAACGAGCGACTGGCGGAGTTCGACGAGTTTTCCGGGCGGTTCAGCGATGCGGCGGAACCGATTCGCGGATTTGTGGCGGACCTCGGCGACGCGGCATCGTCGATCAAGACGAAGTTCACGGTTTCGCAGGATCAGATGGAGCAGCAACGGCAGTTGCTGGCAGCGGGCAGGGCGGAGGAAGCGGCGAACGTGCAGATCGACACGATCGATTTCGAAACGGAATTGCAGGCGCTGACGGGCACGCTGCCCTATTACAAGGACATCAATCGCGAGTTTGGGCAGGAGTTGCAGGCGATCCTCGATGAGGCGCCGGCGATGCCAACGCCGGCGTTGAACGAGCGGATGCAGCAATTCCAGCGGCTGGTGCGCAGCTACATCGGCACGCTCCCGCAGGTGGAGCACGACATGGAAGCGTGGAACTGGGCGGAGCCGGTGCCGATGTGGAAGGCGTTCACGTCGTTTTTGTTTGGCCGGCAATGGCTGACTGCGAGCTTCTGGCAGGACTGGTATGGCATGGTGCCGTTGCTTGTCGGCTCGCTGCTGGTGTCGGGCATCGCGCTCACGCTCGCGGTTCCGCTGGGGATCGCGGCGGCGGTGTATGTGAACCAGCTGGCTTCGTCGCGGGAGCAGAAGATCATCAAGCCCTGCATCGAATTCATTTCGGCGTATCCCTCGGTCGTGCTGGGATTTTTCGGAATCATTTTCCTCGGTGAACACCTGCGGGCGCTTTCGCATGTGTCGTGGCTGTCGTGGGTGCCGGGTTTTCCCTTTGCGGAGCGGCTCAACGCGCTCACCGCGGGTTGTCTGCTCGGACTGATCGCGGTGCCGACGATCTTCACGCTGGCGGAGGATGCGTTGAACAACGTGCCCCGTTCGTTCCGGGAAGCGTCGTTCGCGTTGGGCGCGTCGCGTTTGCAGACGATCATCCGCATCATCGTGCCAGCGGCGCTCTCGGGCATGGTGTCCGCGGTGCTGCTCGGATTTGGGCGGGTGATCGGCGAAACGATGGTGGTGCTGTTGTGTGCGGGCAATCGGATCGCGATTCCGGATTTCTCGGAAGGACTCGCGGTGATCACGCAACCGGTGCACACGATGACGGGCATCATCGCGCAGGAGATGGGTGAAGTCGTGCGCGGAAGCATCCATTACCGCGCGTTGTTTGTGGTGGGGATGGTGCTGTTTTTCCTGTCGCTCGGAATCAATTACGCCGCGCAGAAGATCGTGCGGAAGTATCGCGTTTCCATCGGATGAATGCCGAATCTTTGACCTCCAATCCTTACGCTTACCGGCCCAGCCGGGTTCGGACCTGGGAAGCGGCGGCGCGCTGGCTGTTTCGGATCGCGACGTATGTGATCCTTTTTTGTGGCGCGGCGGTGTTGCTGAACATTGTCGTGAAAGGCGCCGGCACGGTGTTTCAGAGCGAGTTTCCGTTCGTGAATGTGCCCTTCCTGACGCAGGCGCCGGAGACCCTGTATGTGTTCGAGCATGACGGCGTGCGGCAGGAGATGGGCGATCGCGAGTTTCGCGCGTTTCGCGAATCGAACCCGGGGCTGAACGTTCGCGCCGAGAGCTATGTTTATTCGTCGGGCGGGATTTTTCCGTGCATCGTCGGCACGCTCTTGCTGGTGGTGGGATCGATGACGATCGCGTTGTTTTTCGGCGTGAGCGCGGCGATTTATCTCAACGAATATGCGAGCGACAATCGGGTGATTCGGGGCGTGCGACTGGCGATCGTGAATCTGGCGGGCGTTCCCTCGATCGTCTTCGGCCTTTTTGGATTCGGGTTGTTCGTGATTTTTCTTGGGTGGAATGTCTCGCTGCTGGCGGGCTGGTTCACGCTGGCGTTCATGGTTTTGCCGGTGGTGATCACGGCGAGCGAGGAGGCGTTGAAAGCGGTGCCGAAAGGATTTCGCGAAGGCTCGCTCGCGCTCGGCGCGACCAAGTGGCAGACGATCCGGAAGAACGTGCTCCCATATGCGTTGCCGGGGATTTTGACCTCCTCGATTCTCGGGATCGCGCGTGTGGCGGGCGAGACGGCGCCGATCATGTTCACGGCCGCTTACGTCGTGCGCGACAAGCTGCCGTGGGAGGTGGAGCGGTTCAGCGACTTCTTTTTCCAAGGCGTGATGGCGCTGCCGTATCACATCTACGTGGTGAGCTCGAAGATCCCGCAGAACGACTACACCGAGCGCGTGCAATACGGCACGGCGTTTGTGTTCCTCGCGCTCGTGGCGATCATCGCGGCCGCGTCGATCGCCCTTCGCAACCGACTTCGTAATCGCTACAAATGGTGAATGCCATGACCCTCATGGAACCCGCATCGATTCCACAACCTGCTTCGCCCGTGACCGCTCAGAAAACCGGGGCCGCCACCCCCAAGACTGCCCCGGTGGCGCACAAGCCGATCATCGACGTCGAGAACCTCGAGTTTTGCTACGGCGCGCAAAAGGCGCTCCACGGGATCTCGCTGAAAATTCAGGAGAAGAAAGTCACCGCGTTCATTGGGCCGTCCGGCTGTGGAAAATCGACGCTGTTGCGCTGTTTCAATCGCATGAACGATCTGATCGACGGCGCGCGTGTGACGGGTGGGACGATTCGGATTCGCGGGGTGGACATCAACGATCGCAGCGTCGATGCGATCGAGCTGCGCAAGCGGGTGGGCATGGTGTTTCAGAAATCGAATCCGTTTCCGAAGAGCATTTACGAGAACATCGCTTACGGGCTGCGGCTCCAGGGAATCACCAACAAGCGCCGGCTCGACGAAGTCGTGGAGAAGTCGCTGCGCGGCGCGGCGCTGTGGGATGAGGTGAAGGACCGGCTGCATCTGAGCGGGCTTGGCCTTTCGGGCGGGCAGCAGCAGCGCTTGTGCATTGCGCGCGCGATCGCGGTGGAGCCGGAGATCATCCTGATGGACGAGCCCTGTTCGGCGCTCGATCCGCTGGCGACGGCGAAGATCGAGGAACTGATCCAAGACCTGCGGCATGACTACACGATCGTGATCGTGACGCACAACATGCAGCAGGCCGCGCGTTGTTCGGACCAGACGGCCTTCTTCTATTTGGGGAAGCTCGTCGAGTTTGGCGAAACGAGCACGCTCTTCATGAATCCTGCCAATCCGCAAACCGAGGCCTATGTGTCCGGACGATTCGGGTGAGACGCCACGCACCATGACGCACTTCACGGAAGAAATGAGCAAATTGAAGGAAGCGCTGCTGGCCATGGCCAGTCACGCCGAGTCGGCGGTGGCGCGCTCGATCCGCGCGCTGGTCGAGCGGGACGATGCGCTGGCGCAGCAAGTGATCGATGACGACAACATCCTCGATCAGTTCGAGATCGAGGTGGACGACGTCGCGATTCATCTGCTGGCGAAGGCGCCGCTGGCGACCGAGCTGCGCTTGATCACGGTGGCGATGAAGATCTCGCAGAACCTCGAACGCGTGGGCGACGAAGCGGTGTCGATTGCAAATCGGGCGCTCGATCTTTCGCGCGAACCGCCGTTGAAGCCCTACGTCGATTTGCCGCGAATGGCGGCGATGTCGCTCGAGATGCTCCGCGATGCGTTAACGGCGTTCATCGACCGGCAACCCGACAAGGCGCGCGCGGTGGTGCCGCGGGACCAGGAAGTGGACGATTTGAATCGTCAGCTCTATCGCGAACTTTCCAGCTACATGATCGAGCAGCCATCGAACATCTCGCGCTGCCTCGCGCTGATGGCGGTGTCGAAACGCCTCGAGCGCATCGCGGACCATGCGACCAACATTGCTGAAGAAGTCGTGTATCTCTACGAGTTTCGCGACATTCGTCACATCGGCCTGAAGCAAAATGAAACCGAAGATACTGGTCGTTGATGACGAGCCGGACGCGCTGGAGCTGATGGGCTTCAAGCTGCGCGAGGCGGGCTTTACGCCGATTTTCGCCGCGGACGGGACGAAAGCGCTGGCGGCGGTGCGCGCGGAGAAACCGGATCTAATCGTGCTCGATCTGATGTTGCCCGAGATCGACGGCCTCGAAGTTTGCAAAATCCTGCGGCGCGATCCGGCGACGGTTTCGATTCCGATCATCATGCTGACGGCGAAGGCCGCGGAGATGGACCGGGTGCTGGGTCTGGAGCTGGGGGCGGACGATTACGTGACGAAGCCTTACAGCCCGCGTGAATTGGTTTTGCGGATACGCAAGCTGTTGAAGCGCGGTCAAGCGCCCGACGAGACGGGCGAGCGCTTTCGGATCGGGCCGCTCGAGATCGACGTGCCCCGCCACGAGGCGCTGGTGGACAACAAGCCGGTGGCGTTGACGGCGACGGAGTTCAATTTGTTGACGCTGTTGGCGAAGCGTCGCGGCCGCGTGCAAACGCGCGAACGGCTGCTGCAGGACGTGTGGGGCTACGAGACGGCGATCGATACGCGCACGGTCGACACGCACATGCGGCGCCTCCGCGAAAAAGTCGGCCCGGTGGCGGACTATTTGGAGACGATTCGCGGCGTCGGTTATCGGTTCAGGGCGGAAGCGTAAGCGCCGGACGTAACGCCGACGACGGATCGCATGACCTTCACGATCATCCTGCTGAGTGTCCTGCTGGTTGTCGCGGTGGTGCTGTGGCGTCGGTCAGTGGCGCAAGCGCGGGCGCTCGAGAGGCGTCACGAAGATGAAATGAAGAAACAGCGGGCGGCGCAGGACGCGGCGATCGACCAGCATCGATCGAGGCTGCAAGCGCTGTTGGACAGCATGATCGAAGGAATCCTCGTGTTGGATGAGCGGCGGCAGGTTGCGCTGGCGAATCGGGCGGCGGTGCAACTCTTCGGGATTTCGGAGCCGGTGGCCGGGCGGGCATTGCTCGAGGCGGTGCGAAATCACGAAGTCTCGGCGCTGGTGGGACGCTTGGAAAACGAACCGGCGGTGCTGGGACACGAGATCCGCATCGAAGCGTCGCCGCCGCGATTCTTGCAGATCAACGCGGTGGCGTTGCGCGATTCAGCGGGTGGGGCGGGGGGAGCGGTGTTGGTGTTTCACGATTTGACGCGCGTGCGGGAGCTGGAAGGCCTGAGGCAGGAGTTCGTCGCGAATGTCAGCCATGAATTGCGGACGCCGCTTTCGTTGATCAAGGGGGCGACGGAGACTCTGGTCGATGGAGCGAAGAGCGATGCGGTGGCGCTCGACCGGTTGTTGAGCATCATCGACCGGCACGCGGACCGGTTGAGGTTGTTGATCGACGATTTGCTCCTGCTTGCGAAGCTCGATTCGGGACGCGTGGTGCTGAACGTGCAGCCGTCGGCCTTGCGGCTCGCGGTTCAGGAGGTGGTGGAGGATCTCGCGATGCGAGCGAAGCCGAGGGAAATACGGTTGTTGAACTCGGTGCCGTCCGGCCTGACGGCGAAAGCGGATCCGGATCGATTGCGGCAGGTGCTTTCCAATCTGATCGACAACGCGATCAAATACGGGCGGCCGGCGGGGGTGGTGACGATCAGCGGACGCGCGGTGAACGAGAGATTTGTCGAAGTGTGCGTGAAGGATGATGGGCCGGGAATTCCGCCCGAGGCGCGAGCGCGGGTGTTCGAGCGGTTTTATCGGGTGGATAAGGCGCGTTCGCGGGAGCAAGGCGGCACGGGGCTCGGGCTCGCGATTGTGAAGCACGTGGTGCAGGCGCACGGCGGCGACGTGCGCGTGGAGAGCGAGACCGGCCAGGGTGCGGCGTTTTGTTTTACGCTGCCGCGGTGAAGCGAGTCCGGGCGGCGAGGGCGCAGAAGCGAAGCTCGGTGGACGAGCGGGAGGTCAGATGCCGAATTTGTGGAGCGCTTCCACGATGCCGTAGCCGAGCAGTCCGGTCAGGGGAAGCGTGAGCACCCAAGCCCAGATGATCTTGCTGACGAGACCCCATTTGACCGCGCTGAGGCGTTTCGAAGCGCCGACACCCATGATCGAAGTGGAGATGACGTGCGTGGTGGACAGGGGCACGCCGGCGACGGACGCGCCGTGAATGATGAGCGCGGCGGTCGTTTCGGCGGCGAAGCCGTGGACCGGTTGAAGTTTGACCATCTTGTGGCCCATCGTGCGGATGATGCGCCAGCCGCCGGCGGCGGTGCCGGCAGCCATGGTGAGCGCGCACGTGATCATCACCCAGCGTGGGACGTGAAATTCCGGCGTGTAGAGAAACTGGAGCCAGTTGGGAAGGGAGTCGAAAACGCCGGATTGGGTGCCGGTGAACAACGCGAGCGCGATGATGCCCATCGTTTTTTGCGCGTCGTTGTGGCCGTGGCTGTAGCCCATGAAGCCCGCGCTGATGAGCTGGGCTTTGCCGAAGACGGCGCGGACGAAATACGGCGTGGCTTTCCGCAGCGCCGCGAGGAGGATGAACATGAGCAGCGCGCCACCGACGAAGCCGAGGACGGGAGACGTCACCATCGGCAGCACGATCTTCGGCCAGAGACCGGAGTGGGAGCCGTTTTCGACGACGTGCCATTTGAGGACTTCCCAATTGTTGGCCGTGCCGAGCGCGGAACCGCAGAGGCCGCCGACGAGCGCGTGGCTGGAGCTGGAGGGCAGGCCGAGCCACCACGTGAACAATCCCCAGACGATCGCGCTGAGCAGCGCGGCAAGGACGGTCGCCATGGTGACGAAATTCGTATCGACGAGACCCTTGCCGACCGTGGCGGCGACGGCGGTGCCGGCGAGCGCGCCGACGAGATTCCAGAAGGCGGCCCAAAGAACGGCCTGGCGGGGGGAAAGGACCTTGGTGGAGACGACCGTGGCGATCGCGTTGGCCGTGTCGTGGAAGCCGTTGATGTATTCAAAAATCAACGCCGCGAGCAGAACGAGGAGGAAAAGAGTCATTTCGTCGGATGGCGAAAAGCGTCGAAGAGGGACGAAACGCTCGCGCGTTTCGCGGCGGCGAAGGAGCTCACGAGTGCTTCAGCACGATTTGGACGACGATGTTGCCGGCGTTGCGGCAGCGGTCGACGGCTTGCTCCACCATTTCGTAGAGTTCCTGGAGGATGACGAGTTCGCGCGCTTCGTAGGGGCCGTGGTAGAGCTCCTTGAGGAGGCCGAGCATGACCTTGTCGGCTTCGCCCTCGGCGTATTGCAACCGGTCGTTGGCTTCGCGGACCTTTTCGATGTTCGTGCCGCTGCGCAGCTCCTTCACCATGAAGACGACGGCTTCCGAAGCGAGATTGAGCAGCTCGGCCTGGCGTTGAAACGCGGTATGCGGCACGCGGCCGGGGTAGATGGAAAGACGCTCGACGATCTTTTCGATGGCCTTCGGGATCCGGTAGAGGGCGAATGAAAGCTCCTCGATGTCCTCGCGTTCCAGCGGGGTGACGAAGGTCTTGCTCAGCTCCTCTGTCATTTGGTGGCGGATACGCTTTTCCTTGCGCCGGCTTTGGACGAAGTCGTCCAGGTTGGGCGGAGGGCCGCCCTTGCTAAGGGCCTGCAGGTAGTTGGAAAGAAGGCCGACGCTGGTGCGGGCCTCTTCCGCGCCGGCTTCGAGCAAGTCGAAGAACTTGTCCTCTTTGCCGAGAAGCTTCTTGAGCGAGAACATGGGCGCCTGAGTAGCTGCCGATGTGGCGATTGCGAAACAATTTTCTCGGGATCGGAAACTAAACCACGGGCCTAATCCCGAGCATCACGAAAGCGCCGGCGGGCTGCTCACTTCGATTGCCCGCGGAGGAAGACCCAGGCGCGGCCCAAGCGCTCGGCGATGGCCCGGCTGCTGCGACCGATCGAGTCGGAATCCCAACTGTAGTCGGACCACGATCGCTGTTCTCCCGGGCGGACCATGTGATCGCAGGCAGCGGGGATGGCTGTGACGCCGGCGCCGCGCATCAGGCTGAGCGCTCGCGGCAGATGCCAGGCGGATGTGACCAAGATCACGGGCTCGTCGCCCACGAGCGCGCGCGTGGCCAGGGCTTCGTCGTGGGTGTCGCGAGCGGAGTCGAGTAGAACGATGCGGGAACGCGAGATGCCGAGCGATTCGGCGGCTTGGGCGAGGATTTCGGCGTGATTGGCCTGGCCGGGAGCCCCGCGGCCGCACGTGACGAGCTTCGCGTTTGGCAGAGCGCGGGCGAGTCGCACGCCCTCGGTAAGCCGGGCGCGGGCGGAGTGACTGAGCTTGTTGACGGCGGAGAAGCCGGGGGTGTCGCCGTGGCCGCCGCCGAGCACGACGATGTAGCGGCAATGTTTCAAGGTCTCCGGCAGCGGCTCGCCGGGAGCGAAATCGGGGAGGGTGGCGAAGTCGCGTTCGAGCGGGCGGATGAGTGCGGTGCTAACGGCCTTGTTGCTGAAGATGAGCAAGAGCGCGGCGCCGGCGACCACGAGCGCGCGGCCGAGTCGCGCCCGACGCGTCGAGAAAAGCAGCAAAGCGCCCGCGACGAGCAGGGTAAGGCTGAGTGGCAGCGGCATCAGCCAGAACGAAACGAATTTCTTCAACAGAAACGTCACGGCGC
Source organism: Verrucomicrobiota bacterium (assembly GCA_023426435.1). Taxonomy (GTDB): domain Bacteria; phylum Verrucomicrobiota; class Verrucomicrobiia; order Opitutales; family Opitutaceae; genus Opitutus. The sequence continues at coordinate 4,407 of JAFAAS010000179.1, read as the reverse complement.
TAGCAGGAACGAGATTGGTGGTGACGCGCAAGGCCCAGAGTAAGGAACAAACCCGCTAAACCACGGACCATGCGCGGGAAAACGCGGTGGCCGCGCATTCTGCGCGCGACCGTTGTGACACGTCTTTCCCCATGCACGGCACCGCATTTTCCATCGAAACGGCCTCCTTCGAGGTGGAGTTTGGGGCAGGGACGTCGGTGTTGGGCGGAGTCGGGCAGCCGACCCGGCTGGCGTTGCCTTGGTTGGGCGGAACGCGCACGGAGCAGTTGTTTCCGGCGGCGCGCTCGGCCGGAGCGAACCATGGTTTTCAATTGTGGGAGACGGACGGCCTGCTGATTGGCGCGACGGTGCAGCCGGTGGGGTCGTCCTTGCGACGGACGACGCGTGAACTTTACGCGCGGCTGTTTCGTGCAAGTGTCGGCTGGCCGCTGTATCGCGTTTGGAATTACGTCCCGGGAATCAACGAAACGGTGGACGGCTGCGAGAACTACCATGCGTTTTGCGAAGGACGCGCCGAAGCGTTCGAGACGTTGCATGGCAGTGGATTCAAGCGGTCGCTGCCGTCGGCGTCGGCGGTCGGATCGGACGGAGATGCGTTGGCGGTGGTGTTCGTGGCGGGACGCAAAACGCCGCAACACTTGGAAAACCCCGAACAGGTGCCGGCTTACGAATATCCCCGGGAGCACGGTCCGCGTGCGCCGAGTTTTTCGCGTGCGACGGTGGCGCAGACGGAGAGCGGGCGGCGGTTGGTTTTCGTTTCAGGAACGGCGGCGATCAAAGGCCACGCGACGGTGGCGCCGGGCGAACTGGATGCGCAGCTGGACTGCACGTTGGACAACCTTCGTTTGGTGTCGAAGGCCGCGGCATTGGGAGACGCACTCGGAGCGGAGGCGGCGACGGCGCGGCATTTCAAGGTGTATTTGCGCGATGCGGCGGCCTATCGCCGCGTGCGAGACCGGCTCGAGGCGGAACTCGTGCAGGCGAGTGACCGCGTGATGTATCTCCAGGCGGAAGTGTGCCGGGCGGCGCTGGAGGTTGAGATCGAGGCGACGCTGGTGGGGCGGTGAGCGGGAAAGTGTGGCCGCTTTTGTGGCGATCCGGTCGGGGAGGCCCGGGTCAGGCTGCGCCGACGAGATCGCGGAGCTTACGCGTGTCGGTTTTTCCCCGTGGAGTCAGCGGGAAGGCCGGAAGGGCGATGAGTTTGCGCGGGACTTTCCAGGACGCGAGTCGGTCGCGAAGCGCATCGCGCCACGCCGGGGGTTGAGCGTCGCACGCGACCACCGCGGCAACGGCTTCCTGGCGTTCGGGATGCGGAAGTGCATAGGCGTCGCGCACGCCGGGCAGCGAGCGAAGCGCGTGTTCGATTTCGGAAAGATTCAACCGACGTCCGGCGACCTTGATCGTGCGACCGGTGCGGCCGCGGAGGACGAGTTCGCCGGCGGCGTTGAATTCGCCGAAATCGGCGGCGACATGGGTGCCGGGATGGCGATTGCCGAGCGTGTAAACCGCGAGGCTGTGAACGCGGACGCGCCGGTTGCGGGCGAGCGATACGGTGACGCCCGGCAACGGTGTGCCGACGGCGCGGCCGTCGAGGGAGGCGGTGCCGGTGCGATCGTAGGCGATGCCGCCCGTCTCGGTGGAGCCGTAGAAATTATGAATGAGGCGATCGAAACGAGCGTGGAAGGATCGCGCGACCGCGGGGTCGAGCGGCGCGCCGGCGGAGATGACGGTGCGAAGCGAAGTAAGCGAGGCGGGGGAGATGTCGGCGTCGACGAGCGAGCGCAGCAAAGCCGGAACGGCGGGGAAGATGGTTGGGCGGAAACGCGCGATCTCGGCGGCGATGACGTGCGGCAAGGCCGCGGATCCGCAAACGATGGCGGTGCCCTGGGCGAGGAGCGGGATAACGAGATTGCCCCAGCCGTAGGAGTGTCCGAACGGAACCAGCGCGTAGTTGAAATCTGAAGACGAGATGCGCATCCCCGAGCAGACGTTACGGCCGTCGGCGAGCATCTGCGCGTCGGTAAACGCGAGCGCGCGCGGTTTGCCGGCGCTGCCGGAGGTAAGTTTGACGATGCGGCGGCCATCGGAAAACGAACGGCCGCGGGGCAGCGTTTCGAGGACGTGCCCCGTCCAGCGATAGGAAGCGCGGAGCGAAAGCGCGGTGGCCTGCTGGAGGGCGGGAGGCTCGCCGGGGTCGAGGGGGGCGACGACTGCGCGGGCTTTCATCAAGGCGAGCAGCAGAACCAGCCATTGCGGGCCGTTGGTTTCGGAGAACAGGACGACGCGGCCGGTGAAATCGAGCGGATGCCGGGCGAGCCAGGCGTCGCTGGCGCGATCGAGCTCGCGACGCGTCCACACGCGGCCGCTGGCCGCTTCGATCAGCGCGGGGGCGCGGGGAGCGGCGGCGAGCGTTTTTTTCCAGGCTTGAAGGAGCAGAGGCGTCATGAACGACGAGGCGTGCGAGCTTCGATTTCGAGCGCGATCAGCGCGATAGACACCACAAGCGCCACACTGGTGCCGAGGGCGTGGATGACGGGTATGCGGCTGAAACCGAGGACGGCGAAGGACGCGAGCGTGGTGAGTGCGGACAGGCGAACGGCGGTCGAGGGCAGCGCGCGCAGGTGAGAGGTGGCGCTGGTGAAGATCGTGTAATCGTGGGCAAGACAGGCGCCGAGAAATCCGCCCAGCAGGTGGAAGAGGTTGAGGGGGAATCCGAAAAGCGAAAGCAGTCCGAGGGCGGCGAAACAGGCGCCGGCGGGAATGGCGGCGATGCGGAATGCGCGGCGATCCCGATACAACACAGTCACGAGCAGCACGACGAGCGCGAGACCGACGAAGCTCAGCCGCAGGGCCGAAGTGCGGTAGCGGCTGAACAAGGTGTTGAAGGTTTCGAGTTGGTGAACGGCGATCGTGCCGAGATCGTCGGCGAGGGGCAGATCGGGTGCGTCTTGCACCAGCGTGAGAAACCACGGGCGGGCGGAGAAAGGCGCGAACGTTTGCGCCAGCGGGGCGGGCACGTGCGCGGCGATCTCGCGGTAGAGTTGTGCGTAATCTTCGCGAGGGGTGCTGACGGAGATTTTGTTCCAAGCGTCGAAGAAAGGCGTGAACGCGGTCGGATCGAAGGTGCGGCGCTCGAGCTCGGCGCGGAAATCTTCGGGGAAGGTTGCGAGTTTTTGGAGGAGAGCGGGAGCGGTGCGCCAGGAATGTTCGGTGGGAAAAATCGCGCCGAGGGAAGCGACGCTGGCGTTGGGCGCGTGCGTTGGGATGTGACTGAGGAAGCGATCGAGTTGATGGCGGGCGTCGGCGAGGGTGTCTCCAAAAGTAAGATACGCGGTCTGGTCGGGGCGTTCGCCGAAAAGCTGACGGACATGGGCGTCGTTTCGACGCAGATCGGTGGAAGGGACATCCAGTTCGCGGATGTCGTCGTGCCATTTCGCGGTGAACGGCAGGGCGATGGCGCAGCCGATGGCGAGGAGGAAGAGCGCGATCGGAAGACGCCGCGACGCGAAATGCCCCCGGTCGAGGAGTGGGATCGGGCGGGTGGAAATGGGAGCGGTAGGGACGGCGGAGAACCAAAGCAGTGCGGCGCCGAACGCGCAGAGGACGCCGCTGGCGACGAAGAACCCGACTTGTCGGAGCAGTGGGAGCTCGGAGGCGAGCAGGAGCGAGAAGCCGATCACCGTGGTGACGCAACTTGTCAGCAGGGGCCGAAGCAGCGGACGGACGCGAGCGGAATAGGACGGGTTCTGCGGGTCTGCCGGTTGCAGCGAAATGTAGAAACCGTAGTCGACGGCGACGCCGGCGAGGAGTGCGCCGATGACGAAAACGAGGATGTGGACCGGTGAGAAAACGAGGGTGGTGGCGGTCCACGCGCCGAGGAGCGAAAGAAGAACGACCGGCAGAAGCTGGACGATTTGCCACGGACGCCGGAGGAAAGTCGCGGCGACTCCGAGCACGGCGACGATCGAGACGATGTTGAGGACGGTCACCTCGCTTTGGATGCGATTGCGGCTGGAGGCGGCGAAGCGGTTTACGCCGGTCCATTCGAGTGAAAGCGCTGGTTGGACGAGGCGGGCGTCGGCGAGCGCGTTTTCGATCGCGGCGAAGACCGGTTCCTGGCCGGAGTCGGATAATGGCGGGGCTTTTTGCAACGCCCAAACGAGGACGCGTGACGTTGCGGCGGGATTTGCCACGTCGAGCGGGGAGAGTTCGCGGATGAGGCGCGGAACGAGGAGGAGCGGATCGGCGGCGATGAGCTCCTGCATCGACATCGCTTCGGGTTGCGCGAGGAAGGATTCGAGTTCGTCGGCGGCGCGCGCCGCGGCCCAGGAGGAAAAGTCGTTCTCGGGGAGGCCCGATGCGGTGAAGTCGTGTTGGAGGCGATCCAGCCATGTCGGAAGGAGGAGG
>JAFAAS010000178.1 GCA_023426435.1 Verrucomicrobiota bacterium | reverse complement strand
TGAACGGCTCGTGCTGCGGCACGACGCCGAGGTCGAAGAGGACCTTGTGCCAGAAACGCGCGTAAAGCAGGTGGAGCACGGCGTGTTCGGCACCGCCGACGTAGAGGTCGGGTGTGCCCCAGTAATTGAGCGCTTCGGCCGAGGCGAAAGCAGAGTCGTTTTTCGGATCGAGGAAACGCAGGTAATACCAGCACGAGCCGGCCCATTGCGGCATGGTGTTGGTTTCGCGGCGACCGCGGACCCAGGCGTCGCCGGACGGACGCGGTTGCGAGGCGGGGAGTGATGCGCCGGATTCGACGTTGAACCAGATCTCGAGCCAGTCGGTGACGTTGGCGAGGGGGCTTTCGCCGGTGCCGCTCGGGAGGTAGGATTCGACCGTGGGGAGTTCGAGCGGGAGCGCACTTTCTGGAAGCGGGAGCGCGCATAGCATCGTGTCGTTTTCAATGAACCGCACAGGCGGATTTGGCAGATCGGTGCGAATGGCCGAAGCCTGCTTGTAGTCGTCGGCACTGACCCAGACGATCGGGAACGGCTCGCCCCAGTAGCGTTGGCGCGAGAAGAGCCAGTCACGGAGCTTGTAGTTGACGGTGGGCTGGCCGAGGCCGCGGGCGGCGAGATCGGCGGTGATGCGTTTCTTCGCGTCGGTCCACTTTAGGCCGTCGTAGCCGGGCGAGTTGATGAGATGGCCGTCGCCGGTGTAGGGGAGCGTTTGTTCGCCGTCGTCGTTGGCGATGACGGGGGTGATCGGCAGGTTGTATTGTTGCGCGAACTCGTAGTCGCGCTCGTCGTGCGCGGGCACGGCCATGATCGCGCCGGTGCCGTAGCCCATGAGGACGTAGTCGGCGATCCAGATGGGAACGCGCGCGCCGTTGACGGGATTGATCGCGTAGCTGCCGCTGAAGACGCCGGATTTGTCTTTCGCGAGATCGGTGCGCTCGAGGTCGCTCTTGGCGGCGGCCTTTTTCTTGTAGGACTCGACGGCAGTTTTGTGCTCGGGCGTGGTGAGCGACTCGACGAGTGGGTGCTCGGGGGCGAGCACCATGTAGGTGCAGCCGAAGAGCGTGTCGGGGCGGGTGGTGAAGATTTTGAGCTGGCCGAGGGATTTGTTTTCGAGATCGAAGAGGATCTCGGCGCCCTCGCTGCGGCCGATCCACGCTTCCTGCATGCGTTTGGTGGAGTCGGGCCAGTCGACGTCTTTCAAGTCGGCCAGCAGGCGTTCGGCGTAGGCGGTGATGCGGAGCACCCACTGGCGGAGATTGCGGCGCTCGACGGGGAAACCGCCGACCTCGCTCTTGCCGTCAACGACCTCCTCGTTGGCGAGAACGGTGCGGAGCTCGGGGCACCACCAGACGGGGCGCTCGTCGACGTAGGCGAGGCCGCGTTTGAAGAGCTGCAGGAAAATCCACTGCGTCCACCGGAAGTATTTCGGGTCGGTGGTGTCGATTTCGCGGTCCCAGTCGTAGGAGAAGCCGAGGGCTTTGATCTGGCGGCGGAAATTGACGATGTTGTTTTGTGTGTTGGTGGCGGGGTGCGTGCCGGTTTTGACGGCGTGCTGTTCGGCGGGGAGACCGAAGGCGTCCCAGCCGATGGGGTGAAGGACGTTGAAACCCCTGGCGCGTTTGTAGCGCGAAATGATGTCGGTGGCGGTGTAGCCCTCGGGATGGCCGATGTGGAGGCCGGCGCCCGACGGGTAGGGGAACATGTCGAGCACGTAGTATTTCGGCTTGGACGACACGTTATCCGCTCGGGCGGAGCGGTTTTGCTCCCAGAATTTCTGCCAGTGCGGCTCGATATCTTGGAAGTTGTAATCTTTGCTGGTGGTGGCCATTCGCGTGTGAACTCGCCACTGTGAAATCTTTCGTAGCACGGTCAATCTTCGCGCTGGGCGCCTGCATTTTAACCATCGTCTCACCAGCGCACGCGGCGTTGAGCCGGGGGTTTGAGGAGTTGTTGGGTGCGGTGGTGCGGATCGACGTGCGCGAGCATGCGTTCGAGGCGGGGGCGCGGCGGTTTACGTCGGGGATCGGGTCGGGCGTGATTTTGTCGAAGGACGGAATCGTGCTGACGAATGCGCACGTGGCGTCGCCGCGCGCGGTGGAGTTGCAAGTGACGCTGGCGAATCTCGAGCGGGTGAATGCGAAACTCGTGGGGTGGGATCACTGGACGGATCTCGCGGTGCTGCGGCTGGATTTGGACGAAGTGAAGCGGCGCGGGTTGAAGTTTCGTCACGCGGAGTTTGGCGACAGCAGCAAACTCGAAGTCGGCGAGACGGTGTATGCGGTGGGCACGCCGTATGGGCTGACGCGGACGGCGACGCGCGGGATCATTTCGAACAACAACCGGTATTTTGAAGATCCGCGCGGGGTGAAAGGATATGAGACGGGGGCGTTCAACACCTGGCTGCAGACGGATGCGGCGATCAATCCGGGCAATTCGGGCGGGCCGCTGGTGACGGCGAATGGACGCGTGGTGGGGATCAATTCGCGCGGTTATGCGGGGGCGGACAATCTGGGATTCGCGATTCCGGCGAATATCGCGAAACGCGTGGTGGACGGGTTGGTGCGCGATGGGGAGATCGAGCGGAGCTACATTGGGATCGTGCCGCGGGATCTGCAGGATTTTGAGGGGTTTTATGCGCTGTCGCTGAACACGGGCATGTTGATCAACAATGTGGATCGCGATTCGCCGGCGGCGCGCGCGGGTATCCGGGGAGGGGATATATTGCTGGCGATCGACGGGGTGAAAGTGGACGGGCGGTTTCCGGAGCAGTTGCCGGGAATTCAGAACATGATCGCGAGCCGGCCGGTGGGGAGTGAGTTAAAGTTGTCGGTGCGACGGAGCGGAGAGACGAAGGAGTATGTCGTGGTGACGGAGAAATTGGAGAGCCGGGTCGGCGAGGAGTGGGCGTTTGAAAAGTGGGGATTAAGCGTGCGCAAGGTGTCGCGGACGTATGCGCGCGAGAATCAATTGGCGGATGAAACGGGTGTGCTGGTGATTGGCGTGCAGTCAGGATTTCCGGCGAGTGTGGCGGGGATTCAGCGCGGGGATATCATTCGAAAAGTGAACCAACAAACGGTGGAGACGTTGGACGTGTTGAAGGCGGCGCATGCGGCGTATGAGGCGCAGCCGGAGCCGGTGTTGGTGGAAGCGATGCGGAATCGGCAGATTTCGCTGTATGTATTCAAACCATGAGGACGCGGATGAATTTCTTGAAATCGCCTGCGAGCAGGCTCCTGCAAGGGGTGGTGTTGTGCTGTGCGGCGTTCGCGGGCGCGCGCGCGGATGTGGCGGAGTTGTGGGAGGAGCGGTTGAAGACCGTGGTGGCGGTGGAGCATTATGTGGAGACGGAGACGGAGCGGCGGCCGAGTGTGTCGTATGGCACGGTGATCGATGAGAACGGAACGATTATCCTGCCCTCGATCGCGGTGAATCCGCGGGCGACGCCGAAGCAGTTGAAGGAGTTTAAAGTGTATCGCGCGGGGTCGGCGGAGAGTGTGGCGGGCGAGTATCTGGGGCAGGATGCGTTATCGGGCTGGCATTTTGTGCGGGCGGCGGAGGCGGTGCGCGGGGAGTTGACGCCGATCACGAAGTTTGTGGGCGAGGCGCGGGAGCCGAAGATGGGGGAGGAGTTGTGGGGCATCGGGCTGCGCAACAAGGACGAGGATTTCACGCCGTATTGGATGAGCGGGCGGGTGTCGTTGGTGCAGGCTTTGCCGCAGCGGACGGCGGTGGCGTTGGACGAAGTGACGGGACCGGGGCTGCCGGCGTTCGATGCGGAAGGGAAGTTTATGGGGATTGGGCTGACGGGATTTGGGGAAAGTTTTCTGCAATTCTCGACGAGCGATCGCGGCGGGCTGCCGGTGGTGATGATGAACGTGGAGGAAAGCGCGGCGTTGCTGACGACGCCGGAAGTGCTGCCGCAGTTGGGGCGCGTGCCGCAGAATGTGTTTGGGCGGCCGCTGGCGTGGTTGGGGGCGTATGGGCTGGAGCCGGTGGATCCGGAAGTGGCGCGGTTTTTGAAACTCGGATCGCAGTCGGCGGTGGTGTTCAGCGAAGTGATTGAAGGAAGTCCGGCGGAGCGGGGCGGTTTGCAGGAAGGCGACGTGCTGGTGTCGATCGACGGTCAGGCGTTGCCGCGTTTTAAACCGGATCGCGTGGTGGGAAATTTTGTGGGCCGGGAAATTGTGCGGCGGAAGCCGGGCGACACGGTGGTGTTGACGGTGCTGAGGAGCGGGGCGCGGCAGGAAGTGACGGTGACGCTGGGCGATCAGCCGAAGTTTTTTTCGGAGGCGGAGCGGACGTATTTCGATCGGATCGGTTTCACGGCGCGGGAATTTGTGCATGACGATGCGGTGGCGCGGCGGGTGAAGCCGGAAGGAGCGACGGGGGTGGTCGCGCATTTCGTGAAGCCGAATGGACCGGCGTCGACGGCGGGGCTGCGCACGGACGATTGGATTCGCGAGATCGACGGCGTGGCGGTGCAGGATTTTGAGGACGCGGCGAAGCGGCTGGCGGATATCGAAGGCGATGCGACGCGCGCGGAGTGCGTGGTGTTGGTGAGTCGGAGCGGGGAGACGGCGGTGTTGAGGATCCGGTTGTGAACCACGGATGGACGCGGATGAACACGGATGGATTTGAACCACGAAGGGACACGAATGGACACGAAGGGGAGTTGGCGTAGGGAGGAGATAATAATTTATGTTTACGGGGATTGTTGAGGAAACGGGGAGCGTGGTGAGCTTTGCGCTGCGGGCGGAGGCTTGGCGGCTGCAGGTGGCGGCGAAGCGGGTGCTGGAGGGGCTGGCCGAGGGCGACAGCATTGCGGTGAACGGATGCTGCCTGACGGCGACGAAGTTCGATTCTGGATACGTGTGGTTCGATGTGTTGGAGGAGACGCGGCGGTTGACGAATTTTTCGGAGCTGGGAGCGGGCGGCGCGGTGAACCTGGAGCGAAGTTTGAAGTTCGATGGGAAAGTCGGGGGACATTTCGTGACGGGACACATCGATGGCGTCGGCGTCGTTGAGGTGTTCGAGGCGCGCGGGAAGGATCATTATTTGAAAGTGCGCGTGCCGAAGGGCGGCGGGCGTTATCTCGTGCACAAAGGCAGCATCGCGATCGACGGGATCTCGCTGACGATCGCGGAAGTGGACGGCGATGCGTTCGCGGTGTGGGTGATTCCGCACACCTTGCAGGTGACGAATCTCGGGGCGCGAAAGGCGGGCGAGAAGGTGAACCTGGAATTCGATTTGTTGGGCAAATACGTGGAGAAACTTCTGCAAACCCGGAGTGAATGATGCGAACGGCACTGAATGTTTTGACGGAGGAGTTGCGGCGGCTGAAGGCGGCGGGCGTGAAGAGCGTGTCGGTGTCGGAGGAAAGCGTGGAGACGTTGCGGAAAGTCGTGGCGGCGCGGAAAGGCGCGCGGGCGGTGGAGAAGGTGGAGGAGGTGGGCGCGGAGGTGAAGGAAAGCGGGACGGTGAAAGAGGAGCGGGCGGTTTTGCGCGGTGGGGGCACCGCGCCTCCATTGGCGGGGGCGGTGAAGACGGTGGAGAAGAAGGCGGCGCCGGAAGGGGTGGCGGCGGTGCCGGAGCCGAAGGCGTTTACGTTGCCGGAGGGAGACAAGGCGACGCGGATGGCGTGGTTGAAGGAGAAGGTGTTGAAGGATGAAGTGTGTTGCGCGCATGTGCGGCCCGGGAAGCAGGTGGTGTTGGGCGTCGGGAATTTGGACGCGCAGATCATGTTCGTCGGCGAAGCGCCGGGGGCGGAAGAAGAAGTGCAAGGGGAACCGTTTGTCGGTCCGGCGGGACAATTGCTGACGAAAATGATCGGGGCCATGGGGCTCCGGCGCGAAGACGTTTACATCGGCAATATCATGAACTGGCGGCCTGAGATGGCGCTCAATGCGAGCGGCGTGCAGTATGGGAATCGTCCTCCGACGGCGGAGGAGATGGCCTACTGTCTGCCGAACCTGCGCGCGCAGATCGAGATCGTGAATCCGGAGTTGATCGTGGCGCTCGGCGCGACGGCGGCGGCGGGTTTGTTGGGCGCGGGTTCGTTCAAGGCGCTGGGCGAAGTGAGAGGAAAGTGGAAGGAGTTCGCCGGGAAGCCGCTGATGGTGACGTATCACCCGAGCTACATCCTGCGGAATCAGTCGAATCGATCGAAGCGAATGATTTGGGAGGATTTGTTGAAGGTGATGGAACGCGCGGAGCTGCCGATCTCGGAGAAGCAACGCGGGTATTTCTTAGACAAATGAAAACGTGGTTGGCTGGGTTAGCGGCGGCGATGGTCGTCGCGGGAACGGTGGCGTCGGCGGCGGAAACGCGCTTCAACTTCGACGTGTTGCGCGAGCGGGCGAGGGCCCTCGCGGCGAAGCCGTATGCGAAGCCGGAGAGTCCGGTGCCGGAGTGGTTGAAGCGGCTGACGTATGACGAGCACCGGCTGATTCGATTTGAGCCGGGTCACACCTGGTGGCGGAAGGAGAAGCGTCCCTTCGAGCTGCAGTTTTTCCATCCCGGTTTCGTTCAGGTGAACACGGTGCAGATTCACGAAGTGGAGAACGGACGGGAGAAGCTGATTCCGTTTACGAAGGATCTGTTCATTTACGATCGGCTGAAGACGGGCGAATTGCCGCCGACGATGGGGTTCGCGGGGTTCAAGATCTTGTATCCGCTGAATCGCGCGGGCGACGAGCTCGGGGCTTTTCAGGGCGCGAGTTATTTCCGGTTGTTGTGCGAGAATGCGATCTACGGGTTGTCGGCTCGTGGTTTGGCTTTGGATACGGCCGAGCAGACGGGGGAGGAGTTTCCGGTATTCACGGAGTTTTGGATCGAACAGCCGGCGAAGAATGCGAAGAGCGTGACGGTGTATGCGCTGCTGGACAGCCCGAGTGTGGCGGGGGCGTATCGCTTTGTGATCGCGCCTGGGGCGGCGACGGTGTCGCAGGTGAAGGCGACGTTGTTTTTCCGGAAGCAGGTGAAGACGATCGGGCTGGCGCCGTTGACGAGCATGTATTGGCACGGCGAGAGCACGAATGAGCCGACGAACGATTTCCGGCCGGAGGTGCACGATTCGGATGGATTGCTCGTGCGGACGGGCGGCGACGAGTGGATCTGGCGGCCGTTGACGAATCCCCGCGTGGTGCGGACGGCGGCGTTCAGCGACACGAATCCGAAAGGGTTCGGGTTGGTGCAGCGGGATCGGAATTTCGAGAATTACCAGGATCTCGAAGCGGCGTATCATGCGCGGCCGAGTGCGTGGGTGGAGCCGGTGGGCGACTGGGGGAAGGGCTCGGTGCGGCTGGTGGAGATTCCGACGCCAGATGAAACGAATGACAATATCGTGGCGTTTTGGACGCCGGACGTGGCGCCGAAGGTCGGAGAGCCGTTGGAACTCGAATACAAGTTGCACTGGTATTTGGATACGATTCATCCGCCGGCGGGGCGGGTATTGTCGACGCGGCATGGCCGCACGAAGACGCATGAGCCTGATCTCGAACGTTTCTTTATCGATTTCACGGGCACTTACCTCAACAAGCAGGGGGCCGAGGCGAAGATCGAGTCGGTCGTGAGCGTCGGCGACGGTGCGAAACTCGAACACTCCATTGTGCAGAAAAATCCCTACAACCAGACGTGGCGCGCGGCGTTCGCGATTCGTCCGGATGGGTCGGGGAAGCCGGTTGAGATGCGCTGTTATTTGCGCGAAGGGGACGACGTGCTCACGGAGACGTGGAGTTTTCTGTGGCAGCCGTGAGAGGTGGCGGAGCGAATACGGCGCGTTGGGGACAACGCGCCCTACCGCGGAGAGGAACGGATGAGTGAGCCGGCAGCGATGGAACCGTTGGGGACGTTTCGTCCGACCACGGGGACGATGGAGGCGTGGAATGCGGCCTATGTGCGCGTGGAAGATTATCTGCGCGCGCATCGTATCCATAATCGACTACACGCGAGCCGGCTGATCTTGCGGATCCTGGCGCGGGCGGCGCAGCGACATGCGGCGGATCCCTCGCTCGATCCGACGGCGCTCGCGGCGGAGGAAGCGGAGCAGATGATGGATCGCTGGTTCGCGGACGTGTTGGATGAGCGCGATCTGCCGCATGAGCGGATCGCGGTGGACGGACGCGTGGCGTTGTTGTTGAGCGATGGGCCGCAGAAGTGGCCGTATGCGTTTTTGGACGAGTCGAATGTGCCGGAAGATTTCAAGGCGGCGATGCGGGCGAGCGCGCTGACGGCGGGGCCGGATTTGACGGTGTCGAGCATGGTGCCGCGGCCGATCGATTTGGGGCCGATTCCGGAGGCGGCGGGGGAGACGTTGGAGCGGTTCGAGCGGATGCCGATTTTGCGGACGCTGTTTTTGTGGATGTTGTTCGCGGGGGCGCTGGGGGTGATTTTTTATGCGACGCGGTGAGGGGGAGATATCAGACGGCGTGTTGGAGGAATGCGCTCGGAGTCCGTTCTGTCATTCTGAGCGAAGCGAAGAATCCAGAGCGGTGATCGCTGGCGGGCGCACATGTGGATTCTTCGCTTCGCTCAGAATGACAATCTATACCCTGGGGCGAATCGCATGAGCTTTTCGGCGGTGCATGATCGGATGACGGTGGCGCGGCTGAATCGGCGGCGGTTTTCGTTTTTCTCGTCGATCTTCGTGCTCACGAGTCTGGCCACCTGGTTCATGGCGGACTTGTTGTGGCGCGACGGGCTGACGGGGGTGGAGCTGACGCTGCTGATCCTGTTCGTGATTTTGTTTCTGCAGATCGCGATCGGGTTCTGCACGGCGATCGCCGGGTTTTATGTGATCAATCGCGGTGGCGACAGCCGGCGGATCACGATGACGGTGGCGCGCGGGGAAGAGGTGCCGCTGGCGTCGACGGCGATCGTCATGCCGGTGTTCAACGAAGACGTGAGCCGCGTGTTCGAAGGACTGCGCGTGGTGTTTCGGTCGGTGGAGGAGACGAAGAAGCTGGAGCACTTCGACTTCTTCATTCTCAGCGATTCGAATCAGCCCTCGCAGTGGATCGTGGAGGAGACCGCATGGGTGGAGCTGTGCAAGCAAGTGAACGGCTTCGGGAAGATTTTTTATCGGAAGCGCGTTAATCAGATTAACAAGAAGGCGGGGAATGTAGCGGATTTTCTGCGACGGTGGGGGAAGAGTTATCGCTACATGGTCGTGCTCGATGCGGACTCGATCATGACGGGCAAGGCGCTCGTGCAGCTGGTGGCGTTGATGGAAAAGAATCCGGGCGCGGGCATCATCCAGACGGCGCCGCGGATCGTGAATGGAGACACCTTGTATGCGCGGGTGCAGTCGTTCGCGAATCGCGTTTATAGTCCGCTGTTTTTAGCGGGGCTGAATTACTGGCAGCAGCACGAGGGAAATTATTGGGGGCATAATGCGATCATTCGCGTGCAGCCCTTCATGGAGCATTGTTCGCTGCCGGATTTGCCGGGGAGCGAGCCGTTTGGCGGGCGGATTTTGTCGCACGATTTTGTGGAGGCGGCGCTGATGCGTCGCGCCGGCTGGGCGGTGTGGCTGGCGCACGATATTGAAGGCAGTTGGGAGGAAGGACCGCCGACCCTGATCGAAAGTGCGAAGCGGGACCGGCGATGGAGTCAGGGCAACATGCAGCACGCGTGGCTGCTGACGGCGCGCGGGTTTCGTCCGGCGAACCGGTTTCATCTTTTCATGGGCGTGATGGCGTATTTGTCGTCGCCGCTCTGGCTGCTGTTTCTGGTGATCAGCACGATCAATGCGTTCGATCTGGTGAACACGTTTTTCGCCGGGCCGCGGCAGGAGGATTACACCTCGATTTTCGGCTACGAAGTGAAAGTGCCGGCGGCGCTGTCGCTGTTTGTATTCACGATGTTGTTACTCTTTTTGCCGAAGATCGTGAGCATCGTGGTGATGCTCGGGCGGCGGGAAGAAGTGGAACGCTATGGCGGGCGGGTGCGGTTCGTGTTGAGCGCGTTGAGCGAGATCGTGATTTCGGCGCTGCTGGCGCCGATCAACATGATGTTCAATTCGAAGTTCGTGCTCTTTACGCTGCTCGGACAAGGCGTGTCGTGGGTGACGCAGAAGCGGGAATCGAATGACGACGGCACGGACTGGCGGGAGGCGATCATCACGCATTGGGGCCAGGCGGCGTTTGGCGTGATCTGGGGGGCGTCGGCCTTGATTTTGTTTCCCGTGTTTTTCTGGTGGTTGAGCCCGGTGCTGGCGGGGCTGGTGTTTTCGATCCCGATATCGATTTTGTTGAGCAAGGCGGGGATTGGGCGGCGGGCGCGCGAACTGGGATTGTTTTTGATTCCGGAGGAATCGCAGCCGCCGTATGAGCTGCGACGGTTGCGTCAGAATCTGGCGGAGTGTTATCGGCATCTGCCGCCGATCGAGCCGTTGCGGGCGGACTATGGTTTGATGCAGGCGGTGCTCGATCCGTATGTGAACGCGATGCACGTGGCGTTGTTGCGGCAGCGACGTTCGAGCGAGGAGGCGCGGGAGTGGTTCGCGCAGCTGCGGAAGCGGTTGTTGCATGAAGGACCGCAAGGATTCTCGACGAAGGAGAAGATGGCGCTGCTGCTCGATGCGGAGTCGATGATCTGGCTGCATCGGGAATTGTGGAGCAGCCCGGCGGATGCGCTGGCGGAGTGGTGGCGGCTGGCGATGCGGCAATACAACGTGCTGACGGCGGCGCCGACGACGGCGTTGTATCGATAAAAAAAGCGCGGTCAGGTTGACCGCGCTACGAGCGAGACGGCGGGGTCGGGAGACCCCGCCCTACAAGGGCCGGTTAGGGGAGAAGTTTGGCGAATTCGGATTGGGCGCGGGCGAATTCGGTTTTGAGGGTGGACATCATTGGCGCGACGCCGTCGAGGCCCTGTTTGGCGGAGTGGTGTTCGAGTTGTTCGGCGATGGCGCGGACGGCGGTGGCGCCGACGTTGGAGGAGCTGCCTTTGATGCTGTGCGCGGCGCGGGTGAACTTCGGGATGTCGCTGGACGCGAGGCTTTGTTCGAGCTCGGTCAAGCGCTGCGGCGTGTCTTCGAGGTAGATCGCGATGATCTCGCGCAGAAATTCGTCGCCATCGTCGGGATTGAGCGCGCGGAGATTTTCGATGGCTTGCGGATCGATGACAGGAAGGTCGGCCATGGTGGTGAGGCTCGCGGAACGTGTTGAAGGTTGGGTCGGACTAGACCGACCATTCGAAAGAAGTGTTTTGTTCGATTTCGTCGATGGTGGTCAGGCCGAGAAGCACTTTTTTCAAGCCATCGTAACGCAGCGGTTTGTAGCCGACCTTGGCGGCGGCCTTGGTGATTTCCTGGGCGCTCTTGCCCTCGGAGATCAGCGTGCGGATTTCCTCGGTGATGAGGACGAGCTCGTGGAAGGCGACGCGGCCCTTGTAGCCGGTGTTGCGGCAGGCGGGACAGCCGCGGCCGCGATAGAAAGGAACTTCGGTGAGGCCCTCGTCTTCGAAGTAACGGCGAAGCACCTCGCGGGACGGGTAGTAAGCTTCCTTGCAGTTGTCGCAGATCTTGGCGGCGAGGCGCTGGGCGAGAACGCCGATGACGGATGGCGCGACCATGTAAGGTTCGACGCCGATTTCGATGAGGCGAACGATGGCCTGGGCGGCGGTGTTGGTGTGGAGCGTGGCGAAAACGATGTGGCCGGTGAGGGCGGCTTCGGTGGCGATTTTGGCGGTTTCGAGGTCGCGGATTTCGCCGATGAGGATGGCGTCGGGGTCTTGCCGCATGAGAGCGCGGAGAACCGTGGAGAATTTCAGGTCGATGTGAGCGTTGACCTGGGTCTGGGTGACGCCGGCGAGCTGGATTTCGATGGGGTCTTCGATCGTGGAGATGTTGACGCCGGGGGTGTTGATCTCGTGGAGCGCGGCGTAGAGCGTGGTGGTTTTGCCGGAGCCGGTGGGGCCGGTGACGAAGAGGATGCCGTTGGGATTTTGGATGAGACGTTTGAACGGCTGGAGGATGGTCTGGGAGATCATCATCTTATCCAGCGTGAGCATTGTCTTCTTGCCGGTCATCGCGAGGATGCGGATGACGGCTTTTTCGCCGTAGGCGGACGGGATGGTGGAGACGCGGAAGTTGGCGGTCTGGGAGCCGATGGGCATGGAGAATCGGCCGTCCTGGGGGAAACGCGATTCGGAGATGTTGAGGCTGCAGAGGATTTTCAGGCGCGAGATGAGGGCGCGGTGAAGCTTGCGGGAGTAGGTGAGGATTTCGCGGAGATTGCCGTCGATGCGGAAGCGGATGCGGCAGATGGTTTCCTGGGCCTCGATGTGGAGATCGGTGGCGCGCTCGCGGAGGGCGAAGTAGATGATCTCGTCGAGGATTTCGGTGAGGGAATTGTTCTCGGCGAGGGCGGCGAGTTTTTCGCCGGCGGTTTCGGAGCGGTCGAAGAGGCTGGAGTGTTCGAGTTCGCTGAGGGAGTCCTCGATGTTTTTTTCGGTGCAGTAGTGGATCGCGATGGCGTCTTCGATTTCGCGCGGGAGGGCGAAGACGGGACTGAGCGGGATTTGCGCGATCTGGCTGAGCCGCTTGATGAGGTCGGCGTCGCCGGGGCTGGCGATGGCGACGGTGAGGACGCCGTTGAGGACGTAGAGGCCGATGGCTTTGGTTTTTTTGGCGATCTCGACGGGGATTTTTTCGAGGGCTTCGTCGGTGATGACGGAGGCGAAAGGGTCGACGTAGGCGACCTCGAGGGAGTCGGCCCAGAGTTTGCAGGCGTCTTCCTTGGGAAGGATTTTCTCGTCGATGAGCGCTTGAAGCAGCTCGAGGCCGATGCCGTGGCGTTCGACGAGGGTGGCGAGTTCCTGGACGTAGTCGAAGTCCGGGCGCTGGCGGATGCTCGCGAGGAACTGGCTACTTTTTGGATTTAACACGGCGGCGCGGCGTCTGCGATTTGAAGAGCTTGCCGATCTCGGTTTGATCGAGCTTTTCCATCGCGAAGGACGCGGCGGCGCGCTCGATCTCGAGTTCCTGAAGCATTTGGGGCAAGGAGTAGCGGACTTCGGCGAGGGCGGGCGCGGGCGCGTGGGTGGCGGGCGGGGGGTGGTGCGTGGGGCTCATGCGCTGGAAGATCGCGGAAAGAAGCGGCGTTAGTTTTCGGGCTCGAAGCAGCTCTCGATCGTTTCGGTGAGGGCGCGGGCGATTTCTTCTTTCGGGGTGTCCTTGCGGATGTAGTTGGCGGCGCCGAGGGAGAGGGCTTCGTCGATGCTCTGGCGGTTGACGATCGACGTGAGCATGATGACGACGCAGTCGGGATCGAGGGCCTTGAGATTTCGGAGTGTCGTGAGGCCGTCCATGACGGGCATGGAGATGTCGAGGAGGACGAGGTCGGGATTTTCGCTTTGGTAAGTGGCGAGGGCGTCCTGGCCGTTGCCGGCTTCGATGATGTTGGGGGCGCCGAGCTGCTTGAGGATGAGGCCGACGAATTTGCGGATGTGGGGTTCGTCGTCGACGAGCAGGATGGTGCCTTGGAAATTCATGAAGCGAGAGGAAGCGTGACCCGGAATTCGCAACCGCCGGAGGAAAGGTTCTCGGCGACGATGGTGCCGCGGTGAGCCTCGACGATTTTGCGGCAGATGGCGAGGCCCAAGCCCGTGCTCTTTTCGCCGCCGGTGGGTTGGACGGAGAGGCGGCTGAAGTCTTTGAAGAGCTTGTCGCGTTCGTTTTCGGGGATGCCGGGGCCCTGGTCCTTCACGCCGAAGCTGCAGGCGTTATCGGTGGCGTGAAGTTCGACGGTGATCCTGGAGCCGGGCGGGGAGTATTTAACGGCGTTGCTGAGGAGGTTGTTGATGACCTGCTGGAT
>JAFAAS010000083.1 GCA_023426435.1 Verrucomicrobiota bacterium | reverse complement strand
CCGCTGGGGGGCGGGCGGCGGGGGTTAGGAGTCGGCGAGGACTTTGCGGAGGTAGGCGCCGTAGGAGGATTTGCCGAGTTTCTGGATGTTGGACTCGAGGGTGGGGCGATCGATCCAGCCTTTGGCGTAGGCGATTTCTTCGAGGCAGGCGATTTTCAGGCCCTGGCGATTTTCGATGACGGAGACGAATTGCGCGGCGTCGAGGAGAGAGTCGTGCGTGCCGGTGTCGAGCCAAGCGGTGCCGCGGCCGAGGAGTTCGACGTGGAGTTTGCTGGCTTCGAGATAGAGGCGGTTGAGATCGGTGATTTCGAGTTCGCCGCGTTTGGACGGTTTCAACGAGCGCGCGAGGGAAACGACGTCGTGGTCGTAGAAATAGATGCCGGGGATCGCGAAGTTGGATTTGGGTTGCGCGGGTTTCTCCTCGAGGGAGACGACGCGGCCGTCGGAGGCGAATTCGACGACGCCGTAGCTTTTCGGGTCGGCGACGTGGTAGCCGAAGATGGTGGCGCCGGTGGTGCGGGTGTGGGCGCGTTCGAGGGATTTGGTGAGATCGTGGCCGTAGAAAAGGTTGTCGCCGAGCACGAGGGCGGAGGATTCGTTGCCGGTGAGGAAACCGGTGTCACCGGCGATGTGGAAAGCTTGGGCGAGGCCTTCGGGTTTGGGTTGGGCGGCGTAGAAAAGTTTGAGGCCGATCTGGGAGCCGTCGCCGAGGAGGCGTTCGAAAAGGGGAAGGTCGACGGGGGTGGAGATAATCAGGATCTCGCGGATGCCGGCGAGCATGAGGGTCGACAGCGGATAGTAGATCATCGGCTTGTCGTAAACGGGCATCAGCTGTTTGGATACAGCGATGGTGAGCGGGTAGAGGCGGGTGCCGGAGCCGCCGGCGAGGATGATGCCTTTTCTGGTCATGGAAGTTGGAGGGAGGACGAGGAGGTGAACCGCGAAGGGCGCGAAGAGGCGCGAAGGATGAAGATAATTCTCAGTTAGCCGGCAGGTAGAGGAAAATGGCTGTTTGCCTTCGCGGGTCTTGGCGAGCTTCGCGGTTGGATTCAGGTGGTGGTTCCCAGGCGTTCGCGGGCGTATTTTTTGGCGGTGATGTCGGCGGCCCAGGCGCGGTGCTGGAGATACCAGTCGACGGTTTTGGCGATGCCGGTTTCGAAAGTTTCCTGCGGTTTCCAGCCGAGTTCGCGGTGGATTTTGGTGGCGTCGATCGCGTAGCGGCGGGCGTGGCCGGGGCGGTCGGCGACGTGGGTGATTTAGGTGGCGTAGGATTTGCCGTCGGGGCGGGGGGATTTTTCGTCGAGGAGGCGGCAGATGGTGCGGACGATCTCGATGTTGGGTTTTTCGTTCCAGCCGCCGATGTTGTAGGTTTCGCCGATGCGGCCGTTTTGGAGGACGACCCAGATGGCGGCGGCGTGGTCTTCGACGTAGAGCCAGTCGCGGATCTGGAGGCCGTCGCCGTAGATGGGGAGCGGTTTGCCTTCGAGGGCGTTGAGGATGACGAGCGGGATGAGTTTTTCGGGGAAGTGGAAAGGGCCGTAGTTGTTGGAGCAGTTGGTCGTCAGCGTGGGGAATTTGTAGGTGTGTTGATAGGCGCGGACGAGATGGTCGCTGGCGGCTTTGGAAGCGGCGTAGGGGGAGTTGGGGGCGAAGGGGGTTTCTTCGGTGAAGGCGGGATCGGTGGGGGAAAGGGTGCCGTAAACTTCGTCGGTGGAGACGTGAAGGAAGCGGAAGGCGGATTTGCGCGGCTCGGGGAGTTTAGACCAGTGGAGCCGGGCGGCGTTGAGGAGGCGGAGGGTGCCGACGACGTTGGTTTGGACGAAGGGCTCGGGGGAATCGATGGAGCGGTCGACGTGGGATTCGGCGGCGAAGTTGATGACGGCGTCGATCTCGTGTTCGGCGAGCAGACGGGAGACGAGGGCGGCGTCGCCGATGTTGCCGTGGGCGAAAACGTAGCGCGGATCGGAGGCGAGATCGGCGAGGTTCGCGGGATTGCCGGCGTAGGTGAGGGCGTCGAGGTTGACGAGTTTGGTTAGCCCTGAGCGGGAGCCAGTGAGGCGTTGGCGGATGAAGTTGGAGCCGATGAAGCCGCAGCCGCCGGTGACGAGGATGTTCATGTTTTGAAGTGGAGGAAACCGCGAAGGGCGCGAAGGGGCGCGAAGATCAATGGGTGAGGACGATGCGCTCCCATTCCAAGCGGGGATGGGAGCCGAAGTTGACGAGAAGGCCAAGTTGGAGGCGGGTCACTTTCAGGTAATTGAGAAGCTGGGCGCGATGCTCGTCGGTGAGACACTTGGCCGCTTTGAGTTCGACGATGATTTTGTCGAAGCAGAGCAGGTCGGGTGTGTAGGTGTGACGAAGCGGGCGTTCGCGATGGAAGAGTTGATAATTGCGCTGGCGGTCGAAGGGAATGGAAAGGAATTCGAGTTCGATCTCGAGCGAGTCTTGATAGACAGGCTCCGTGAAGCCGTGGCCTTTTTCTTTGTGAACTGAAACGCAGGCACCGATAATTCGATAAACCTCATCGCGAAAGAGGAGTTCGTCGGGCATGGTGTGGAAGGGTGGAGATGGATAAACCGCGAAGGGCGCGAAGGGGCGCGAAGGTCAAGGGGAGTGGCGATATCGGAGGAGTCTTCGCGGAGCTTCGCGAACTTCGCGGTTAGAGGTTCAGGCGGCGGCGCGCTGCCAGCGGCGGAGGTCGCGTTCTACGGCGGTGTGGACTTCGGTCATTTGGATGCCGACGGATGCGAGTTTGGAGGAATCCATCACGCAGTTGGAGCGCGGGGTTTTGGCGGCGCGTTGCATGAAGTCGGATTCGTCTTTGAAGAAGACGAAGTCTTTGTTGGAGACGCCGGTTTTCTTGATGAGGTCGACGACCTCGTGGGTCGTGATCTGGCCGGGATTGGTGACGTTATACAGGCCGAAGGGGACGCGTTTTTCCCAGCAGGCGAAGGTGGCGGCGACGAATTCCTCGAGTTGGGAAATGGAGTTGGTGGCTTCGAGGAGCGTGTTGTAGCGGAGGAGCTTCGTGAGGTAGTTGCGCGGGTTGTCGACCTCGTTAAAAGGGATGCGGAGACGCCAGATATAGACGTCGGGTTTGCCGGCGAGGACCTCTTCGCCGAGGGCTTTGGAGCCGCTGTAAAACGAGCAGTTGTTTTGGCGGAAGGTGAAGTTGGGGGCGTCGGTTTCGGTGAAGCCGGAGCCGTCGGGGCGGGCGCCGGTGTAGATGCAGCCGGAGGAGACGTGGCCCCACGGGACGCCGGCGGCGGCGCAGGCTTCGGCGACGATGCCGGGGAGGACGGCGTTGCCGAAGAGGCACTCGTGTTTGTGGAGCTCGCAGGCGTCGACGTTGGGTTTGCCGGTGTAGCCGGCGGCGTTGATGAGGAATTCCGGACGGTCGGCGCGGAGGGCGGCGAGGAGGGTCGCGGGATTCGTGTAATCGACGTCAGCGCGACGCAGATTGCGGAAAGGAATGCCCTTGCGGGTGAGGAGAGCTTGGTAGGCGTGGCCGACGTAGCCGGAGCCGCCGAGAAGATAGATCATGGTTCAGGTGAGTGTAATGCGAGAGGCGGGCGTGTGGCCCGACAAGGTTGAAATCGGCCGGGGGGACGCGGGCGGGCGCGTCGGGGAAACGCGGTCAACGGCGGTGGTAGTCGCCGCGGCTGAAATATTTTTCGAGCCAGACGTAGGCGCAGATGAAGAAATAGCGGCTGCCCATTTCTTTGATCTTCAGCTTGGCCTCGCCGTATTTGCGGTTCTGCCAGGAGATCGGAACGATCGTGTAACTGTAGCCGCGGACGATGGCTTTGAGTGGAATCTCGACGGTGAGATTGAAATGCGGAGCGAGAAACGGGCGGCAGCCGTCGATGACGGTGCGGCGGTAGGCTTTGAAGGCGTTCGTGGTGTCGTTGAGCGGGATGTTGAAGCCGACGCGGACGAAGAAATTGGCGACGCGGTTGACGAAGAGTTTGACGCGCGGGTAGTCGACGACCTTGCCGCCTTTGACGAAGCGGGAGCCGAAGACGCAGTCGTAGCCCTCGTTGAGGAGGCGCCAGTAGTTGGCGGCGTGAACCGGGGAGTCGGAGGCGTCGGCCATCATGATGACGACGGCGTCGCCGCGGCTGTGGTCGAGTCCCCAGACGACGGCGCGGCCGAAGCCGTGGAGGCCGCTGGTGTTTTGGATGGGTGCGAGCGTGGGAAATTTTTCGCGGAGCTCCTGGAGGACGGCCCACGTGCGATCGCGGCTGCCGTCATCGACGACGACGATCTCGTGCGGGATGTTTTCCGCGGTGAACGTGCGGTAGATGTCCTCGATCGTGGACGGAAGTGAGGCCTCTTCGTCGCGCGCGGGAATGATGACGGAGTAGAGGCTGAGAGGGGCGCGGTTGAGAGGGCCGGGCATGAGAACGAGTTGCGCGAGCTTTCAGCGTGGGGCGGCGGGGTCAAGGGCCGCAACGGAGCGGGTCTAGATTTAGAACGGGGCGGAGAGATCGAGCCAGTGTGGGTGGCGTTCGGCGTGGGCGGCGATTTCGTCGAGGATGGCGCGGGTGGGGGTTTGTGGCTGCCAGGACCAGAGGCGGGTGGCTTTGGCGTGATCGAGGACGACCCATGGAAGATCGAACGGGCGGGGCGTGGAGTCGGCGGCGACCGGGTGCGGGCCGAAGCGGGTGTCGCACCACGCGGTGAGCTGGCGTAGTGAAAAAGCGGATGCGGCGCCGCCGGCGACATTGACGATGCGGTCGGTGGCGGGGAGCGCGGGGGCGGAGAATTGTTTTTCGAGGAGCGGGACGAGGTCGCGCGGATGGAGGCAGTCGCGGACCTGGTAGCCGTGTCCGCCGAAGCCGATGTATTTGAGCGGGCGGCGGCGGAGGTGGCTGTTGAGCCAGAAGGCGAAGATGCCCTGGTCGGCGCGACCGAACTGGCCGGCGCCGGCGAGGACGCCGCAGCGGTTGATGAAGACGGGAAGGTTGAAGGTTTCGCCGTATTCGAGGGCGAGGGCTTCGGAGGCGAGCTTGGTGGCGCCGTAGAGAGAGACGGGAGCGGCGGTGGAGAAGGTTTCGTCGATACCGGAGGCGGTGACGCCGGGTGGAAGCGGGGCGGAAGTGGCGGGGCGAAAGGCGTCGGAGTGCGGTTCGACGGCGAGCGCGGCGAGGGGCGGGATGGAGTAAACGCGGCTGGTGCTCAGGAGGATGAAACCGGCGCGGTGTTGTTTGCAGAACTCCAGCATGTTGACGGTGCCGGAGAGGTTGTGTTCGACGAGCTGGCGGGAGCTGGTTTTGCCGTCGACGCCGGCGAGGACGCTCGGGTTGGCGGCGGCGTCGATGACGAAGTCGACGGACGGGAGGGTTTCGAGATCGCTGGCGGCGCGGAGGTCGCCGTGGAAGAGGCGGACGCCGAGTTTTTTGAGTTCGTCG
Organism: Verrucomicrobiota bacterium; assembly: GCA_023426435.1. Taxonomy (GTDB): domain Bacteria; phylum Verrucomicrobiota; class Verrucomicrobiia; order Opitutales; family Opitutaceae; genus Opitutus. Next base: position 3,041 of record JAFAAS010000083.1, on the reverse strand, counting down.
CGATTGGATTCGCTGCCGGGGCGGATGAAGTTGTCGAAGCCGATGATCTCGTGACGCGAGCCGTTGACGGCGAAGGCGCGGGCGAGGGTGCTGCCGACGAAGCCGCAGACTCCGGTGATGAGGAGTTTCATGTGGCTTGAAAGAAGCAGCGCGGGGCGGAGGGCGGAAGGGGAAAGTTGGGGGTGAGGCGCGGCGGGGCGGCGCGGGGTTTGGAGGCGGATGAGGCGGGGAGCGAGTTGCGCGGCGAGCGCGCAACCTACACGCGGGTCCACCTACTTGGCGGCTTTGGCGGCGGCTTCGCGTTGGGCGGCTTCGTAGGCGCGGCGCTGTTGTTGGCCGATTTCGAGGAGGTCGGAGACGAGCATGCGCGCTTCCATTTCCTTTTCCTCCTGCTGGTTCAGCGGAGGCATTTTGACTGGTTCGGGTTCGGGGGCGGGCGCAGGCGCGGCGCTCGGAGCGGGGAGCGTGGATGCGATGACGGGCGGACGGTGGGCGGGGGCGGCGACGACGACGGACTTTCGAATGGGCAAGGTGAGCTCGCGGCCGTCGGCGCGGATAACGGCTTCGTCTTTTTTAGGGTCGTAGCTGACGGCGGTGATGTCGCCGACGGTTTTGCCGACGGGGATCCAGGTGCTGCGTTTGTCGGATTCGCGCGTGATGCTGAGAAGGGTTTCGCCGTTGAGGACGGTCATGCCGGCGAAGCTGTAGGCGGACGGTTCTTTGGCGGCGGGAGCGGGGGAGCCGGCGGGAGGGAGGAAGGGGGACTCGGTCTTCGCGGATTCGGCGGCGATGAGCGGCGCGGACGAGGCACTCAGCGCGAGGGCAGCGAGGAAGACGGAGCGGAGTGCGGACATGACGAGGATGCCAAAACGCATTTGTGAGGTTTGTTCAAATGCGGAGTGGGGAGGCTGCGCGGGTTAACGGGAATGTGACGGCAGCGCGGGGGGAATGGAAAAAGCCCGGCGGGGACGCCGGGCTCCACCTTAAGATTTCTGGCGGTGTTGCCAGGCTTCGACGATTTGGCGGATGGTTTCCTCGAGGGATTGGGTGATATCCCAGGACGGATAGTGCGCGCGCATTTTGCGGAGGTCGGAGTAGTAACAGATGTGGTCGCCGATGCGGTTCTGGTCGACGTAGGTGTAGATCTGTTTCTTGCCGGTGAATTTTTCGGCGATTTGAAACGCTTCGAGGATGGAGGTGCTGTTGGCTTTGCCGCCGCCGAGATTGTAAACCTCGCCGGCGCGGGGGGCGGCGACGAAGGCGGCCATGAAGCGGGCGACATCGAGGGAGTGGATGTTGTCGCGGACCTGTTTTCCTTTGTATCCGAAAACTTTATACTCACGTCCCTCGAGGTTGCATTTCACGAGGTAGGAGAGGAAGCCATGGAGCTCGACGCCGGAGTGGTTGGGGCCGGTGAGGCAGCCCCCGCGGAGGCAGCATGTCGGCAGGTTGAAGTAGCGGCCGTATTCCTGGACCATGACGTCGGCGGCGACCTTGGAGGCGCCGAAGAGCGAGTGCTTCGACTGGTCGATGGTGAAGGTTTCGGCGATGCCGTGTTCGTAGGCGGGATCGGCGTAGTCCCAGCGGGTTTCGAGCTCCTTGAGCGCGATGCGATTGGGGGCGTCGCCGTAAACCTTGTTCGTCGACATGTGGACGAACGGAGATTCGGGCGCGAACTGGCGGGCGGCTTCGAGGAAGTTGAGCGTGCCGACGGCGTTGGTGTCGAAATCGTCGAACGGAATCGCGGCGGCGCGATCGTGCGACGGTTGCGCGGCGGTGTGGACGATGACGTCGGGTTTGACAGTTTTGACGAGGTTGAGGACGCCGGCGCGGTCGCGGATATCGAGCTCGTGGTGGACGAAGCCTTTCAGTTCGGAGGCGAGGCGGCTTTGGTTCCAGCGGGTGTCGCCTTGCGGGCCGAAGAAGACGGCGCGCTGGTTGTTGTCGACGCCGTGAACGGTGTAGCCGAGCTCGCGGGCGAAATAGACGCAGACCTCGGAGCCGATGAGGCCGGAGGAACCGGTGACGAGAAGGGTTTTGGGCATGGAGAAGAGTGGACGCGGAACGAGCGCGGCGGATTGAGCGCAAAAAAAAGCACGGGCAGGTTGCCCGTGCTACGTGGTTATTTGAGGAGCATGTCCTTCACGGTGCGGCCGGCGGGAATCATGGGCAGCACGTGCTCGGTGTAAGGAACGATGACGTCGAGGACGTAGGGGCCGTCGTGATCGAGCATCTCCTGGATCGCTTCGCGCAGCTCGCTCTTCAAGTGGACGCGCCGGCCTTTGACGCCGAAGCCCTCGGCGATTTTCACGAAGTCCGGGTAGAGGCCGCCGAGGTTTTCGGGGCTGCCGACATTGGTTTCGTCGCCGAGGATCGTATTGCCGCGGACACTACCGTAGAAGCGGTCTTCCCACTGGACGACCATGCCGAGGTGCTGGTTGTTCAGGATCATCGCCTTCGCGGCAATCTTCTCGATTTTGCAGGTGGCGAGTTCCTGGACGTTCATGATGAACGAGCCGTCGCCGTCTATATCGATGACCTGCTTGTCGGGGCACGCGACCTTCGCGCCCATGGCGGCGGGGTAGCCGAAGCCCATGGCGCCGAGGCCGAGGGAGCTGATGTAGCGGCGCGGTTCGTCGAAGCGGTAGAACTGTGCGGCCCACATCTGGTGTTGGCCGACGCCGGTGGTGATGATGGCGTCGCCCTTGGTGAGCTCGTAGAGGGCTTGCACGGCTTCCTGCGCGAGGATGTGCGGGCTTTGCTCGTAGCGGAAGGGATGTTCCTTTTTCCAGGTGGCGACCTGAGCGTGCCACGCGGCGGTGTCGGGCGGCGTGAATTTGTTGGCGGCGGCGAGGGCGTTGAGGCGTTCGAGCGCGTGTTTGATGTCGCTGACGATGGGGAGGAGGGCGCGCTTGTTCTTGTTGTGCTCGGAGGCGTCGATGTCGATGTGGACGATCTTCGCGCCGCCGGCGAATTTGCTGGTGTCGCCGGTGATGCGGTCGTCGAAACGCGAACCGAGCGCGAGCAGCAGATCGCACTGG
>JAFAAS010000050.1 GCA_023426435.1 Verrucomicrobiota bacterium | reverse complement strand
CCACGCCGGTGTCGGCCGTCGATCGAGCGACGCCCACTCGGCGCGATAATTCTGAGCGAAGGACATCACTGGCATTGCAAGCAGAGCCAGCGCCAGCGACGCGAGAGGCAATTTCATGGGTTTTGGTTAGTGATCCTCCGCGGCTCTGTCACGCGCCACTCGACAACAAACAATCGGCGATCTCCGAAAAGTTGCGCACATACGTCGTCGTGTTGGTATTCTCGCTCGTCCGCATCTTGGCCCGATCAACCAGAAACGAATGCCCGATACCGGCCTGTTGCGGGATCTCCGCGTCGTCGCGGGGATTGTCTCCTATCACTGCAACGTGCTGCCCGGGCAATCCGACCGCTTCCAACGCGCGCTCCCAGAAAATCGGTTGCCATTTCATCGCGCGCAATTCCGACGCTCCCAACAATCGTTCGAAGAGCGGCAGATCGCCAATTCCCGCCAGGCGCAGTTTGTGCACGATGCCCGAGTTCGGATTATTGCTGGTGATGTAAAGTCTAAAGCCCGCCTCTTGGATCTGCTGAAGCGACGACTTTATTTCTTCTCCCGTGGGTTCGAGATACGCGCGTTCGTGCTCGTAGGCGAACTCCCAGAAACGCCTCGGCTCGAGTCCGAGCGCGCGAATGAAATCGTCATACTGCCACCAGCGCACCTCCTCGCGCACTTTGCCAATGCAGGCGTCGGCTTCTTTTTCCGACAATCCCGCCATCTCGACGCCCGCCCGCTGCAGCACGCCCAACAAGCTGCCCGTCCAGTCCGACGCATGCCGGCTAAGCGGCAAACTGAAGCCGGATTTCAGACGCACCAGCGTGTCGTCAATGTCGATGAGAAGCGCGCGAAACCGCGAATAGTCCATGAGAGTGTCAGTTGATTTTCCAGTCCCGCCCGCCAGGGCGCACCGAGTTCTCGGCGCCGGCAGCCTCCTGTTCGTCGTTCCTTCCGAGGAAGTGCCATCGCATCATCGCTTCGGCTCCCCTCGTTCTTCCGGCCAGTCGTCGGTGCGAAACGGCGCCAGCGGCAGTCCCGCGGCGTTAAAAACTCCAGCCTCGGGCGCATTCCGCCACGCGTAACGAACCGCCACCGGCTGCGAAACGTGCGACGACCAAAGTCGGATCGCATCACCTTCGATCCGCATTTCCGCCGGGAAAAACCGTCGATCCTCGCCCGCGATCGCTAACTCGCCCGGTTTTCCCATGAGTCCCTCCGCGTTCGAAAACACGCACACCAACTCCCCGTCTTCGATTCGCATCGATTCGAATCGCGGACCCGCCGCCACGATCGTCTCGCCGTAAACCGCCGAGCGCGCCGCCAGCGCAAGCCGCCGTCCGATGCTTTGCTTGTCGAGCGGATGCACGTCGTTCGGATCGCCCACATCCAACGTGACCACGAGTGTCACTCCCGCCGTCGCACCGGCTACTTGAGCCTGCGCCTCGCGCAACCGCGCCCACGACGTGCCGTCCTCATTGCCCGCGCGATAATTCGGCAGCTGCACGAGCAGGATCGGCGCATGGGGCCAATGCTTCCGCCAATCCGCCACCCAGGTTTCGAGCAATCGACGATATTCTCCCGCCCGGCTGGCGTTGTCCTCGCCTTGATACCACGCGATGCCTCGCAGCGAATACCGCGTCAACGGCGCGACCATCCCGCCGAACAAGCCCGCGGGCTGGCGACGATAATCGATCGACGGATCGCGGGGACGCGGCTCCGAAAACGTCTCTCCCTTCGCTTCCGCCTCGCGCTTGGCATCGTTCCATCGATTGAAAAGCCGTGTGCGTTCCGGAAACGTGGTAATCGCTTCCGCCCATCGCGTGAACACCACGTCGAATTCCGGCGACGACAGCAGTGCGGATTCGCTGAGCCACGCCTCGATCGGCGTCCCGCCCCATGTGGCATTGATCAAACCGATCGGAACCTTCGTCCGCGTGGTCAACTCCCGCGCAAAATAATAAGCGGCCGCCGAGAAATTCCCGACGGTTTCCGGCGAACACACGCGCCAGCGGCCGCGCACGTCCTGGACTTCGCTGCGCGAACTGAAATTGGCGATCTTGATATGCCGAATCAGAGGATGATCCGCCGTCGCGATTTCCGTCTGCGCATCGCGCGCCCGCGCGACGCTCCACTCCATGTTCGACTGTCCCGCGCACAACCACACATCGCCCACCACTAAGTCTCCGAAGACGCGCACTTCTCGCGAGGTTTCGACCCGCAGGCTCGCCCCGGTCGCGTTCGCCGCCATCGGTGCGAGTTCGACTCGCCAGCGTCCCGACGAATCAGCCACCGTCTCCACCCGCTGCGACGCAAATCTCACGGCGATCTGCTCTCCGGGGGACGCCTCGCCCCACACCGGCACGGCGCGCTCGCGTTGCAGCACCGCGTGATCTTGGAACAGCGACGCCACACGCAACTGCGCGAAACCGGGCATCACCCAAACGAGCACGAGCGCCCAAGCCATCGTCCATCTCATAGCGCGGCGCTCCTTTCCCCCGATTTGAAAAACTCATACGTGCGCGTCCATCGCGCTGTTTCTCCCGGCTCCAGCGTGAATCGGCTGAACAGCTCCGGGCAAATCGCCGTCTCATCCACCCAGACCGAAAGTCGGGTCACCGCACTGCTGCCGGTCATTCGCACCGAGTATCCATCTTTCAATGACAGTTTCAGCGCATGCCTTTCCGCCGCCGGATTCATCGGCATCCGCCAGAAACGACCGGGCGCGGGGAAATCTGCCCCGACCCATTGTGCGTCATGATCGCTTACCAAGGACCAGCCTTCGGGGGGATTCTGCAATCGTAGCGGCGTCTCAATTCGAGAACCCTTCGCTCCGCCGACGCTCTTCACGCCGAAGAAATTGTGATTGTAGTGTTCGAACCTGAACGCGAGGCCGCCTCGATTGGTGAGTTCGTAGGCAATCACCAGCCGCCCGGCCGCCTCGATCGTATAGGTTTTCGCGTAATCGTAACCGTAGCCGTTCACCTCGCCGGAGCGCTGCGCTACCTTCACCTCGGTCTCGCGCGCGATCACCTGCACCGCAAACCCGCTCCGTCGTGGATAGGAGTGCTGAAAACGATACGTTCCCGGAACGTCGCGAGTAAGAACGCCCACTCCAATCTTAATGAAGTCGCCACCGATCGGAGCCTCCTTGAAGCCCAACACGCCAAAGCCCTCCAATCCGAACTCATCAGCCAAACCCGCCCCGGTGAGCCAATCGCGGCCGTTCCATCGAACCGCACTCACCGCCGCCGTTTCGTCAAAACGCGGCGTGGCTCGTCGGACCGACGTTTCGATTGTCACCGAAAGTCCGTCACGTTCGAGAACGTGACGCCCAGCAGCGTCCTGCTGCGAAGCGCCTTTCATCACTGATGCAGCCAGGATGATCGCGCCCCAGCAAAAGGCTCGCGGCCAGATCCGCGCGATGAAGGCAGCAGCACCCATGAAAGACCGCGCCTAGCGCTCCGTCGAACCGACGAGAATCTCTTCGAGGATCCGGCCGTCGACATCCTCCATCGTCAGCCCAAGCAACCGCGCCACCGTCGGCGCCACATCCACGTTTCGGACGCGAGGAAGCGTGGCTCCAAGTCGAACGCCCCTGCCCGACGCGATGAAAATGCCGTCGAGATCCGGATCGCTCGCCTTGGCTCCGTGTGTGCCGGCGTAGTTGATGGCCGGTCCCGTCTCATCCTCGCCCGTGGCGCTGTCGCGAAATGCGTAACCGTCCTTCGGATACAGGATGAAGTCGCCCATGCCTTCGAATTCGTCCGGGCTCGGCATCCCCAGCGATGGTCCATCGCTGCCAGCAAGAACCTCCGCGACGCCTTCGTTCGCCGCGAGCAACTCGCGCACTTTGGGGCCGAGTTCGACGCGACGCGATGGATCCGTGATATACACCATCGCAACTCCACCGCCGCCGCGCACGCACACGTCCGCTGCCGCGATCCGCGGTCCGGCGGCGTGCAGCAGGCCCGCTTTCTTCAGCGTCACGTTCGGGTAGGCGAAGCGGTTTACTTTCTTAAAGCCGTGATCGGTGGTGATGACGAAGGTGGTTTCGTTCATCCGCCCCGATTCCTCGACACTCTGCACCAGTTCGCCCACCAAGCGGTCGGCGAAGGCCAGCGCCGCAAAACTCGCGACGTTTCCCGGGCCATAGTTGTGGTGCGTCGAGTCTGTAGTGAGAATATGATACAACAGGAGGTTGGGCCGATGCGCTTCCAGGATGTAACGCGCGCCGCGCATCCAGATTCCGTCGTGCCAGGGCAGATTCGTGGGCTGCCCCCACTCCATTCCCTTCAACTCCTCGGGCGTAAGCCGCCCGGCTTTCATCATCTCCGCAATCAGCGGATCGTCCGCCTTGGGGAATTCAGGAAAGCGCCAGTCGATCGTCGTGGCTCCGGCCACCGCCACCCAGTTCGATTCGCCAGTCCGCAAACCGGCGGCATGCGCCAGATCGTAAACGGTCGGCGCATGCACCAGTCGCTCCTTCGTCGCACGAGGATCGATGGCCGGCGCTTCGCCCGGGCCGTTCCGAACCAGCAATCCGTTGAACAACACGCGATGCCGCCGCGGCGCCACGCCCGTGACGAGCGTCGTGTGATTCGGCCACGTCAGCGAGGGATTCGCTACCGTCATCGCATCCGCTTGCGCACCCGCGGCCGCAAGCTTCCTGAGATTGGGAGTCGGCGAATCCATGCGGCGCCACAGCGACGCGGGAAACCCGTCGATGCTGATCAACACCACCAGCCGATCGGAGGAGGCTTGGAGCGGACCGCCGCCGGTGAAGGCGGCGGCAAGGCACAAAGTCAGCAGGACAGGTCTCATCGCGAACGGGATCGTATTCGGTTAGAAGCTTACCGAAGCCGAGAGGACGAACGTCCGCGGCGTGAGATAACGCGGCGCTCCGGGAACGAAGTAACCTTCCGTCACACCGCCCGACGAACGGGTGTAGGTGCTCACGCCCGTGAAGACGACCTGATCCTCATCGAGGAGATTGTTGATGTTGAGCTGGGTCTTGATCCGGTGCCCCCAGAGCTTGAAATCGTAGCCGAGCATGGCGTTGAGAAGCATGTAGCTCTCGGACTTCACGGACGCCAAAGGATCAGGCGTGATGAACGCCTTCGTGGTCGGATCCCAAACCTGCTGCGCACCGATCACGCGAGCGCCGTCGAACTGCGCACCGCCGCCGACGGTCAGGCCCTTGAGCTTGCCTTCGGGGAATCGATAGGTGGTGAAAACGCGGGCCGAATAATCCGGCGTGCGATCGAGCGTGCGGCCATCGGTGTTGTTGAAGAAGCCAGTCTCGATCGTGGACAGACGGGTGTTGATGCCGTTGGAGTTCGTTAGCGCGCTGTTCGCCGCGCGTTCACGCCACTCATCCACATATTGATTATAATAGGCCTTGGTTTCGGAGTAGGCGTTGGAAACAAACGCGTCCGAGATCGAGAAGTTGACCATGCCGCGCCAGTTCTTGGTCGGGTTGATGACGAGATCGAGTTCCCAGCCGTTGGCTTTCGTGTCACGGGTATCGTAGGCGCCAGGAGCGATGGCATCGCCGATCGCGCCTTTCGCGTCCGCCGTCGCTGTCAGTTGATCTGCCAACGCCTGGTTACCCGCAGCCGCCGCTTCCGCCGCCTCGGCGACGTAACCGGCCTCGACGATATTCCAGATTTCCTTGAACGCGTTGGCGCGGGACGTGAGGCCCTGATCCACGCCGGTGCGCTCGCTCTTGTAGCGGCTGATGGTGCCGGAGACCTTGCCATCGAAGAACTCGACCTTCACGCCGATATCGATGCCGGTGTTAGTTGGCGGATCCCACGGCGAGCTGTCGAGATGGGAGCCTGCGCCCTGCACGGTGAATCCTTCCGAATAGTTCGCGAACACCCCCAGCCATTTTACCGGGAAGTAAACGCCGCCAGCGGTGAAGGAATCGACCTTGAAGCGATTCGGATAACGCTCCCACACATTCGGCGAAGCGTTACGCACGGGATTTTGCGAACGCCAGACCGGCCGCGGCGCATCGCCGATGAGAAGCGCGGATTCTGCCACGGCTTGGTCGGTGACGTCCTGGCGGAATTCGTCATGACGCCACCCGAAGGTGGTCGCGACTTTGCCATCCCAATAACGTCCCGCCATGCCAAGCTGCGAATAGGCGGTGTTCTTCATTTCCTTCGTGAAACGATAGCCCAGCCAGTCGACATCAAGGCCGTTCGAGTCCGCCGGTTCGCCCAGCGGGATGTTGCCGTCTTCGAGATAGCGCCGCACGCGCACGATGTTGTTCGCATTGCGGATGCGGCGGTCCGTTCCGTTCACGCGCGTCAGGCTGTGGCGAAACTGGTTGTAGTAATCGCGACGCTGGCCGTAGAGACCGATGATGCGCTGCTCCATGAAGCCGAGCTTGATCGGATAGGTCGCCATGATGCGGCCATCGTTCACCCAGTTGCGGGTTTGATCGCGGGTGTATTCGATGTCGGCGAACAAATCCTCGAAATGGGGATTCGGCGTTCCATCGGGCCGCACGCGATTGATGTCGCGCGAGATCGTGTTAAAAAGACCCAGCGTGCGGGTGACTTCAGGTAGTTGATAGTTGTAGGCGACCTCGACGGCGAGCTTGTCGAAGAAAACGTGCTCGAGATAGGCGGCCATCATCGTCGCCTCTCGCTGGCTCCACGTCATGTCGCGCGGATTGAACGTGTAAGCGCGATCGCCCACGACGGGGAAAAGGCTGAGGCCCGGCCGAAGGTCGGCCGAATAATCCTCTTCCGCCAGAAGCGCGAGTCCGGTGCCGGTCGTGCGACCGAAGCCGCGCCAGTTGACGATTCCAAGCTCCGGCGCGCCGCTGTCGTAGATGAGATAATCGGTCGAGGTCGCGAAACTCGTCGTGCCCGTGGCGCTCGAAAAATTGCTCGTGCGCGGCGCCGTATAAACCGTGGTGCCATCCCAGTTCGCGACCTGATCGGTGTAGGTCAGCGGCGGCAGGCTCTTCTTGGTGATGCCGTATTCGAATTCACCACGGAGCGTCGTGTTCTTCGCGATATGCCAGGTGCCGGCCAGATGAATGGCCCGGTTCCGCTGGAAGTCGGCGTCACGCCAGCCTTCGCGCTCTTCCCACATCGCGTTGACGCGCACGGCCAGCTTCTTGCCAGCGCTGACATTCACATCGAGCGTGCCCTGCAAGCTCCCCTCGCTATCGGTGCGCAAACCGACCTGGCCGAAGTCGCGGCCGGCCTTCGCCCGCTTTGTATTCGAGTTAACAATACCACCGAGCGGCGCATCTCCGTAAAGCGCGGCATTGGGACCGCGCGGGATTTCGATGCGCTCCACGTTATAGGGGAACACATTCGTGTAGGTGATGAAGTAATTACGCGCGAGCGACTGAAAGCTGCCGGGAATGCCGCGGATGATCGCGTTGGGCAGCTGCTGCTGTTGCAGGGACGAGTCTTCCGCGCCGGTGAAGTAAACATTGGCGCCCCAGCTTCCGATTTCGGCGATGTCCACGGCGGCCACGTCGTTCATAAAGTCCTTCGTGATCACGCCGATCATCGCGGACGTCTCCTTCAACGACACCGACAAGCGTGAACCCGCCGTCGTGCTCGCGGCCTGGTATCCGTGGTCTTGTTCGGCTTCCACCGTGAAGGGCGAAAGCATCACCACTTCATCTTCCTGCGCCCCCCGAGCCGGATCGGACTGGGCCAAAATCGCCTGCGGCATGACAAAGCTGGCAAGGAGCGCCGTCAGGAGCGCGGAGCTGCGCCGACTTTCACAACGCTGCTGGGATCGTGTGATATCCTCGGGGGAGGAATGGAATCTTTCCTTCATGTTCTTTGGGGTTTGATCAGGCTTCACGGATTCAAGCGAGAATCCCTGACGCGACCATGAATGGCCGCGGCCCTATTTGAGGATGCGAGCGCGCAAGCCGGCGAGGGCACGTGGATTTAATCGTTAAACTTTCCTGACCTTCGGGGCGATGCCGGCAAGGTCTTCGCCCACCATTCAACCCCGCGATCGCTCACTGGGTGGGCGAAGCCGTCGGCGTCTTCTCCGAAGATTCCGGCCGCGCGCCTCGAGGTGTCGCCCGCCACAGCGAACGCCCCCAAACACCGCTTCCCGCTCCCGCCTTCGCGTCCCTCCGCGCCCCGTCGCGGTCAAAACAAACACCCTGTATTCAGTAGTCCGTTGTCCCGTAGTCCCGTGGTCCGTTGTCCCGTGGTCCGTAGTCCGTAGTCCGTAGTCCGCGCGCGAACCGCGCGAACTGCCGCCCCGATTGGCGGTTCTTCATAACCGACATTGAATCTGAACCTCCGGACCATCCTTTGGCCGAACTTCTTATGACCCACTCACCGATCCGCGTCGGATTCATCGGCCTGAACCCCGGTATCCACTGGGCCGCTACCGCGCATGTTCCCGCGCTGAAAGCCCTGCCAGACGATTACGAAATCGTGGGCGTCGCAAACACCCGCCTCGCCAGCGCCCGGACCGCCGCCGACGCCTTCGGGTTGCGGCATGCGTTCGAAAACGCGCAGGCCTTGGTCAACTCGCCCGACGTCGATCTCGTTGTCGTGACCGTCAAGGTGCCGCATCACCACGAACTCGTCACCGCCGCGCTCCGCGCCGGCAAGCATGTCTATTGCGAATGGCCGCTCGGCAACGGTCTCACCGAAGCCCGCGCACTCGCCGATCTCGCCGAAGCCAAGGGCGTCGTCGCCGCCGTTGGCACGCAGATGCGCGTCGCGCCCGAAGTCGAATATCTCCGGCAGCTCATCGCCGACGGCTTTGTGGGCGAAGTGCTCTCGACAACCCTCGTGGGGAGTGGCGGCCAATGGGGCCGCGAGACGGATGCCGCCCACGCCTATCTCTACGACAAAAATAATGGCGCGACGCTGCTCACTATTCCGCTCGGACACACCCTTGCTGGCCTGCGCGATGTGCTCGGCGATCTCGGCGATTTGTCCGCGCGCATGCTCAACCGACGCAAAACCACGCGGGTAACCGACACGGGAGAAACGATCCCCGTGACTTCGCACGATCAAATCCTCGTGCACGGCACGCTTCAGAGCGGCGCCGCGTTCTCCATCCATTATCGCGGCGGCATGTCGCGCGGGACCAATTTGCTGTGGGAAATCAACGGCACGAAAGGCGACCTCCAGGTCACCGGCGCCAACGGCCACGGCCAGATCGTGCAGCTGTCGATTCTCGGCGCCAACGGCGACGCGCGCGAGCTCGCTCCACTGACACCCCCCGCGTCCGCTTATGAAGGCTGGCCCGACAACTCGGTCGCGCGGAATGTCGCGCGTCTTTACGCATTAATTGCGCAAGATATCCGCTCCGGCACGCGCTCGGCGCCCAGCTTTCGCGACGCCGTTGCCCTTCATGAAACGCTCGACGCGATCGAGCGCTCCGCCGCGAGAAACGAAACAAAATGACTGCTCTCTCCCTCCTCGAACTTGTCCGCGTCACCGAGAACGCCGACGCCGCCACCGCGCTCAATCACGCGCGCGAAATCGCCGCGCACGCGGAGAAATGCGGCTACCGCCGCGTGTGGGTGGCCGAGCACCACAACATGGAAGGCATCGCGAGCGCCGCGACGTCGATCGTCATCGCCCACCTCGCCGCCGGCACCCGCACGATTCGCGTCGGCGCCGGCGGCATCATGCTGCCGAATCATTCGCCCTACATCATCGCCGAACAATTCGGCACGCTCGCGCAGCTCTATCCGGGTCGCATCGATCTCGGACTCGGCCGCGCGCCGGGCACGGACCCCATCGCGGTGCGCGCGATGCGGCGCTCGGCCGACGCCGCCGAACGGTTTCCGCAGGATGTGCTCGAGCTCCAGGCGTTTTTCGCTCCCGCCAGCCCAAACCAGCGCATCATTGCGGTGCCCGCCGCCGGAACCAACGTGCCGCTGTGGATTCTCGGCTCGAGCGACTTCGGCGCGATGCTCGCCGCCCAACTCGGCCTGCCCTACGCCTTCGCTTCGCATTTTGCGCCCGACCTGCTGCTGCCTGCGCTCGAGAGCTACCGCAGCCGTTTCAAACCGTCGAAACAACTCGACCGCCCGTATGCGATGGCCGGCATCAACGTCATCGCCGCCGACACCGACGCGGAGGCGAAACGACTCGCCACCACGCAGCAGATGTCGTTCGCCGACATCTTCAGCGGACGACGTGGGCTGAGCCGCCCGCCCATCGACGATATCGAAACCTACTGGTCGCCGCATGAGAAGGCGCAGGCCATGCACATGCTGGCGCGCTCGGTCGTCGGCTCGGTGGCAACCGTGCGCGCCGGGCTGAAAGCCTTCGTGACCGAAACCGGCGTCGACGAGGTCATGATCGTCTCCGATATCTACGATCACCAGGCGCGACTGCGCTCGATCGAATTGATCGCCGAAGCGATGCAGCCGTAGCACGGCGATGCCGCCAATCACTTCTATGAAAACCGCCCTCAAACACATGGAATCGCGCAGACTGGGTCGCACCGATCTCTCCGTTTCGGCGCTCGGCTTCGGTGCCGCCCCCATTGGTCTGCTCGAAACGGAACAGCAACGCGCCAGCGCGATCCTCAATCAACTGCTCGACGATGGCATCAACCTCATCGACACCGCCGCGAGTTACGCGGGTTCGGAGGACGCTATCGGTCGCGCCATCAGCCATCGACGCGATGAATATATCCTGGTGAGCAAATGCGGCCAGAGCTCTCCCGATTTGCCCGGCGCAGATTGGTCGGCGCCACTCATCCTCGCGACCGTCGATCGCGCGCTGAAACGCCTTCGCACCGATCGGCTCGACGTGATGCTGCTCCATTCCTGCGATCTGGAAACGCTCCAAAAAGGCGAAGCCCTCGAAGCGCTGGTCAAGGCGCGCGACGCCGGGAAGATCCGCTTCGCCGGCTACTCCGGAGACAACAAAGCGGTGGCTTTCGCTGCCGCTCATCCTGCCATCGCAGTCGTGCAAACCTCGATCAATCTCGTTGATCAAGCGAACATCGAGACGCTCCTTCCGCTGACCACGAAACATGATGTCGGCGTTCTCACGAAGCGCTCTGTGGCCAACACCGCCTGGCGCCCCTTGGAAGCATTACCCGGGCTGTATAAAGAATACGCTGCGGAATATCACCACCGCTTCAAAGCGATGAACCTTCGTCTCGAAGATCTCGGCTTCGATCCCGCCACAACCGATTGGGCGGAAGTCGCGCTGCGCTTCACGCTCTCTCACTGCGGCGTTCATTGCGCGCTCATCGGCACCACCAATCCGCAGAATGCCCGGCGTAATATCGACGCCGCCGCCAAAGGTCCTCTATCCGCGGACGTCGTGAAACAAATTCAGAACGCGTTTGTAGCCGCCCGTCAAAAGAGCGGCCAACCTTGGCCCGCATTGACGTGACGACGCTCCGAAGTCCCCTCGCGCCGTCCGCCCCGCATCCTCATTTCCGGAAAATTTTGGTGCTCAGGAAGGGACTCGAACCCGAGCTCAAGCACTTCTGAGGGAGCAATTTACCTATGAACTGAACTAGCTACGAACATCACGTGCGCTGTCAAACGTTCACCGAATTGTTCACCGCTCCGCGTAGCGCCTACCGGCTCCGCCGGAAAGCCGGCGGAAAGTTCACGCCCATTTCTCTATCCTCTACATTCTAATCACCCCGAAGCTTCCCGTGCCTTGCTTCTGTTCAGTCGTTTTTCTTCTCGGCGGTTGATCCCGGAGCAGCATCGATTCCGTTCGCAAGCTGCGCCCGCACATGCTCGTAAAGCGGTCGCGGTCGGCGGTGCTCGTCGACCAAACCCCAGCGCCGGTAGCCGTCTGTGCCCGTTCCGGGATAGCGGCTCGCGTAGTCATTGAACGCCCAATAGGAAAACCCGCAGATCCACGGACGTTCCCGCACCAGCGCGAGCATCGCATCAAAGTGCACCAACCGCTCGTCTTCAGCCTTCACGCGATCCGCGCGCAAGCCGTATTCGGTGATGAGCAGCGGCTTGTCCGGCCAGCGCGCGTGCACCGGATCGAGATACTCGGGCACATCGCTTGGCTTGAAGTAGAGGTTCGTCGAAATCAAATCCACGTAATCGAAGGCGCGCTCCTGCTCCGGGGCAGCCGTGCGTAATTCGCGCAACTCGCGTCCCAACGCCGCGAACGTCACCGGACGCGTCGGATCGAGTTCTTTCATGAAACGCGCCATGTCCCGTGTCCAAGCGACGCCTTCCGGCGTCCACGATTCGTATTCATTGCCGAGGCTCCAACCCACGACGCTGGGATGATTGCCCGCGAGTTGCACGAGTTCGCGCATTTCCTGGCGGAAGCGTTCGCGCAACTCTTCCGAGGCCACATCCTCGGACAGGTAGCCCCACATCCCGACCTCGAGTATGAGCAACATCCCCTCGCGGTCGGCCCAATCGAGCAGGTTTCGGCCCGGCGCCGTGTGCTGCAGACGCGAGAAGCGCAATCCCGCGTCCTTCATGAGCCGCAGGTCCTGCTCGACCAACGCATCCGGATCGATTCCGCCATGGTGCGGGTGTCCTCGAGCCCGATTCGCGCCGGCGAGACGGATTGGCCGCCCGTTCAACAGGAACTGCGCGTCACCAATCGCAATCTCGCGGACTCCAAATCGCTCCTCGTTCCGATCCAACTCCGCTTCCGTTCGCGCTGTCACCACACTGCGGTAAGTCACCGGCGTATCCACCTCCCAGCGTTGATACGTTCCGGCTGGCAGCGTGATTTCGAAAGTTATGACGCCATCCATGCGCGGCCCCGCGTGCACGTCCTGCTGTCGCACAGGCACCAGCAATCCCCCAGCGTCATCAAGCAGATTTGCCGTTACTTCAATCGTCGCTGGCGTGGAACGATCATTTCGCACGCGCACGCCCAACCTCACCACTGCCGAGCCGTCCGCCCGCATAACGGTTTCGATCCGTTGACCGGCGATCCATCCCGGCGCATGAGCCACGAGCAGGACGTCGCCGAGAATTCCACCGTAGTTCAACCACGGATACTGCCCGGAATTCGCGGTCGTGCCGGAACGCGCGCCGGGTAACGCGCGAAACTTTACCCGATTGTCGACCGCCACGACGAGGAAGTTCTGACGTCCCGGCAGCAGGTGCTTCGTCACGTCGAAGCCGAAAGGCGTGTAGCCTCCCTCATGCCCACCCACTTCATTTCCGTTTAACCAGACACGACAGCGCTGAAACACCGTCGCAAACTCCAGGCGCCATGTTCGTCCGTCCGCCGCTTCGGCAGGCACGGCGATCGAGCGACGATACCAGGCGACGCCTACGTAAGCATAGCGCGGATCGGTCAGATAATCATGAGGCACGCTCACGGCATCCCAACCTTCGCGACCATGTGGTTGTGCGCCCGTCCAATCCCGGGACGGTTGATGCCAGCCCTTGCTCTCACCCGCGTCCGTGGGATCCAGCGCGATCGTCCATCCCGAACCCGTCAGATCAAACGACTCGCCCGCGACACTGCTCCAGAGGCCCGCGAATCCGAGCCCAAAAATCCAAGCCAGTAACCGCAGGCAACGAATCCTGACATTCATGCCACACCTCTCCGCCGGCCAGCTCCCCGCCGCAGCGATCCGCCTCGGAAATAGGTAACACATGATCAAGCGCGGTCGCCAGAAGCGCCGAAAACAAGACCTAAACTCCGAGTGAGGAATACGACCTTTCATAGGGTTTGGATGATCTCGAAACGATTCAGCGTTGCGCTGTCGCACCAAGGCTTATGCGCGATGGATGCGCCCTATCGCCCGGAGTCGCGATCACCGGTCTGGTAGACAGTTGATCAACAAAAAAGGCCGTATTTCGGTGCGTGTATCCATATTCACCCCACGCCGTGGTCGCACCCCTGCAGGATGAGCACTCTATTACTCAACTGTCGACCAACGGTGGCTTTGTCCGCTCAACCATCCAGCTCTTGTTCCAGCCTGCCTCTCAACCCCTTCGCGGTTCGTTTATGCTTAAATCTCCTGCCTGGAGCATCTCGGGCGAAAACGGCACGACGGCGAATGGCCATCCGTCCTGGTGAAACTCAAACAGCCCCAACTCATGCGCCTTTTCTCCCGCACGCGCCTCCTCTCGCTCACGCTCGCCGGCTCGCTCAGTCTCAGCGCGGCGACGACCCCGCGTGAAGATTTCCAATCGCCGCCGTTCGACGCGAAACCGTGGACATTTTGGTTCTGGATCAACGGCAACGTTACCAAGGAGGGCATTCGCGCCGACTTGGAAGACATGAAGCGCGTCGGCATCGGTGGCGCGATGTTGTTCGACGCAGCGTTGTATTTGCCCAAAGGCCCGATCCGCTACGGCTCCGACGAATGGCACGATTACATGCGTTATGCCTTCGAGACTGCGGGTGAGCTCGGCCTCAAGATCAGCGTGATGAATTGCGCGGGTTGGGCCACCAGCGGCGGCCCGTGGAATACCGTCGAGCAATCGATGAAAATGGTCGTGTGGAGCGAAACCGAAATCAACGGCGGGCGCACGTGGAGCGGCCGTTTGCCGCAGCCGCCGAGCAAACTCGATTTCTATCGCGACGTCGCGGTGCTCGCGATGCCCGAGCCCGATCAAACCGGCCCGGCCCCGACTGCGAACAGCTCCAGGCTGGTCGAGGGGCTGGCGCAGCTGCTCGACGGCGACTTCGACACGCACACGACGTTCGAGGCTGCGGAAAAGCATCCCGCGATCACCCTCACGTATCCTGCCTCTACACCTCGCTCGTCGGTCTCGATCGACTACTTCCGCCCGCATCGCCATCAATCGCATGAAGGCGTGCCCAGCGACGACGAGTGGCTGCCTGGTGGCGTGATCGAATCATCGGAAGACGGCAGAAGCTTCCGCGAGCTTCAGCGTTTTGCCGAGAGCCGCCAGGAATTTGGTTCGCGGCAGGAAATCCGTTTTCCGCTCACCAGCGCGCGTTATTTTCGCATCACCTTCCAGCGCACCGGCGGACGTCAGGCACTGCCATTCCACATCGCCGAACTGCGTGTCACCGATATTCCTCGCATCACTGATCTCGCGGAAAAGACGGGGCTCAAACCGCAGATGACCGCCGTGCCAAACGGCCAGGACGATCTCGCCGCCGCCAAAGCCATCGCCGGAACGCGCCCGATCGACCTCACCGCAAAACTCGGAGCCAACGGTGAACTTTCGTGGACGCCGCCGCCCGGACGCTGGACTCTGCTGCGCATTGGTTACACCACCACCGCCCGCACCAATCATCCCGCGCCACCTGAAGGCGAAGGGCTCGAGGTCGACAAGTTCGACTCCGAAGCCGTGACGTCGCATTTGAAGAACGGTCTCGGAAAACTGCTGCAGGATAATCGATCGGTTAAACATCCGTCGCTCTCCGCGCTGCACGCCGACAGCTGGGAAGCGGGTCCGCAAAACTGGACCGCCGCCCTGCCCGCTGAATTCAAACAGCGCCGCGGCTACGACATCACGCCGTGGCTCCCCTGTCTCACCGGTCGCATCGTCGGCTCGATCGCAGAGTCAGAGGCTTTCCTCAACGACTTCCGCACCACGCTGGGTGATCTCTACGCGGAAGAACATTTCGGCACGTTCAAACGTTTTGCGCGCGAGAACGGATTGGAACTCGTTTCCGAAAGCTACGGTGGCGCCCTCGACGAATTTAAGATCAACCAATACGTCGACTCGCCCGCCGTGGAGTTCTGGGCCCACGATCTCTACAAGGGCTTCGTCACCACCACCTCCGCCGCGCACACGATGGGCAAAAAAGTCGTTATGGCCGAGGCCTTCACCTCGCGACCGCCCCTCGGACAATGGCGCGAGCTTCCGTCCGAAATGAAGACGCTCGGCGACGGCGCTTACGCCGCCGGCGTCAATCGGATGGTGCTTCACTCCTACATTCATCAACCGCGGTCCGATTTTGCGCCAGGCTTCACGCATGGTCGCTATGGTTCGCACTTTGGTCGCTTGAACTCGTGGTGGTCGCTCGCGCCCGCATGGGTCGATTACCTCACGCGCACGCAAGCGCTCCTGCAACGCGGGCGACCGGTCGCGGACATTCTCGCGCTCTACCCAGAGCGCCTGCAA
>JAFAAS010000049.1 GCA_023426435.1 Verrucomicrobiota bacterium | reverse complement strand
TCGCATAGGTCCCCAGCCGCATCGCATCCCCCATGGCCCGCATGAACTCCTCGCGGCAATCCGGGTAAATGGCGTGGTCGCCCCCATGCGCCGCGCTCACCACTCCCGTCGCGCCCACGCTCTCGGCCAACCCGCCCGCCACCGACAGCAAAATGGCATTCCGAAACGGCACCACCGTCTGCTTCATGTTCTCCGCTTCGTAATGCCCCTCCGGAATTTCGCCGCCGCTCTTCAACAAATCCGACGCAAACAACCGGTTCACAAACTCCAGCCCAATCACCTCATGCCGCGCCCCGAGCTTCGCCGCATGCTCCGCGGCATAAGGCAGTTCACGATGATTGTGCTTTGCCCCGTAATCGAAACTCGCCACCGCACTCACGCGATGTTCCCGCGCCGCCCAATACAGCGCCGCCACCGAATCCATCCCACCGGAACAAAGCACCACCACATTCATCGTCTGTGTCGCGCAAAGAAGGCGCAAAATCCGCCAAAGATAAAGTCCTGACCCGGTTTGGCTTCTTGCGACTTCTGCGCCTTTTTGCGGCTCTTGTCCCATGCTGATCCTCCACGATCCGCAATGCGCCGACTACGGCTCCTCGATGCGCCCCGAACAACCCGCGCGCATCACGAAATCCGCCGCCCACCTCCAAGCCGCCCATCCCCACTGGCTCTGGCGCGTCCCCAACCCCGCCGCCGAAGATTTTCTCCTCCTCGCCCACGCTCCCGAACACCTTCAACGCCTCCAGATCGCCCGCGATTTCGACGCCGACACCCCTCACTTCCCCAACATCTACACCCACGCCCGCCGCGCCGCCGGCGCCGCCATCACCGCCGCCGAAATCGCCGTGATGGACCGCCAAGCCGTTTTCTCCCTCATGCGCCCGCCCGGCCACCACGCCACCGCCGAGCAAGCCATGGGCTTCTGCTACCTCAACAGCATCGCCGTCGCCGCGCTCTTCCTCCGCGAAAAACTCCACGTCCCACGCGTCGCGATCTGGGACTTCGACGCCCATCACGGCAACGGCACCGAAGCCATCGTCCACACCCGCCACGGAATCCTGTTTTCCTCCGTCCACCAATACCCCGGCTACCCCGGCACCGGCACGCGCTCGTTCGATAATTGCAAAAACTGGCCAATAGCGCCCCACACCGCGCGCGCCGAGCACATGAAGGCTCTCCGCGAATCCCTCGACGCCGTCATCGCCTTCGATCCGACCGTCATCCTCGTTTCCGCCGGTTTCGATGCCTATGCACGCGATCCGATCACGTCTATGACGTTGGAAATCGAGGACTTCTCCACCCTCGGACGCTGGCTCCGCGAAACCGGACTCCCCGCCGCCGCCGTCCTCGAAGGCGGCTACAGCGACGATCTGCCTTTGCTGATCGACGCGTGGCTCACCTCTTGGGAGAAATGACTCGGATTTGCGCATGATTTCACGTTTCCTTCCGTTCCGCGTTCGCCGATTGCTAGGTATCAAAGTGAGTTCTCGCCCGCCCGCCTACACCCTCATCGACCAGCCTGGTCAAATCACGCCACTCCTCGACGCCCTCGACCGGGTCGACGAGGTCGCCCTCGATACCGAGGCGGATAACATGTATCACTACCGCACGCGGGTCTGCCTCCTGCAGTTCCTCGTCGGCGACCAGATCTTCCTCGTCGACTCGCTCGCGCCTCTCCAACTCGACGGCCTCTGGTCCCGCCTCGCCGAGAAACACCTGATCATGCACGGGAGCGATTTCGACCTCCGCCTCCTGCACGATTTCTGCCGCTTCCGCCCCAGGAGCATCTTCGACACGATGCTCGCCGCCCAACTCATCAACCGGCCGCGCATCGGCCTCGCCTCGCTCCTCGAAGACCACTTCGGCGTCAAACTCTCGAAAGACTCCCAGAAAGCCAACTGGTCCAAACGCCCGCTCACCCAGAAGATGCTCGATTACGCCGCGCTCGACGTCTTCCACCTGCCCGCGCTCCGCGACATCCTCACCCGCGAGCTCACCAAACTCGGCCGGCTCGAATGGCTTCACCAGCAATGCCGCGCCCAAATCGACTCCGGCTCAAACGGCTTCGCACCCGCCGATGAAAACGACTGGCGCATCGGCCGCAGCGAACGCCTCCGCGGCCCCGGCCTGCCCGTCCTCCACGCCGTCTGGCACTGGCGCGAACAAACCGCCCAACGCCTCGACGTCCCGCCCTTCAAGGTCTGCTCCTCCGAGCTCCTCCTCAAAATCGCCAACGCCGCCGAAACCGGCGAATCCGAGGCCACCATCCTCGCCAACATCCACCTCGGCCGCCGCCACGACCGCCTCGCCCCGTCGCTCGCCGCCGCCATCAAGGCCGGCCTCGCCCGCGACCCGAAAACGCTCCCGCGCCGCCGCGGCCGCGACCCCAATCACGTCTCGCTCTCTCAATCCGAAATCGAGCGCCTCGATCGCATCAAAGACGACCGCGACAAAATCGCCGCCAAACTCGAGCTCGATCCCACGCTCATCGCCAACCGCGCCCAACTCGCCCAAATCGCCCGCGCCCCGTCCCGCCTCGACGAACTGCTCCTCCCCTGGCAAGCCAACCTCCTCCGCGAAATCCCCTCGCTGAAATAGGTGGAGCCCGACGTCCCGTCGGGCTCGTCTCAGGGTAGGGCGAGGCAGCCTGCCCCGACCCGTCGGGGTCCCGCCGAGCCGTCGAAGCACCCTGGTCCCATCGGAACTCCACCGCCAGGCCGACTCCCCCTCTCGGTCTTGCTGAGCCGACGCGAAGCATCTCTGTTCTCCCCGCCGCGCTCGCCCTCCACCCCGTGTCCGCCGACACCCCCAACGCCAACATCTCCCGCCATCTCGCCTCGATGGCCGCCGCGCACCCCGCGCGCGCCGCGCTAAAAATCCCGCGCGGCCGCACCCGCTCCGGCAGCATCGACTACCTCACGCTCACCTTCGCCGAACTCGACGCCGAGGTCGCCGCATGGTGCCACCGTCTCACCACCGCCGGCATCCGCCGCGGCGACCGAACGCTCGTCATGGTCCGCCAGGGCCTCCCGCTCATCGCCTCCGCCTTCGCCCTTTTCCGCCTCGGGGCCGTGCCCGTGATCATCGATCCCGGCATGGGCCTGAAAAACTTCCTCGCCTGCGTCGCCAGCTCCCGACCCCGCGCCCTCGTCGGCATCCCGCTCGCCCAACTCGTCAGCCGCCTCTTCCGCCGCCCCTTCAAAACCATCACCACCCGCATCACCGCCTCCTCCTCGCTCACCTCCCGCCTCACGCTTCCCAGCTCTCAACCCTCCACTCTCAACGCTCAACCCGCTCCCAGCGCCCCCTCCGATCTCGCCGCCATCCTCTTCACCTCCGGTTCCACCGGTTCGCCCAAGGGCGTCTGCTACGAACACGGCATGTTCGACGCCCAGGTCCGCCTGATCTGCGACACCTATGCCATCCAGCCCGGCGAAATCGACCTCCCGCTCCTGCCCATCTTCGCGCTCTTCAACCCCGCCCTCGGCATGACCACCATCGTGCCCGAAATCGACCCGCGCCGCCCCGCCGCCGTCGATCCCGCGAAAATCGTCCAAGCCATCCGCCAGGAAAACGTCACCAACTCCTTCGGGTCGCCCACGCTCTGGCGCAAAATCGCCGACCACTGCCTCGCCCGAAACCTCACCCTTCCATCCCTTCGCCGCGTCCTCTGCGCCGGCGCCCCCGTCCCCGCCCAACTCTGGTCCGCCTCCCGCCAACTCCTCCCCAACGGCCAACTCCACAGCCCCTACGGCGCCACCGAATCCCTCCCCATCTCCACCATCTCCTCCGCCGAAATCCTCACCCTCGCCCTCGACCCATCAAAGTGTCACCTAATAGGTGACACTTCCCCCGTCGGCGCCTGCGTCGGCCGCCCGCTCGCCGAAATCGACGTCCGCATCATCGCGATCACCGACGCCCCCATCGCCACCCTCGCCGACGCCCGCGAACTCCCCCGCGGCCAAATCGGCGAAATCATCGCCCGCGGCCCCGTCGTCACCCGCGAATACGACAACAATCCCAAGGCCACGCAGGTCGCCAAACTCCAAACCCCAGACTCCGAACTCCAAACCGGCGGCGCCTCCGCCGCCGTCTTCCACCGCCTCGGCGACTGCGGCTACCTCGACGCCGACAACCGCCTCTGGTTCTGCGGCCGCAAGGTCGAACGCGTCCAAACCGCCTCCGGCCCGCTCTTCACCGAGCCCGTCGAACAAATCTTCCGCCAACACCCGCGCGTCACCCGCTGCGCCCTCATCGGCCTCGGCGATCCCGGCCAGCAGCGCCCCGCCGTCGTCGTCGAAATCAAACTTCGCGACTCGACCGAATCCCGCGCCTTCGCCCGCGAGCTCCGCCAACTCGCGCTCCAGCATCCCGCGACCGCCTCCATCAAGCTCTTCTACTTCCGCGAAAAATTCCCCGTCGACGTCCGCCACAACGCCAAAATCCACCGCCTCACGCTCGCCCGCTGGGCCCGCACCGCCAAGGGCTACGAGTCCGACCCGAAACGCTAGCCCGCACGTCCCCACGGAAATCGTTTCCAGTCTCTTTCTTCCGTGTATTCCGTGTCTTCCGTGGGCACCTCTTCCGTTCTCGTCACCGGCGGCACCGGCTTCCTCGGCCGCCGCCTCGTCGAACGCCTCCTCTCGGCCAACCGTTCCGTCATCGTCCTCGCCCGCCGCCCCGCGCCCGATCTCGTCGCCCGCGGCGTCCGCTTCATCTCCGCCTCGCTCGACACCCCCAACCCCTCCGAGCTCGTCGCCGCCTGCACCGGCGTCGAAACCATTTTCCACGTCGCCGCCCGCGTCGGCGTCTGGGGCCCCTACGACGACTACTTTCGCACCAACGTCCTCGGCACCCGCGCCCTCGTCGCCGCCGCCCGCGCCGCGGGCGTCCAAAACTTCGTCCACACCTCCACGCCCAGCGTCGTTTACAACGGCCGCGATCTCGCCGGGGCCGACGAATCCCTTCCGCTCACCACGTCCTGCCCCGCCGCCTATCCGTTCACCAAAGCCATCGCCGAACGCGAAGTCCTCGCCGCCAACTCACCGGCCTTCCGCACCGTCGCGCTCCGCCCACACCTCATCTGGGGCCCCGGCGATCCCCACCTCATCCCGCGTATCCTCGCCCGCGCCCGCTCCGGCCGCCTCCGCATCGTCGGTCCGGGCACCAACAAGGTCGACATGGTCCATGTCGAAAACGCCGTCGACGCCCACCTCCTCGCCGAAGCCGCCCTGCAAAAGTGTCACCTAATAGGTGACACTTCCTCCGCCGCGGGCCGCGCCTACTTCATCACCAACGGCGAGCCCGTCGTCCTCTGGGACTGGGTCAACCAACTCCTGACCGCGGTGGGCGAACCTCCGATCACCCGCCGCCTTTCCCTTTCCACGGCTCACGCCGTCGGCGCCGTCTGCGAATCCATTTGGCGGATACTTCCGCTTCGCGGCGAACCGCCCATGACCCGCTTCGTCGCCGCCGAGCTCGCCAAAGACCATTGGTTCAACCTCGCCGCCGCCCGCCGCGACCTCGGCTACGAACCGCGCATCTCCATGACCGCCGGCACCGCCGAACTGATCGCGCACCTTCGCGCTCAAGCATAACGCCCCGCTACGACCGCGGCGCCGGAATCCGCTCGGGCGTCATCCCCGCCCGCACCGCAATCGTCGCGCACACTTTCGGCACATACATCCGCGTCTCCGACGGCAGCGCCGACGCGATTCCCGCAAAGGTCGTCGCCTCGTGTTTCTTCAACAACCGCCGCACGCGCCCTTCGCCCGCGTTGTAGGCCGCAAACGCCAGCGGCCAGTCTCCAAATTTTCCATACAACTCCCGCAGATACTTCGCCGCCGCCCGCGCCGATTTTTCCGGATGCGTCCGCTCGTCCGGCATGAACGTGCTCAGCCCCAATCCTTTCGCCGTCTCCGGCATAAACTGAAACAACCCTTTCGCACCCACCGGACTCTTCGCGTTCGGATTGAACGTCGACTCCGCCTCCGCCAGCCACGCGATCTCCGGCGCCACACCTTCCGCTTCAAACGCCGCCGTCACCACCGGCAAAAACTTGCCCGCATTCGCCGGCATCGGCCGTTCGATCATCCGCTCGAGCCAGAGCTCGTAATGCGGAATGCTCACGCGAGCAGGGGAGGGCTCCGCCGGGTCCACCTTCGGCGTCGACAACGACGGCTCCACTTTCCCTTCCGGCGCCGGTGCACTCGTCACGTCCTTCGCCGCCTCGATGTAGTCGATCCGCTCCTGCAACCAGTCCGCGTAATCCTCGTATCCCGGCAGCGCCCGCAACGCCACCAGCGCCGCCTTCGCATCCGGCAAATACTCCGCGAGCGCCGAGAGATCCTCGCCCTGCAACGCGCCGTTCAACTGCCCCGCAAACTCGTCCCATTGCTCCTTCGTCGGAAACTCGAACTGCTCCTTGATCTCCGCCGGCGCGAACTGATCGAACAACGCCCGTCCCGTCTCATACAGCGCATCCAGCGAAACGCCGTCCTCCTCCCCACCTTTCTCCTCCGCGCCGATCGCCGCCGATACCCCGATCACCGCCGCAAGCGCGAAGGGTAGGAGCCTGCTCGCAGGCGATTTCCAAGCCATGACCGACGTCGTCTTCATTTTCCGTTCAACGCCTCCGCGACAACCGCCTTCAACCGCAGTTCCGGCCGCTCCACAAACACCAGATCCTCCCGCCCGAAATACCGCCCGCGGTTCTTCATTCCCCAATCCGTCGTCGCCATCCGATACATCCGCGCCTCGTCGATTTCCGCCGCCGCCAGCCCATCCGCAAATTGAAACTCCCCGCGTCGCTCCTCGAACGGCGTATCCACATTTTGGTTAGCGCGCGCCAGCAATCGCTTCAGCTCCGCGCCGCTCACCTCCGCCACGCAAATCGTCCCATCGAAGCGCACGCACGCATCGAACGCTTCCCGCGTCACGTCCCCCGCCGGCAGCCCATCGCCAAACGTCGTGTTCCCGATTAACACCGCGTCCACCCCCGCCGCGATCCGCACCGCGCGCGCCACAAACTTCGCCGCGTCCTCCCGCGGCATCTCCGCCGTCGTCCGCCCGACCACCACCAGATCCTCCGGCGCCAAATGCTTCTCCCGCGCCGCCCGCACCACACCCGCCATCTCCGCATCCGCCGGATCCCCATCGCGAATCGCCACCTGCTCCACGTCCCACGTCACCGCACCTCCCGCATCGCGCCGCAACTTCGCCACCGAGAAATACCCCTGCCACGCCCCCGAATGCACATACACCGTCCGCCCCATCCGATGCACGAACCGCAGATGATCGTGCGCCCCCGCAAACAACGTCCCCTCCGGCACCACCGGAAAAATTTCCCGATCATACCGCACACCCGAATGGCTCAACACCACGCGCACATTCGCCCGCGCAAACCACCCCGGAAATCTTTCCCGCGCCCACACCGCCGGTTTCGTCAGATCCAACTCCGGCCGCACCGCCGCGCGATACTGCGCGATCAAATCCGTGGCGACGCCGACAATCACCACCTCCATCCCGCCCAGCCCCAACGTCACACCCGCCGGCGCAAACCCTTCGCCCGTCTCCCGGTTCACCAAACTTCCCACCACCGTCGCGCCCGCCTCGCGCAACCGCCGCACCGACTCCGCCACGTCATAAAACTCCGGCTCGTGATTCCCCAGATTCACGACCACCGGCCCGCGCCGCGCGAGCGCTGCGATCATCGCGAAATCCACCTCACCCGCACTCCGCTTCGCCACCGCATTTCCCCGTTCGAACACATCTCCATTGATCAACACCGCCACCGGCACGCCGACGTTCTCCGCCTTCACCCGATCGACCTGCGCCACAAACTGCGCCGTCCGCCCATACGCCGAATGCTGGTCACCGATCACGACGAACACGACCTCGGGCGCCCGTGCGGCGCCCGCGCACCACACCGGCCCGCACGCCACGAACAGAGCCCACATCCACCTCGTCATTTCCAGCAGCATGCCTCCGGCGCTCGCGATCACGCAAGCACCGCCCCGCAAAGTGTAACCTATTAGGTTACACTCTCCTCGGGTCCGGCGCGGTTTCCCGCGTTGACCCTCCGCCCCGACGGTTTACCTAGAACCGCTCCGCGCGTGAACCGGGTTCATATCAAAACCTACGGCTGCCAGATGAACGAGCGCGACAGCGAGGCTGTCGCGGCGATGCTGCGTGCCCGCGGTTATCGCATCGTCACCGACGAAAACGACTGCGACATCCTCCTCCTCAACACCTGCTCCGTCCGCGACGCCGCCGAACAAAAAGCCATCGGCAAAGCCGGCTACCTCCAAGCCCGCAAAAAGAAACAGCCCGACTTCGTCCTCGGGATCCTCGGCTGCATGGCGCAAAACCGCGGCGCCTCCCTCCTCGATCAACTGCCCGACGTCGACCTCATCGTCGGCACGCAGAAGTTCCACCAAGTCCCCGACTACCTCGACAACCTCCGCGCCGCCCGCGACGCCGGCGTCCCCATCGGCGAAACCATCGTCGACATCGCCGAGGAAGCGGGTTCGCAAAACACCATCCGCGACCACGAGCTCGCCGATCGCCAAGTCACCGCCTTCGTCTCCATCCAGCAGGGCTGCAACATGGATTGCGCCTTCTGCATCGTCCCCAAAACCCGCGGCGACGAACGCTCGCGCCCGATGGACCACATCGTCCGCGAATGCGAAAGCCTCGCCGCCCGCGGCGTTCGCGAAATCACGCTCCTCGGCCAGATCGTCACCAGCTACGGCCGCCGCGACTACGTCCACACGAACGGCATCTCGCCTTTCGTCCAACTCATCGAACGCGTCCACGCCATCGACGGCATCGAGCGCATCCGCTTCACCTCGCCGCACCCACGGGGCTTCAAGGACGACCTCGTCGCCGCCTACGCGCGCCTCCCGAAACTCTGCCCCTACGTGCACCTGCCGATGCAGAGCGGCAGCAATCGCATCCTCCGCGCGATGAACCGCCCCTACACGCGCGAGCGTTACCAGGAAATCGTCGACGCCCTCCGCGCCACGACGCCCGGCATGTATTTCTCCACCGATGTCATCGTCGGCTTCCCCGGCGAAACCGATGCCGAGTTCGAACAAACCCGCGAACTCTTCGAGGCCTGCGACTTCGACATGGCCTACGTATTCAAATATTCGATTCGCACCGGCACCCCCGCCGCCGACATGGGCGACCAAATTCCGGACGAGGTGAAAGAGCATCGCAACCAGGTCCTCCTCGACATCCTCCGCCGCAACTCCGAACGCCGCACCGCCAGCCTCATCGGCGCGACCGAGGAAGTTCTGATCGAAGGCCCCGACAAAAGCGGCGCCCGTTTCACCGGCCGCACCCGCGGCAACCGCGTCTGCGTCTTCGACGCCGACCCGCGCCTCATCGGCCAGCTCGTCCCGCTAAAAATCACCCGCGCCAGCGTGAGCACGCTGTATGGCGAACTGGTCCTCGCCGGAGTGGCCTGATCGTGCTCATGCTCGTAATCGTGCTCGTGCTCCCCTAATCGATCCGCATGGCCAGAACCTACTTCGATCACGAAAAGCTGCGCGTCTATCAGGAGGCTCTCCGGTTTGTTGCGTTCGCTGACGCAGTGATCGCCGAACTTCCCGCCAAGCTCGCTGCTCGCGATCAACTCGACCGCGCTTCGACCAGCATCGTCCTCAACATCGCCGAAGGTAACGGCAAACGCTCCCGCGCCGATCGCGGGCGATATCTGGATGCTGCGCGTGGTTCGGCACTCGAATGCGCGGCGTGTTTGGATGTGCTCCGGGTAAAATCTCTTTTGGCCGCCGATCGAGCAGGTGAGGGGAAGGAGATCCTCATCGCAGTGGTTTCAATGCTAGTCGGCCTTTTGGAGTCGCTCGGGATCCAGCTCAATGAGGACGCAGCAACCTACGGGGATCTTGCTTCCGCCGATCACGATTAAGAGCACGAATCACGAGCACGACGTTTTCGGCACCATGTCCCTCCTCCTCGCCACCCTTCTCCCCGGCCTCGTCCTCCTCGCGCTGGGCCTCCCGCTGCTCCTCAACAGCACCCGCGCCGTCGCGATCCTGAAATCCTTCCCGCGCTCCACCAGCGCCGCGCTCATCTTCTTCGGCGCCGGCTCGCTCTGGTTTCTCTATAACGTCTGGCATCTTTCCCCCGCCGACTTCGGCAACTACCGCGTGCCGCTCGCGCTCGGCTTCGCCGCCGTCGCCGTGCTCGCGTTCAAATGCGTGCCCGACTTCCTCGCCGTGCGCGGCCTCTGCGTGCTCACCCTCCTTTCCGCGCAACCTCTCCTCGGCGCCGCCTACATGGAGTATCAACACCCGCAGCGGCTCTTCATGGTGACGATCGTCTATCTGCTCATCGCCATCGCCATCTGGTTCGGTGCCTCGCCTTTCCGCCTCCGCGATTTCTTCGGCTGGCTTTTCGCCCGCCCCGCTCGCACCCGCGGTTTCGGCGCCGCGATCGCCGCCTACGGCCTGCTCCTCTCGATCGTCGCTTTCACCTACTGACCCGACCATGCCGACCTCATGTAGGAGCCTGCTCGCAGGCGATTCCTCGCAACCCACGTCGCTTATCGCCTGCAAGCAGGCTTCTACTCCGGCCGCGGAATGACTTCATCGGGCAACCCGCCTCCCGTTCTCCTCGTCCTCGCCGGTCCCGCCGGCTCCGGCAAAAGCACGCTCTGCGACCGGCTCGTGTCCGAGGATCCGTCCTTCTCGCGTGTCATCACCACGACCACCCGCGCCCCGCGCCCGGGCGAAATCAACGGCGTCCACTATCACTTCTTCTCGCCCGCCGAATTCGATCGCCGCGTCGCCAATGACGAATTTCTCGAATGGGCCTGGGTCCACGCCGATCCGTCTTCCCGCAACGACCGCCGCTACGGCACGCTGAAATCCAGCGTCTTCGAACCGCTCGCCCGCGGCGAAAATCTCGTCATGAGCGTCGACGTCCAAGGCGTCGAAAGCTTCCGCCGCGCCGCCCGCGCCAACCCGCTGCTTGCGCGCCACATGACCACGATCTTCATCGTCGTCGATCACGAGCGCCTCGTCGCTCGCATGCGCGCCCGCGCCCAGGACGACGAAGACGAAATCGCCCGCCGCATGGCCACCGCCGAAGCCGAGCTCCGCGAAGCGCATAAATTCGATTTCCAAATCCACAGCCGCACCCGCGACGAAGACTTCGCCGAGCTCTTGAGCATCCTGGAAAAAGCCCGCGCCAAAGTCCTGGCCGGATAATCCCGGCAGGGGAGGGCGCACCTCCACTCGCGCGCGTTTCGTGCTCTTGCTCGTGATCGTAATCGTGCTCGACCGCCGCGGCCTTCCTCCGCCGTTCCTGCTTTGGAGCACGATCGCGATAACGATCACGAGCAAGAACTAGGCAGCGGTTCGCGCGCTCATCGATTCCTCCCGCCCGAACCTCCCTTCCGCCCCGCGGTCTGGAGAAAATGGAACTCACCATCGCGGGCTACGAGATCGATCGCCGGAAGATCGTCACGTTCATCGCCATCGTCCTGGCCTGTGTCGCGCTCGCACTCGTTTACCGCCAGATCGACGTCGAGGCGCTCCACGCCCGCGCCCAGGAAATCAACGGCTTCCTCGTCTTCGTCCTCATCACCGTTCTTCCGCTCTTCGGCTTCCCCGTCAGCATCTGCCACGCCGTCGCCGGCGTCCGCTTCGGCCTCGGCCTCGGCCTCGCACTGGTCGCCGCCTCCGTCATCCTCCAGCTCCTCGCCAGCTACGCGCTCGTAAAACTCGCTCCGTCCTTCTTCGCCCGCCACATGGAGCGCTGGCGCAAGAAACTCCCCAAAGCCGCGCACGTCCCGCTCACGCAATTCACGATGCTGCTCCCCGCCGTGCCGTATTTCGCGCAAAACTACGTCCTCCCTCTCGTCGGCGTTCCGCTCGGCACCTACCTGCTCTGGGGCGGCATCATCCACGTCATCAAATCCATCATTGGCATCCTTTTCGGCGAGATGAGCGACGACCTCACGCCCGCCCGCATCGCCATCTTCGTCGCCTATGCGATCGCAATCACGATCACGACCGCGTGGGCGTTTCGACGCCTGCAGGCTCGAATAAAAGATCAGCGACCAGCGGCAGGTGGTCGGAAGCGACGCGCGTAAGTTCATTCCGCGGCACGATCACGTTTTCCACGCGAAAACCTTCCGACAGGAAAATGTGATCCAGCCGCATGAAGGGCCGCATCGAACTAAACGTGCTCAACGGCCGATGCCCCTGACGCGCCGCCTGCACGTCGCGAAACCGTTTCGCCGCCATCCCATACGGCCGACTGCCGGGCGTGAGATTGAAATCCCCGCACATCAACACGAGCTCATCGCGGCCCAACCGCCCCAGCCACTCCGGGCCGAGCAGCGCCTGCATCTGCAAAAACCGCTCGTAAGGCCCGAGTCCGAGATGCGTCGTCACCACGTGAACGATCGTGCCGTTCACGTTCACCCGCACCCATAGCGCCGACCGCGGCTCCTTCCACCAGCCTTTCGGATCATGCGGCAAATGCGCGCGTCGCACGATCTCCACCGGCCAGCGGCTGAAAAACGCATGCCCATAATGCTCCTCGCCGCGCGTGATCGTCGGACAAAACACCGCGTGCATCCCGATCTGCTTTCCAATCAGCGCCGCCTGATCTTCCGCCCGCGAACGCCTCCGCCCCAAATCCACTTCCTGCAACGCCACGATGTCCGGCGATTGCGCCGCGATCACTCGTGCGACGCGTCGCGGCGACACCCGTCCATCCATCCCGCCGCAGCCATGCACATTGTAAGTCATCAACCGCAGACGTCCCGCCCCCGGCGTCACTTGCACGCGCGGCTCCAGCGATTCGCGCCCAAGATAATGCCGCGCCGCCGCCCGTAATCCCTGGGGCCGCACAAAGCTCTCCGATCCCGCCGGCAACACCGTGCGAGGAGGCAACAAGAGGAATCCGCGCGTTTCGTCCGGCCCGAATCCGCCATGCGCGCCGCGTTCGCCTTCCGCAAAACTCCACGCGCCTTCCGTCGGACTCCATCCCACCAGAATCAAATCTCCCGCATCCGGGATCGCGCAAAAATTCGCCACGTCCTCAGCGATCGTCGCGCGCAACTCCGGCTCATGCGCCTCCAGCAGCGCCGGCATTTCGTCCGGCACGCGCGTCTCTCCGCCCGCATGCAACCACGTCACGCCACGCTCCGTCCGCACAAGCACGCCCGGCACGCCGCGCTGCACCAGCCGCCGCGCCAGCGCCATCCGCTGATCGTCCGTCATCGCCTGCGCGAAATACGCATGCCCCACCGGACCCATCGCCGCCACGATCACGCTCTTGCCTTCCTCCAGCGTGATCGACTCGTCCGCGCGCATCCGTGCCACACGCGCCTGATAACGCTGGTTGCGCGACAACCATGTCGACGCCTCCACCGGCCGCCGCTGCGAACGCGCCCGCCACGCCCGGTCCCGCTGCTTCGAAATCTCCAACGCGTCGTGCAACACCGCCTCGATCCCTTCCGGCACCTTGTCCGTAAACGGCCGCGTCACTTCCTGCCCGTGATCCGAGAAAATCCACACCGCATAATCGCGCCGCTTCGAGCGATGCGCCGCGCGCACGATTTTGCGGATCGCATTGTCGATGCCGCGCAATCCGTAATGCGCGAGCGCCGATCCCGGCCCGCGCACGTGCGCGTGTTCGTCATAGCCGACGAAGTTGATGTGCACGATCGGCAGCCCGCGCGTCACCTCGATCTGACCGCTCAAGGTCAACAACTCCCTCAACCCCACGCCGACAAACACGCGCGACACCATCAACATCAGCTCCGGTTTCGGCAGCCGTCCGCGCGCGATCGCCTGCACCGCATCGCTCACCGCGACGCCGAGCTCGATCATCAACCGCCACAAAATCCGCACCACCGAGGGGAGCTGCAGGATCGTGAACAAAAACAAATTCTTCACCTTCCCGCTCCGCCACATGTCGCCGAGCCCGATGCTCGCCGCGCAAAAATGACTTTCCTCCTGCCCCGCGCCGCCCGTGTAAATGTTCGACCACGAGCTCCCGCCTTTCAGCAATCCTTCCGCCGTCTCGCCACACTTCGCCTCGCGCGCCTTCGCCCAATCCGGATCCCACATCCGTCCGACTTTCTTCATCGCCCGATCGAAGAAGCTGAACGCCGGCACCGCCGATTTCACCCCATAGTAAAGCTCCGCCTGCACCGCGGGCGTCGTCGACGGCAGCCCCGGATAAAACGTCCGCATCTCATAACCCTCGCGCGCAATCAACCGCTTCACGAACGGCATTCGCCCCTTCGCCAGCGCCGCCTCGACCTGCCTCCGCGCCAACCCATCGATCTGGATCAGCAACAGTCCCGGCTCCTCGCTCGTCCCGTGCGACGGTGCCAGCCCCAGGTGTCGAATCGCCCACTCGTTCCGGCTCAACCGAATCCGCGCGCGATGGATCAATGCTTCAACGCCCGCAAACATGATCAAAAACTCCAAGCTCCAAGATCCAAGCTCCAGAGAACCGCCAAGCTCCAAGCTCCGAACGCATTTCGGCAGGTTTCTCCGTGTTTGAACATTGGATACCGATGTTTCTTTGGATCTTGGATCTTGGTCCTTGGATCTTCCCTCGTCGGCCTACCGGCCGCCGACGGCCTCCGCCACCGCCTGCGCTTTCTCCGCCAGCAAATTCCACTCGACCTGAATCCGCTCGAGCAGCGTTCCCCACGGACTGCGCTCGACCATCATGCGTTCGCGTCGCGTCATCTGCCGCACGTCTTCATAAAACTTCAACGCCAGCTCCGCGCACCGCTCCTTCGAAAACAACTCCGCCGTCTCCCGCGCCGCCGCCGAAAATTCCTTCCGCTGCGCGGGATCGCGATGCAGCCGCTCCAGCGCACTCGCGAACCGTCCCGCGCTCGCGTTCTTCGCCAGCATGAAACCGTTCACTCCGTCGCGCAGCACTTCGCGCACGCCCGACGCATTCAACGCCACCACCGGGCACCCCGCCGCCATCGCTTCCGACAACACCATGCCTTGCGTCTCCGTGAACGACGCAAACACGAACACATCCATCGCGTTATAGGCATCCGCCAGCGCCTTCCCGGTGTGCTTCCCCGCCATCACCAGCCGATCCGCGACCCCATTTTTCTCCGCGACTTCGCGCAACTTCTCCTCCGACGGCCCGCCGCCCACGACCACGAAACGAGCCTCCGGGGCTCGCTTGAGAAACAACGCCACCGCCTCCGCGAGATACTCGAGGTTCTTCTCCGGTGCGAGCCGCCCGACGTGCCCGACGACAAACGCATCCTCGGGCACTTTGAGCTTCGCTCGAAATTTCTGCCCGTTGCCCGCCGCAAACGCCGCCACGTCGATCCCCGTCGGCACGACCCGAATCGGCACTTCGACCCCGCGTCGTTTGATCAACTTCGCGATGCTCTCGCTCGGCGCGATCACGCCGTCGCAGAGGTTCGCGAAATGCGTCGAAAGATTGATCGCCACGTCCTTCAACGCCGGCGAGTCAAAGGGCACGTAGTGCGTGTAATCTTCGTAGCGCGTGTGATGCGTGAAGACCACCGGCGCATTCTTCGTCGCCGCCATCCGCAGCGCCGTGTCGCCCAACAAAAACGGATGATGCGCATGAATGATGTCCGCCCGAAACTCGTCCAACCGCGGCGGCACCGCCACGATCGGCAGCTTCACCGAAAAATCGCTTCCGTTGAATTTCTGGATCGCCGGAACCCTTTCCACGATCGCCGCCTGCCGGGGAGACAACGGTTTCCCTTCGAACTCCGGCGCCACGACGAGCACACGATGCCGGCGCTTGCGGAACTCTTCCGCAAACGTGCTCACGGAGCGAGCCACCCCGCCGACGTGCGGCAGGTAGGTGTTGGTCATCATGCAAATGTTCATGCGTCGCCTCGCGCGCACTCGGCGCGAGAGCCTCCAAAGACCTTCGAACCCCGTAACAGTTCACGCGCAAGGTGGAGCCCGACGCCCCCGTCGGGCCGTTCGAGCGCACCGCGTTCAACCCGACGACTCCGTCAGGTTCCCCCGCACCACGACCTCGCTCCGCCCATCCCCCGCCGCCAACTCCAGCGCGTCGCATCCCGGCACCCGAATTTCCCGCCGCGGTGCCGCCCCGCGCCATTCGCCTTCAATCTTCACGCGCACACTTGCTTCTCCCGCGCGCGCAAATCGCACCGTCACCGCACCCCACGACGTCAGCGTCGGCCCGAAACTCGTCTCTCCCGCGCGCAACCACTCCGACTTCACGCCCGCCCCAATCACCAATCTCCCGCCATCGCCCATCTCCTCCCGCACAAATAAATTCCGCACAAACATCAACCACTCCGCCGCCGCCCAAATATGCTGCCCGTCGCCCATGCAGCCGCCGAGCGTCAGCGGATGAATCGCCTCCGGCCACTGCCCCGTCGGCGACGCCAACCGCACGACCGCCTCCATCAACTCCCACGCCGACGCCGCATCGCCCGCCCGCAATCTCACCTGCGCGAGATGCAGCGTCAGATACGCATTGATCCCGGAATGGATCATGTTCTGGAAAAATCCGCCGCCATGCAGGCAATGCCCCTGCAGATAATCCGCCGTCTTCACCAGCGCCTCATCGCCCGCGGCAAACAACTGCAAGGGATAATCCGCCACCAGCGATCCCACCGCGCCCGAATCCATCCGTCGATGCGGCGACGCCGGAATCGCTTTCGGAAAACGCCGATGCGGCCCCGCCGGAAACGATTTCACGATCGTATCCAAAAATTCGATCGCTTCCGCCGCGCACGCGTCCGCCAGTTTCGGATCCACCGGCCGCAACAACTCCGCCGCGCCGCGCAATCCGCCGACTGCCCAGAAATCGTCCCAATAATAGAAATCGTTCGGCCCCAGATGCTCCGCGCTAAAACCCGCGGGCAACAAGCCGCCCTCGGGTTTTCCATCCTTCGGCAAACGCTTCTTCGTGATCCACCGCGCACCTTTCGCCACCGCGTCCAGCCACTCGCGCGGCAGCGTCTCGCCCGTCAACGACGCGAACCGGTGATAAAACCACAACGCCTCGCCATTGCTGTCCCACTCGCCTTCCTGCGACAGAAAATAGCCGTCCATCCGCTGCCGCGGGGCGAATTCCTTCAACGCCCGCCGCGTCCGTTCCACGCCGCCGAGCGTCAGCAGCGCGTTCAACACGAACACCGCGTCGCGGAACCAAAATCGCTTATACGTATAAGGTCCCGGATACACTTCGCGCGGCGCATGCAGCACCGTGTTCGCCAGCGCCAGATCATACAATCGCTGCACCGCCGCATCGCTCACGTGCAGCCGCGCCAGCCCGCTCATCGCCTCGCTCCAACTTTGCGTGCCTTTGAAACTCGGACGATGCCGCGCATCCAACTCGTCGTAGATCGGCACGCGAATCTCGCAGGTGTTGTTGTCCTCGCCCGACGTGGGAAACAACGCCACCGCCGTCGCCATGCTCACCGGACAACTCACTTCCTTCTCCGCCAGCGGTTCGCGCAATCTGAGCAGCACGTCGCCATGCGCGTAGTTCGACAACAACTGCTTCGCCGGCGCGCGATCGAAGATCACTTCATTGCGTCCGTTCACGAGAAATCCGCTGCGTTGCGTCAACGTCTCGATCGATTTGATGAAGCTCACGCCTTCCGGGTTGTAAGGGCGCACCGCCACCGCCACCGCGCCGCGTTTTCCACCGTGCACCTGCACGCGCACACGACACTGCGGCTCGCCCTGCTTGAAACCCATCTCCACCACCGACTCCAACGTCACTCCCTTGGCGTGCGCCGCTCCGTCGGCGCCGCCGCCGCTCGAGTTTCCAAACGTCGCCACCGTCCGCACACGTAGATTGTCCGTCAGGCTCAACTCCTGCCGCACATCCGCGTCGCTCAACTTCGACGGCAACATCACCGCTTCGCCATTCTCCGGCACGAACCAGAAATCGAGCGACCATCCGTCGAAGAGCGAGGTCACCAGCCCGCGCGGATCCACGATCGGATAAAACGCCACATCCGGCAATCCGACCGCCGTCCAGTTGCGATGCGTAAGATTGATGTGACTGAACGAAAACGCCCGTGGAATGAACGACGGATCGCCGGGATTGAACTGCCGCTCGACCCAATAAGGCCACACCCAGTCGAGATTGTTCTGAATCGCCTTCGTGTTCACCAGCCCGCGCGCATGAAACAACATCCCCGCGCGCAAGAGCTCGATCGGCTCCGCCACTTCCGACGGTTTCGCAAAGCCCCGCAAATTCGCCATCAGCGCCACCGGGTCGAGAAACCCGTAGGCTCGCGCAATGCGCGTGATCAGAAATCTCACCGGTCGTGAACGCAGCATGACAGCTCGGGGCCAAGCCCCATTGTCCGCCACATCCCGAAAAAGTGCCATTTCGCGGCCCGTAACGGATCACCGAATACGCACCGGCACCACGTGCAAAACCAACACGGCGCGACTCCACCACGGTCTCACGCGGAAAATCCACCATCGGCAATGTAGGGCGGGGTCTCCCGACCCCGCCGCTTGAGACGCTGCGATCACCCACGCTCAAGCCTGACGAGGACGTCAGGCTCCACCTCACTTCCGCCAGCGCACGACATACAGCGACTCCGGCGCAAGCTCCGCGATCGGCACCCATCCTTCGAAACCGCCCCGCGTCGTCCACTCCGGCGTCGACACCTTCGCTCCTTCGATGTCCTCCTTCATTCGCCAGTCAGCGCGCACGGGGCTCTTCGCTGCGCTTAACTCCACTCCGCGGCGCGACTCCGTATCGAAGTTCCCGATCACCAACACCACCTCGCCCTCCGCTTCGCGCATCTGCACGTAAATGTCCGGCTCGTTCGCGCGCACCTCCACACGTTTCCCCCGACGCAATGCCGCCGAGTCCAAATTCAGCGCCACCAGACTCTGATACAGCGCCCACATCGAGTCGGGCCGATCGATCTGCGCCGCGACATTGACTTCGCGAAATTCCGGCTGCGGCGGTTTCCACGCGCGCACATCCGGTTTCGCAAACCCCGCATTCGGCGGCTCGCTCGTCCAGGGCATCGGCGTGCGCAATTCCG
Organism: Verrucomicrobiota bacterium; assembly: GCA_023426435.1. Lineage (GTDB taxonomy): Bacteria > Verrucomicrobiota > Verrucomicrobiia > Opitutales > Opitutaceae > Opitutus. The sequence continues at coordinate 35,397 of JAFAAS010000049.1, read as the reverse complement.
GATCCGGCTTGGTCGCCTGCATTCCGAGCTCCTCGCCGTAATACAGGAACACCGTTCCCGGCAGCGTGAACAACACCTTCGTCGCCAGCCGCGTCGCCGACTCGCTCCCACCCAGCTGCGTCTTCGCGCGTTCCTGATCGTGATTCGTCAACAACGCCGCCCACGGCGCATCGCCGTCATACAACGCGTCCAATCTCTCCAGCGCCCGCGATAAAATCCTCGGCTCCCGCAGCCGCACCGCCTCGATCGTCGCCCGTGCGAGATCGAACTCGAACGAGCTGTCCACCGCGCCGCTGCGAATTCCTTTCGCCACTTCGCCCATGCGCGCCGTGTTCTCCGCGATCACGAACGCGCCCGGTTTCACCTCGTGACAATACTCCGTGAACTCCTTCAACCACGCGCGGGTTTCGTCCGTGTCCTGCAACGCGTCGCCGACTTCGTGAAAATACCGCACCGCATCCAGGCGAAATCCATCCACGCCGATGTCCTTCAACCAGAACTCCGCGGCGCGCCGATGATGCTCCGTCACGCGCGGATCGTTGAAATTCCAGTCCGGCATGTCCGACGAAAACACGCCGTAATAAAATCCGCCTCCGCCGCCCGGCACCGGATGCCACGCGCGTTGATCCCACGGCCCAAACAACTCCAGCGGCACCTCCGAAAAGCGAAACATCTTCCGCTTATCCTCCTGCTTCGCCGCCGCGCCTTCCGCCACCGCTTCCAAAAACAGCGGGTGCTGCGACGACGCATGATTCAGCACCGAATCGATGATCACGCGAATCCCGCGCCGGTGCGCCTCCGCGAGGAATTTCCTGAACAACGCCACGTCTCCAAATTCCGGATGCACCGCGAAGTAGTCGCTCACATCGTAACCGTGATAGCTCGGCGAGGGATGGATCGGCATCAACCACAGCGCCGTCACGCCCAGCGATTTTCCCTCCGCGCCCCGCCCGTCGTTCAGATAATCGAGCTTCTCGATCAGCCCTTGAAAATCGCCGATCCCATCGCCCGCGAGCGGACCCGTCGACGCATCCGCAAACGAGCGCACGAAGATCTCATAAAACACCGCATCGCGCCACCAGCCCGGCTGCGGCTCGCTCGCCAACGCCGGCATCGCTGATCCAACGACCCATATCGCCGCGCGCCACCACGCCCTCATGAACGACCGCGCTCCGTCGCCGCCGTTTCGCGCGCGCGGCGCGGACGGAGCCGCGCCTTCCAACAAGATTCTGAGTTTGAAGGACACTCGTTCCAAAATCGCGCGGATCATCATGTTCAACGGGGTTTCGCCTCAGCCTGTGCCGCGCACGCCCCCGGTCAAAAGCCGCACCGCGGAGAATTCATAGGCGGCCCGGACAAAACTTCGCTGCATTCGTTTTTGTTCAGCCTCGCGGCTCGTTGCGCCGCCGCGCGTCCGACGTAAATCCAAGTTTTTTCCTGTCCATCTCGGTTCTCTGCCGGACTCGCCATTGGCGGGATCGCTCGCGGCTGCGCACGGTTTTCACCACCCCGGGGTGCGCTGGCGCACCTCTTCGACCCAAACCTCCACTACGAACATCGCTCCGCGCGCCGGTTCGCCGGCCGCATTCGGAAACGTGCAGCCCTGTCATCCCATGTCATCGCCATCGCAGTTCCCCACGCCTCGAGCGAGCCTCGCGCTCCTCCTGTTGCTTCCATCCCTCGTTGCCGCGCAAACCCCATCCGCCACCGCTGCGGCACAAGAAGACTCCGAGGAAAACCCCGCAGGCGGCCTCGTCGTTCTCGATCGTTTCACCGTCACCGGCGGTTTCGCCGGCAGCCTCGCCGCCGCCGCAGAAGTGAAACAGACCATGCCCGGCATCACCGAAATCGTCGCCGCCGAAGACATCGGCAAACTTCCCGACATCTCCATCGCCGACTCGCTCAGCCGCCTGCCGGGTCTCGCCACACAGCGTTTGAATGGCCGCAGCCAGGCGATCAGCATTCGCGGTCTGACCGGCGATTACACCACCGGCCTGCTCAACGGTCGCGAACAGGTCAGCTCCAACAGCAATCGCACCGTCGAGTTCGACCAGTATCCCGCGGAGCTTCTCAGCAGCGCGGTCGTGTATAAAACCACGCAGGCGAATCTCATCGGCCAGGGACTCGCCGGCACGATCGACCTCCGCACGGTTCGCCCGCTCACGCACGGTCGGCGCACCGTTGCGGCGAATGCGTTCTACGATTGGACGCAGCTCGACGCGCTTAACGCCGGGATCGACGACAACGGCTATCGCTACAGCGCCTCCTACATCGATCAGTTCAACGACGGCACGCTCGGCATCGCCTTCGGTTATTCGCACGCCGACATCCCCGGCCAGGGCGAGCAATGGAACGCCTGGGGTTATCCCACCACGAGCACCGACCAGGATCCGGGGCAGCCTTGGGTCATCGGCGGCGCCAAACCTTTCGTTCGCTCCAGCGAACTCAAGCGCGACGGACTCATGGGCGTGATCGAATACAAGCCGAGCGCCACGTTTCACTCCACGATCGATCTCTACTACTCCTTCTTCGACGAAACCCAGCTCCTGCGCGGCATCGAAATTCCGCTCTACTGGGGCCCCAACCAATCCGGCTTCCAACCCGGCTTCACGGTCGACGACGGCCTCGTGACCCGGGCCGTCTTCAACAACGTTTTCGGCGTTGTCCGCAATGACATCGTCACGCGCAAAGCCGACGTTTACGCCGGCGGTTGGAACGTGAAATTCGGCGACAGCTCGGGCTGGACCTTCGAGGGCGACCTCAGCTATTCGCGCATCGATCGCAAAGACCGTGTGCTCGAAACGTATTCCGGCACCGGCTCGAACCAGGTCGGCACGCCCGACACGATCACCGTCACGATGGGCAGCGGACGCGGCGCCACGTTCACGCCCACGCTCGATTACACGGATCGCAACCTCGTCCAACTCACCGGCCCGCAAGGTTGGGGCGGCGACGTCGTGCCGGGAGGCCAGGCGGGATATCTCAAGAATCCAAAATCCGAAGACGCGCTCACGCTCTTCAAGTTCTCCGCGAAGCGAAACCTCGGCGGCTTCTTCAACCTGCTCGACGTCGGCGGCAGCTACAGCCGTCGCACGAAGTCCGAAGTCGAGGACGGTTACTACCTCGCGCTCGCGAATGGGCAGATGACCGCGCCGCTGCCCGCATCGACCGGGATCACGGATCTCAGCTTCATCGGCATCCAAGGCATGGCGAGCTACGATCCGCTTGACGCACTCTACAGCGGCACTTACCTGCCGCTCACGAATCCGCACACCGACGTCATTTCCGGCGATTGGGATGTGAGCGAAAAAGTCGCCGTGGGCTACGTGCAGCTCGGCATCGAGAGCCGCGTCGGCGGCAAGCCGCTCACGGGCAACATCGGCGTGCAGGTGATGCACACCGATCAATCCTCGCGCGGACTTTCCGCCGTTCCGATCGAGGGCCGCTCGGTCAACGTTCCGGCCGAAGGTGGCGATCGTTACTGGAATTTTCTCCCCAGCCTCAACCTGAAGCTCCAGCTCGCCGAACGCCGCTTTCTGCGTTTCAGCGTCGCGCAACAACTCGCCCGGCAGCGCATGAACGACATGCGCGCGGGCCGTAACACGTCGTTCAACGCCACGATGGCGGAGTCGCCCAACCCGGGCGACGCGTGGAACGCCACCGGCGGCAATCCCGAGTTGAAGCCCTGGCGTTCGAACTCCGTCGATCTGGCGTTCGAACAATACTTCCGCGACAACATGGGCTACTTCGCCGTGTCCGCTTTCTACAAGGACCTGCGCACCTACACCTATAATCAAAAGGTGATCGCGGACTTCACGGGTTTCCCGAGCGGCGGCGTCACGCCCGCGACTTACCTCGGCGTTTACGATCGTCCCGCGAATGGCGACGGCGGCACGATCCAGGGCGTCGAAGCCACGCTTTCGCTCCCGAGCGAACTGATTTTTCCCTCGTTCCGCGGTCTCGGCATCATCGTCAGCGGCGCGTATAACGACAGCGACATCGAACCTTACGGGCCCGGTTCCGCGGGCACCTCGATTCCCGGACTTTCGCGCAAGGTCGCGAGCGCGACGATCTACTACGAGCGCGGCGGCTTCTCCGCGCGCGTGAGCGAGCGCTATCGTTCCGCGTATCGAGGAAACATCTACACGTTCGGTCCGCGCGGAGAAAACTTCCGCACGATCCACACGGAGCAGGTGATCGACGCGCAGATCAGCTACGAGTTCAAGTCGGGCCCAATGAAGGGACTCACGGTGATCCTGCAGGGCTATAATCTTACCGACGAGCCGCTGCAGACCTCCGAGCAGAGCGATCCGCGTCTCGTCGTCGATTATCAGAGCTACGGCGCGTCCTACTCGGCGGGCGTCTCGTATAAGTTCTGAACCGGGCGCAAACTCGCGACTCGCTTGAGCTCGATTCAATCTGTGGTGGAGCCCGGTGTCCTCACCGGGCTCGAAGCCGCCGCTTTGGCGCCACGCCGATTCGACATGGATCCTCCTCCGCCCACCTGGCTCAACACCCGCGCCGCGGGCGTGCTCGCGCACGTCTCGTCGCTGCCCGGCGATTACGGCATCGGCAATCTTGGCGGCGGTGCGCGCGCGTTCGTCGATTTCCTGGCGGACGCGGGCGTGCGTTACTGGCAGATTTGTCCGATCGGGCCGACAGGTTACGGCGATTCGCCGTATCAACTCTTCTCGAGCGCCGCAGGGAATCCCTACTTCATCGATCTCGGCGAGTTGGAAGCGGCGGGGCTGCTGGAGGCGTCCGAGCTTGCCGAATTGCGCGGTCTGCCGCTGCGGCGCGTGAAATACGGGCATCTCTACTGGACCTTCTGGCCGGTGATCGCGCGCGCGGCCGATCGCTTTTTGGAGAGCGGCGCCGCGCAGTTCGCGGAGTTCGGTCCGCTGCACGAATTTCGCGTGCGACATGCGGCGTGGCTGCAGCCGTTTGCCGACTACATGGCGTTGAAGGCTCACTTCGGCGGCGAAGCGTGGATGACCTGGCCCGACGCCTACAGCGAGTGGACGCCGCAGTTGCACGCACAACTTCCGCCGGATGTCGCGCGCGATGCGGAGCGGCATGTGTTTTACCAGTATCTCTTTTTCGGCCAATGGGAGCGGTTGCGCCGTTACGCGGCGCAGCGCGGCGTGGGGATCGTCGGCGACGTGCCCATTTTTGTGGCGCTCGACAGCGCCGACACCTGGCGGCATCGCGCGGTGTTTCGACTCGATCGACATGGGGTGCCGGACGCGGTCGCGGGCGTGCCGCCGGATTATTTTTCGAGTTACGGGCAATTGTGGGGCAACCCGCTCTACAATTGGGAGCATCTCGCGCAGACGGGTTATGCGTGGTGGATCGATCGACTCGCGGCGGCGTTTCAACTCTACGACGTGGTGCGGCTGGATCACTTTCGCGGTTTCGACACGTATTGGGAGATTCCCGCCGACGCGATGGATGCGCGGTCCGGGCAATGGTTGAAGGGGCCGGGGCTCGCGTTTTTCGAAGCGGTGAAAACCGCGCTGCCGCACGCGCGCATCATCGCGGAGGATTTGGGTTACATCGGGCCGGATGTCGTGGCACTGCGGCGCGCAAGCGGGCTGCCTGGGATGAAGGTGATGCAATTCGCCTATGGGCACGATGCGAACAACGCCAACCTGCCGCACCACTTTCCGTTCAACAGCGTCGCTTACACGGGCACCCACGACAACAACACCACGCGCGGCTGGCTCGAGCATCTCGCGAATCCACTACGGGCCCAAGTGGACGCTTACTTCCAGTTGCGCGGCTCGCGCTCGGCCTGGCCGATGATTCGCGCGCTGCTGGCGACGACCTCGCGACTGGCGATCGTGCCGATTCAAGACCTGCTCGATCTCGGCGCGGATGCGGTGTTGAACCGCCCCGGCACGACGGTCGGAAACTGGCAATGGCGATTTACCGAAATGCAGTTGGCGCGACTCGCGAAAACGAAAACGGAGACGCTGCGCGAATGGATCGAGCTCTACGATCGCACCGGCACGCGCGAGGTCGTCGACTACAGCGAGCCGCCGCGGAGCGATTGAACGCGAATCGGTGAACCACAAAGGCGCAGAGACACGGAGATCCGAAAGCGTCTTCTCCGTGCCTTTGCGCCTCGGTGATTAGTGCGCGAACCGTCTTTGCCCGTCGCCGCGAATGGATCGAGCAGGCCTCAATGTTCGATGAAGGAAGGCGCGGCTTCACCCGGGCCGTTGTAATACAATATATTACAATGGTGTTCCTGAATTTTTTAGAAGAACGAGGGTGAAGCATAGCAAACGTCATTTAATGTATGACAACGGGCCGGGAGAACGTGAGGAGCTGCCCAGCGGTGGAAGTTGCTTCAATCGAAAGCGCAGGCGATCCTTTGTAATACATTATATTACAATACTGTTCGGGATGGTGAGCCCGGACGCGGGGACCTTCCGTTGAAATGTAATATAATGTATTACAATGGATCGAGGCGGGTGAGACGCGGGGAGAGAGAAGCTCGTTAAGAGGGGAGCGGGCACCGAATTCGCGGAGTTCAAGAAACAGTTCGAGCAACCTCCCTGTAGGAGCCCGCTCGCGGGCGATGGAATGGGGCGTGAGCGCTTTAGCGTTCGAGGGTGGGGAGTTGTTCGGCGAAGGTTTGGGGGCGGGTGCGCAAGGTGCTGAGAAGCGGTTCGAGATCGAGGGCGAGGCAGGGTTGGCGCTGCGGGCTGACGGCGGGGGTTTCTGCGCGGGTGATGGCGACGAGGGGCGCGGCGGTTTCGGAGAGGTTGAAATGCGCGCGGATGCGGAGGCCGATTTCGTGGCGGGAGAGGAGCTCGGCGCCGGCCCAATGGAAAACGCCGCAGAGATCGCGGCGATGAAGGAGCTCGATCAACGCTTCGGCGAGGTTGGCGGCGGTGCAGGGTTGGCGAAATTCGTCGGTGTAAAGTTTCGGTGTGCGGCCGGCGGCCCAGTCGGCGAGCAGGCGTTCGTGCAGGGAGCGGCGGCGGCCGGGGCTGTTGCCCATCAGGAGCGGCGCGCGAACGATGGCGGAGTGTTGCGGCGCGGCGGCGAGCACGGCTTGTTCGCTGGCGAGTTTTTGCGCGGCGTATCGATTTATCGGATGCGTTGCATCGTGCGTGGTGTAAGGGGTGGTGCGTTGTCCGTCGAAGACCTGCTCGGTGGAAAGATGAAGGAGACGGACGTCGAACTCGCGCGCGAGTTGGGCGAGGCGCGAGGGAAGAGCGACGTTCATCGCTTCGGAGCGGGCGGGATCGGCGTCGCACTGGGCGGGCTCGGAGATCGCGGCGCAGTTGACGATGGCGTCGGGGGCGGTGGTGCGAAAGGCGGAGACGAGGGAGGCTTCGTCGGTGAGGTCGATGGAGAGGCGTTGCGAGACGCCGGGGAGTTCGCCAGTGAAACGGCCGACGATGCCGATGACTTGGTGGCCGTGTGCGGCGGCGATTTGAGCGACGTTGCCGCCAACGAGGCCGGAGGCGCCGGTGAGGAGGATTTTCATGGAAGGCGAGGTGGGAACCGCGAAGGACGCGAAGGAGCGCGAAGACGAAGGCTTCGTGCGTTTCAAACCTTGCTTCGCGTCTCTTCGTGTTCTTCGCGGTTTAGTGAATGGAGATCGCGGCGCAGTTGACGATGGCGTCATGGGCGGTGGCGCGAAAGGCGGAGACGAGGGAGGCTTCGATGACTTCGTGGCCGTGTGCGGGGGCGAGTTGGGCGACGTTGCCGCCGACGAGGCCGGAGGCGCCGGTGAGGAAGATTTTCATGAAAGGCGAGGTGGGAACCGCGAAGGACGCGAAGGAGCGCGAAGACGAAGAGTTTCGCTCGATGCGCGTGTTTCAAACTTCGCTTCGCGTCTCTTCGTGTTCTTCGCGGTTTAGTGGATCGGAGATCGCGGCGCAGTTGACGATGGCGTCGGGGGCGGCGGCGCGAAAGGCGGAGATGAGGGAGGCTTCGATGACTTCGTGGCCGTGTGCGGCGGCGGGTTGGGCGACGTTGCCGCCGACGAGGCCGGAGGCGCCGGTGAGGAAGATTTTCATGAAAGGCGAGGTGGGAACCGCGAAGGACGCGAAGGAGCGCGAAGAAGAAGAGTTTCGCTCGATGCGCGTGTTTCAAACCTCGCTTCGCGTCTCTTCGCGTTCTTCGCGGTTTAGTGAATGGAGATCGCGGCGCAGTTGACGATGGCGTCGGGGGCGGCGGCGCGAAAGGCGGAGACGAGGGAGGCTTCGATGACTTCGTGGCCGTGTGCGGCGGCGAGTTGGGCGACGTTGCCGCCGACGAGGCCGGAGGCGCCGGTGAGGAATATTTTCATGGAAGGGGAGGTGGGAACCGCGAAGGACGCGAAGGAGCGCGAAGAAGAAGAGTTTCGCTCGATGCGCGCGTTTCAAACTTCGCTTCGCGTCTCTTCGTGTTCTTCGCGGTTTAGTGAATGGAGACTTCGTTGGTGAGGTCGACGGAGAGGCGTTGCGAGACGCTGGGGAGTTCGCCGGTGAAGCGGCCGACGATGCCGATGATTTCGTGGCCTTGTGCGGCGGCGAGTTGGGCGACGTTGCCGCCGACGAGGCCGGAGGCGCCGGTTAGGAATATTTTCATGGAAGGCGAGGTGGGAACCGCGAAGGACGCGAAGGAGCGCGAAGAAGAAGAGTTTCGCTCGATGCGCGTTTCAAATCTCGCTTCGCGTCTCTTCGTGTTCTTCGCGGTTTATGGAATGGGTGTGGCTGAGCGCGAGCGCCTACGTTTTGTTGGGCCAGAGTTCGGCGGTGCGGGCGGCGATGGCTTCGCGGAGGTCGTCGTGGAGCGGAGACGCGGGTGGGCGCCAGAGGGCGGCGATTTCGACGGTGTCGAAGCCGGGGAGCGGAAGCGTGCGGACGTTGGGATGCTGGATGAGGTGCGGGACGTTGACGCCGACACCGAGGCCGTAACCGATGCCGACGTATTGGGCGACGAGCTCGGTGGAACTCGCTTCGATGGAGGTGGGCCAGTCGACTTTCATTTCCGCGAGACCCTTGCGGAAGACGCGGGCGATCGCCTCGCCGGCGGGCAGACAGATGAGTGGTTCGTCGATGCGGTCGCGCGTCCAGAGCTCGGCGGCGGATTTGAGACGGGAGGATTTGGGAACGATGAGGACGGGCTCGAGTTCGATGATCGGAATGCTTTTCAGTCCGGTTTGGGGGCGGGTTTGCAGCGGCGTGATGGCGAGGTCGACGTCGCCTTCCTGAAGCCAGGTTTCGAGCTGGGCTTGGAAGCCGGTGCGGAAACCGAAGCGGAGCGCGGGGTGTTTGCGGCGGAGGCGTTCGATGATCGGCGGGAGGTAGTCGCGGAGGATGAGTTCGGAGGCGGCGAAGCGCAGGGTCGGTGCCTGGCGGTTGCGGATGCGGGCGGCGATGGCGTCGGCGTGGTCGAAGAAGGGGCGGGCGAAATCGTAGAGTTCCTTGCCTTCGGACGTGAGGCGGAACGGTTGGCGGTCGAAGAGTTTGGCGCCGAGATCTTGTTCGAGTTGGAGCACCTGGCTGCTGACGGCGGGTTGTTGGATGCCGTAGGGAATGTGGCGGACGGCGCGGCTGATGCCTCCATGTTTCGCGACGTAGTAGAAGAGCTCGAGGTGATGGAGGTTCATCGCGGCGGATGAAGGCAGAGCGCTCGCGTGAGACAAGTGTCACGGGTGTCACCGAGGTCATCGATGGAATCGATAAGCGGCATCAGGTTTATCGATTAACGGGGCGAGCGGCGGATGCGGTAGGCTGGGAGCGTTATGAAAACACATGCTAAAACCCTGGTCACGGTCGCGATGGTTCTCGGTTTCGGAACGCTCGCTTTGTCGGCTCAATCGTGTGCGGCGACGTCGCACCTCTCGGCGGCGGCGGGTCATTCGGGTGCGGCGCTGGGGGAAGTCGCCAAGGCCGGGGTGGAATCCGGCGCGGCGACGGTGAAAGTTGCGTCCGGCGTGGCGGCGGTGCCGGTTTATGTGAGTGGCGCGGCGGTGGCGACCGCGGGAAGCGTGGTCGCGGCGGCGGGCGAGGCGAGTGTGGCGACCGGGGATGCGGCGAAGGAAGGGGCCGGCGAGATCTGGGATTTCGCGACCAGCGATCCCGCGAAACGGCCGGCGCTCAATCGCGAGCGAGCGGTGCCGCAGGTGAGGAACGCGAACGCGGCGAGACTGGCGGATTTGCCGCCGAGCATGGTGTTGAATGCGAAACGCTGAGCGGGAGCTGAACCTTCAACGTCGTGGTCATGAAAAAACTTATTCGTGCGGGTCGCCTGATGGCGGCTCTGTTGTTGGGCAGCTCGCTGTTGCTCGCCCCGGTTTATGCCGGGGCGAGTGCGGACAGCCGTTTCGGGGTGGAGAAATTTGGCGAGGCGCCGATTCGAGAGCTGGCGCTGAAAGTGAATGACGAGCTCGATGCGCGTAAGGTGAACGTCGCGATTCTGGCGCGTTCGGGCCGGCCGCGGTCGGAGCTGCCGAAAGGCATCAGCTACACGCACGTCGCCTTCGCGGTGTTCGAACCGGTGCGCGGAGCGGATGGCGAGGTGTTTCACACCTATGCGGTTTATAATCTCTACCAAGGCGCGGACGGGCGCGAAGACCGCAGTTATTTGAAGCAGGATCTCACGTATGATTTCGTCGCAGGCGTGGCGGAGAAGGATGTGGCGGTGTGCGTGCCGGTGGAAGAGTTGCAGACGCGGATTGCGGCCGTGATCCGTTCGTCGGCTTACGGGGCGCTGCACAATCCCGATTACAATCTGCTGACGAATCCGTGGGTGGATCGCTTCGACAACTGCGTGACGCACACGTTGAAAGTTTGCATGGCGGCGCTCTACGAGACGGACGATCGGGCGCGCATCTATGCGAACATCCGAAGCTATTTTCGGCCGACGCCGGTGCGGCTCGGGCCGGTCAAGTCGATCGGAGCTCACTTCGTGGAAGGGGTGAGTCACGACGACATGGATCGCCGGCGGGGATTGCAGACGGCGAGCTACGATTCGTTGAACGCGTTTCTCGCAGAGAATAGTTTGGTGAAGGAAGCGTTCACGATCGCGATGCGGTGATCGCGGCGCGGCGGGAGGGCGGGAGGGGCGGGAGGCGCGATGGCAGTTGAGAAAAATCGCGAGTGGCGGCAGTGGTGAGGCATGAAGCCGCGCGCGCAATTCGAAGCTGAGCAGGTCGATGGAGAGTTCGAGCGGCAGGAGGATGCGTTTCGGGATTGGATCACGAAGGATGGGTCGAGCGGTTATCCGGCGGTGGCGGGGCGGTATCACTTGTATGTGTCGTTGGCGTGTCCGTGGGCGACGCGTGTGGCGATCGTGCGGAAGCTGCTCGGATTGGAAGACGCGATCGGGATGACGGTGGTGGATCCGGTGCGCGACGAGCGAGGGTGGGCGTTTCGTGACGGGCCGGGGTTTAGTGCCGATCCGGTGAATGGGTTCGCGTTTTTGTCGGAGGCGTATCGAGCGACGGATCCGGGATTTCGCGGGCGGTGGACGGTGCCGGTGTTGTGGGACAGGGAGACGAAGCGGATCGTGAACAACTCGGAGGACGACATCTGCCGGATGTTGAGCGAGGCGTTCGGGTTTCATGCGCCGAAAGGCGTGGAGCTGTTCCCCGAGGAATTGAAGGAGGAGCAGGAGGAGTTGTCGGCGTGGATTTACGAACGGATCAACAATGGCGTGTATCGCGCGGGCTTTGCGACGAAGCAGGCGGTGTATGAGCGGGCGTGCCGGCGGTTGTTCGAGGCGCTGGACGAGTTGGAGGGGCGGCTGGGGAAGTCGCGGTATTTGTTTGGGCGGAGGATCGTGGAGACGGACTGGCGGTTGTTTAACACGCTCGTGCGGTTCGATGCGGTGTATCACGGGCATTTCAAATGCAACGTGAGGCGCATCGTGGATTATCCGAATCTGCAGGGGTATCTGCAGGATTTGTATCAGGAATCTGGAGTCGCGGAGCTGGTGAACTTCGACCACATCAAGCGGCATTACTACGTGACGCACACGGAGATTAATCCGACGCAGATCGTGCCGCTGGGGCCGGCGATGGAGTTGGCGGCGCCGCATGGGCGGGAGCGGATGTGAAGGTGGGGTGTTAGCCGCGAATGGACACGAATTCACACGAATGAATTTTAACCACGGATAGACACGGATGGACACGGATGAGGGCTGGGCTGTTATGCGTGTGAACTCGTGGTTTAGGATCGGGAGTTGATCCGTGTGCATCGGTGTCCATCGGTGGTGAGAACTTTTCTACTAACATCATGAACGAAAAAATTGGATTTGTGGGCGTTGGGCGGATGGGGGCGAACATGGCGCGGCGGTTGAAGGACTGCGGGTATGCGATCGCTGCAGTTTATGATGCGCACGGGCCGTCGGCTGCGGATCTGGCGACGGAGCTGGGCGCGGCGCATGCGGTGTCGTTGGCGCAAGTCACGGCGGCGGCGGATGTGATTTTCACGGTCGTGACGGACGACGTGGCGCAGTTGGCGGTGTTTGCGGAAACGGGCGATTCGTTGCTCGTCGGCGCGGAGGGGAAAACGTTTGTGAATTGTGCGACGATCACGCCCGGCACGCATATCGAGGTGGAGCGGCGGGCGAAGGCGGCGGGCGCGGTGTCGCTGGAGGCGTGCATGGCGTCGTCGATTCCCCAGGCGCGGAACGGGACGCTTTATTTGATGTGCGGCGGCGAGCGGGACGTTTTCGAAAGGTTAGTGCCGATTTTAGGAAAACTGAGTTCGGCGCTGCGCTATATCGGGCCGGCGGGCACGGCGGCGCAGGTGAAGGCGCTCGTGAACATGGTGATGAACATCAACACGGCGGGGTTGGCGGAAGGATTGGGATTGGGGGCCGCGCTGGGGTTGGATCTGGAGATGTTGCGGGAAGTGTTCGCGCAGACGGGCGCGAATTCGCAGGTGTTGAAAACGGATGGCGAGGACATGCAGAACCGTGCGCACGATTGTTATTTCTCGGCGGCGCATGCGGCGAAGGACAGCGGGATCGCGGCGCTACTTGGACGAGAAGCGGGGTTGAACCTGCCGTTGGCGGAGGCGACGAAGCAGCAGTATGACCGGATGGTCGCGCTGGGCTTGGGTGGGTTGGACAAAAGCGGAGTGGCCGAGCTGACGTTCAAGGGGCGCCACGGGTGAGTTTTCGATCACGGCTGTTGGGCTAAATCTGCCTGTTTGCAGTTGGGCGAGCGGACTCGGGATTTTACGCGGTCTGAGGAAAAAGCCTGTCGGGTTGTTAGGGTTTTTTCGGAACCAAGTGGCCTCGCCCGCTACTGTGCTGCCGCGCGTAATGCGCCCTGCTTCTGCGTGCTGCTCCAAGCTTCATCACCGAGAAGGGCGATTCGGCGCTGTCTCGCGATGAGCGACAGCGCGCGCTTTGTCGTTTTCGGAAAGCAGTGCGGTCTCGCACGCGAGCCGCGTCGTTCCTTTTAGATTCTCTTCCCCATGTCGTCCCTTCCCCGTTCCGCTCGTGTCGAAAAGAAGTCCGGTGCTGCTGCGAAGACGCGCTCGAGGGCGCGCTCGAGGGCGCGCTCGAATGGAGTCGCACCGGAGCAAGCCAGTGGCGACGCCTTCATGAAGGACTTGCTGCGGGCGTTGGATGCGGTGGTGGAGGGGGATTTCTCGATGCGGATGGCGTCGGACTGGACCGGGTTGAATGGAAAGGTGGCGGAGCGGTTGAACGAAATGACGGCGCGGATGGAGCGGTTCAACACGAGCTTGCTGCGGCTGCGGCGTCAGGTGGGTGAGGAAGGCAAGATCGGCGAACGGTTGCCGATCGGCGATGCGGTGGGGAACTGGGCGGAGCGGGTGGAGGCGATCAACTCGATCGTGGACGATCTCTCGCGTCCGACCGTCGAAGTGGGCCGCGTGATCGGCGCGGTGGCGAATGGCGATCTTTCGCAGGCGATGCCGTTGGAGTTGGGCGGGCGGCCGTTGAAGGGGGAGTATTTGAAGACGGCGAAGCTGGTGAATGGAATGGTGGGCCAGCTGGAGGCGTTTTCGGTGGAGGTGATTCGTGTGGCGCGCGAAGTCGGCACGGAAGGAAAACTCGGCGGGCAGGCGCAGGTGAAGAAGGTGTCGGGCGTGTGGAAGGAGTTGACCGAGTCGGTGAATCAGATGGCGGGCAATCTGACGGCGCAGGTGCGCAACATTGCGGAAGTGACGATCGCGGTCGCGAACGGCGACTTGTCGAAAAAGATCACGGTCGATGTGCGCGGGGAGATTTTGCAGCTGAAGGAAGCGATCAACGTGATGGTCGATCAGCTGCGTTCGTTTGCGGCGGAAGTGACGCGCGTGGCGCGCGAAGTCGGGACGGAAGGCAAACTCGGTGGTCAGGCGGTGGTGCCGGGTGTGGCGGGCACGTGGAAGGATTTGACCGATTCGGTGAACGCGATGGCGTCGAATTTGACGGCGCAGGTGCGCAACATCGCGGGTGTGACGACGGCGGTGGCGCGCGGGGATTTGTCGCGGAAGATCACGGTCGATGTGAAAGGCGAGATCCTCGAGTTGAAGGAAACCATCAACACGATGGTGGACCGGTTGAATGCATTTGCGTCGGAAGTGTCGCGTGTGGCGCGTGAAGTTGGAACGGAAGGCAAGCTCGGTGGGCAGGCGCAGGTGCCGGGCGTGGCGGGCACGTGGAAGGATCTCACGGACAACGTGAATTCGATGGCGAACAACCTGACGACGCAGGTGCGCAATATTGCGGACGTGACGACGGCGGTGGCGCGCGGAGATTTGTCGCGCAAGATCACGGTGGAAGTGCGCGGGGAGATTTTGGAGCTGAAGAACACCATCAACACGATGGTGGACCAGTTGAACGGATTTGCGGCGGAGGTGACGCGCGTGGCGCGCGAAGTCGGAACGGAAGGCGAACTCGGCGGGCAGGCGCAGGTGCCGGGCGTGGCGGGCACGTGGAAGGATTTGACGGATTCGGTGAACGCGATGGCGACCAACCTGACGGGTCAGGTGCGCAACATTGCGGAGGTGACGACGGCGGTCGCGAAAGGCGATTTGTCGCGCAAGATCACGGTGAATGTGAAAGGCGAAATCCTGGAGCTGAAGAACACGATCAACACTATGGTGGATCAGCTGAACGGCTTTGCGTCGGAAGTGTCGCGTGTGGCGCGTGAAGTTGGAACGGAAGGAAAACTCGGCGGCCAGGCGCAGGTGCAAGGTGTGGCCGGCACGTGGAAGGATTTGACGGATAACGTGAATTCGATGGCGGCGAATTTGACGGGTCAGGTGCGCAACATCGCGGAAGTGACGACGGCGGTCGCGAAGGGAGATTTGTCGCGCAAGATCACGGTGGATGTGCGCGGGGAGATTTTGGAGCTGAAGAACACCATCAATACGATGGTGGACCAGTTGAACGGATTTGCGTCGGAAGTGTCGCGTGTCGCGCGCGAAGTCGGAACCGAAGGCAAGCTCGGCGGGCAGGCGGAAGTGCCGGGCGTGGCGGGCACGTGGAAGGATTTAACCGATAATGTGAATTTGATGGCGGCGAATCTGACGGGTCAGGTGCGCAACATCGCGGAAGTGGCGACGGCGGTCGCGAAGGGAGATTTGTCGCGCAAGATCACGGTGGATGTGAAAGGCGAAATCCTGGAGCTGAAGAACACGATCAACACGATGGTGGATCAGCTGAACGGATTTGCGGCGGAAGTGACGCGCGTGGCGCGCGAAGTCGGAACGGAAGGCGCGCTCGGCGGGCAGGCGCAGGTGCCGGGTGTGGCGGGCACGTGGAAGGATTTGACGGACTCGGTGAATGCGATGGCGACGAATCTGACGACGCAGGTGCGCAACATCGCGGACGTGACGACGGCGGTGGCGCGCGGGGATTTGTCGCGCAAGATCACGGTCGACGTGAAAGGTGAGATCCTCGCGTTGAAGAACACGATCAACACGATGGTGGATCAGTTGAACGCGTTTGCGTCGGAAGTGTCGCGCGTGGCGCGCGAAGTCGGAACGGAAGGCAAACTCGGCGGGCAGGCGCAGGTGCAAGGCGTGGCGGGCACGTGGAAGGATTTGACCGATAACGTGAATTCGATGGCGGCGAATCTGACCGGTCAGGTGCGCAACATTGCGGAAGTGACGACGGCGGTGGCGAAGGGAGATTTGTCGCGCAAGATCACGGTGGACGTGCGCGGGGAGATTTTGGAGCTGAAGAACACGATCAACACGATGGTGGATCAGTTGAACGGATTTGCGTCGGAAGTGACGCGCGTGGCGCGCGAAGTTGGCACCGAAGGAAAGCTCGGCGGGCAGGCGGAAGTGCCGGGCGTGGCGGGCACGTGGAAGGATCTCACGGACAACGTGAATTCGATGGCGAACAACCTGACGACGCAGGTGCGCAACATTGCGGAAGTGACGATCGCCGTCGCGAACGGCGATTTGTCGCGCAAGATCACGGTGGATGTGCGCGGCGAGATTTTGCAGCTGAAGGAAACCATCAACACGATGGTGGAGCAGCTGCGGTCGTTTGCGTCGGAAGTGACGCGTGTGGCGCGTGAAGTCGGAACGGAAGGACGACTCGGCGTGCAGGCGGTGGTGCCGGGCGTGGCGGGCACGTGGAAGGATTTGACCGATTCGGTGAACGCGATGGGCGGCAATTTGACGGCGCAGGTGCGCAACATCGCGGACGTGACGACGGCGGTGGCGCGCGGGGATTTGTCGCGCAAGATCACGGTGGATGTGAAAGGCGAAATCCTGGAGCTGAAGAACACGATCAACACGATGGTGGACCAGCTGAACAGTTTCGCGGCGGAAGTGACGCGCGTGGCGCGCGAAGTCGGCACGGAAGGCAAGCTCGGCGGCCAGGCGCAGGTGCCGGGTGTGGCGGGCACGTGGAAGGATTTGACCGACAACGTGAATCTGATGGCGGCGAACCTGACGGATCAGGTGCGCGGTATCGTAAAAGTGGTTACGGCGGTCGCGGATGGAAATTTGCGGCAGAAGCTGACGGTCGAAGCGAAGGGCGAAGTCGCGGCGCTGGCGGAAACGATCAACAACGTGACGGACACGCTCGCGACCTTCGCCGAGCAGGTGACGAACGTGGCGCGCGAAGTTGGTGTTGAAGGGCGGCTCGGTGGACAGGCGCATGTGCCGGGCGCGGCGGGCACGTGGAAGGATTTGACCGGCAATGTGAACTTGCTCGCGGCGAATCTGACGACGCAGGTGCGCGCAATTGCGGAAGTGGCAACGGCGGTGACGAAGGGCGATTTGACCCGATCGATTCAGGTCGATGCGCGCGGCGAGGTGGCGGAGCTGAAGGACAACATCAACACGATGATTTATAATCTTCGTGTTACGACGGAGACGAACCAGGAGCAGGACTGGCTGAAGACGAATCTGGCGAAGTTCACGCGCATGCTGCAGGGCCAGCGCGACCTCTTCACGGTAGGCAAGATGTTGCTCTCGGAACTCGCGCCGCTCGTCGATGCACAGCAGGGGACGATTTATCAGATGGAGGCGGATGGCAGCGGGCAGTTGTTCCTGCGGTTGCTGGCCGGTTATGCGCAAAATGCGGGGCAGCCGGAGCGAATCGATCTGGGCGAAGGTTTGGTGGGCCAGTGCGCGGTGGAGCAGCAGCGGATCTTGCTGAACGATTTGCCGGCGGGTTACACGCGCGTGCAGTCGAGCCTCGGCGACGCGGCGCCGGCGAGCATCGTGGTGTTGCCGGTGTTGTTCGAAGGGCAGACGAAGGCGGTGATCGAGCTGGCGTCGCTGCACGCGTTCAGTGTGACGCACGTGTCGTTTCTCGAGCAGCTGACGCAGTCGATCGGCGTGGTGTTGAACACGATCGAGGCGACGATGAGGACGGAAGGCTTGTTGAAGCAATCGCAGCAGCTGACGGTCGAATTGCAGTCGCAGCAGAAGGAGCTGACGCAGACGAACGAAGAGCTGGCGCAGAAGGCGCGGCAATTGGCGGAGCAGAACGTCGAAGTGGAGCGCAAGAATGCGGAAGTGGAGCAGGCGCGGCGGGCGCTCGAGGAGAAGGCGGCGGAGCTCGCGCTGACCTCGAAATACAAATCGGAATTCCTCGCGAACATGTCGCACGAACTCCGCACGCCGCTGAACTCGATTCTGATTCTCGGGCAGCAGCTGGCGGACAACGCGCAGGGAAATCTGACGACGAAGCAGGTGGAGTTTGCGCGCAACATTCACTCGTCGGGCTCGGACTTGTTGAACCTGATCACGGACATTCTCGATTTGTCGAAGATCGAGTCGGGCACGGTGACGGTGGAGGCGGAGGAGATCAGCTTCACGTCGTTGCGCGATGCGGTGGAGCGGAATTTCCGTCACGTGGCGGAGGCGAAGAACCTGCCCTTCCAGGTGGAGTTTTCGTCGGGCTTGCCGCGAACGATCACGACGGATCCGAAGCGGCTGCAGCAGATTTTGAAGAATCTGTTGTCGAATGCGTTCAAGTTCACCTCGCACGGACAAGTCGGCGTGAAAGTGCAGACCGCGACGGAAGGCTGGACGCATGGGCATCCGGCGCTGAGCCGGGCGCCGCAGGTGATCGCGTTTTCGATCAGCGACACCGGCATCGGCATCGCGCAGGAGAAGCAGAAGCTGATCTTCGAGGCGTTTCAGCAGGCGGATGCGGGCACGAGCCGCAAGTATGGCGGCACGGGCCTGGGGCTTTCGATTTCGCGCGAGCTGGCGGCGCTGCTGGGCGGCGAGATCCGGCTGAACAGCAATATCGGGCAGGGCAGCACGTTCACGTTGTATTTGCCCTTGTATTACATCGAGCCGGCGCCGGAGAAGGCGCGGTCCGCGTCGCCGGCGTCGCCGATCATGCTGCCCTCGCCGCGAGAGGAAGTGATTCTCGACGATCGCGAGTCGGTGCAACCCGGCGACCGCAGTTTGTTGATTGTGGAAGACGATCCTCATTATGCGCGCGTGCTGCTCGGTTTGGCGCGCGAGAAAGGTTTTAAGGGGATTGTGGCGACGCGCGGGAATGCGGCGTTGACGCTCGCGCGGCAGTTTCAGCCGACGGCGATCACGTTGGATGTGTTCCTGCCGGACATGCTCGGATGGACGGTGTTGAACAATTTGAAGCTCAGTCCGACGACGCGGCACATTCCGGTGCAGATCATCTCGGTGGAGGAGGAGCGATCGCATGCGCTGTCGCGCGGGGCGTTTTCCTACACGGTGAAGCCGACGACGACGGAAGGGCTCGAGCAGTGTTTCGAGCGGATCAAGAAATTCGTCGAGCCGCACACGAAGCGGCTGCTCGTGGTGGAGGACAACGACGTGGAGCGGCAGAGCATCGTCGAGCTGCTGCAGCACGACGACATCGAGATCTCGACGGCGTCGACGGGAAGGGAAGCGATCGACAAGCTGCTGGATCAGCCGGTGGATTGTTGCGTGTTGGATTTGCGGCTGCCGGACATGAGTGGGTTCGAGCTGCTTGATAAAGTGCAGGCGGAGCCGGCGCTGCGGGACATCCCGATCGTGGTGTTCACGGGCAAGGATCTTTCGCGGGAGGAGGAGCAGCAGTTGCGGACGGTGGCGAAGAGCGTGCTCGTGAAGGACGTGCAATCGCCCGAGCGGTTGTTCGATGAAACGGCGCTCTTCCTGCATCGCGTGGTGAGCAATCTGCCGGAAGCGAAGCAGAAGATGCTGGATCATCTGCATGCGTCGAATGAAGTGCTGCGCGGCCGCAAGGTGCTCGTGGTGGACGACGATGCGCGGAACATTTTCGCGCTGACGACGATGTTGGAGAACCAGGAGATGGAAGTCGTGAGCGCGATGAACGGCCGGCATGCGATCGAGATGATTCAGAGCCAGCCGGACATCGCGGTGGTGCTGATGGATATCATGATGCCGGAGATGGACGGCTATCAGACGATCAAGGAAATCCGGAAGGACTCGAAGTTCACGACGCTGCCGATCCTGGCGCTGACGGCGAAAGCGATGAAAGGGGATCGAGATAAATGTCTGGCGGCGGGAGCGTCGGACTATATCGCGAAGCCGGTGAATACGAACGAACTGCTCTCGTTGTTGCGCGTATGGTTGTATCGGTGAGAGGCGATTTCGTCGAACGTGGAGACCGACGTCCGCGTCGGGCGGTGGGGCGTGTGCAGGTCTATCAACCCGACGGTGACGTCGGGTTCCACCTATGACGCCGGCGCCGGTCAACATCCTGCTCGTCGATGACGAGGTGCGGAATCTCGATGTGCTCGAGAGCTTGTTGCATTCGCCGGACTACAATCTGGTGCGGGCGCTGACGGCGGAGCGGGCTTTGATGCTGCTGCTCGATGGCGAGTTCGCGGCGATTGTGTTGGACATCCAGATGCCGGGGATGAACGGCATCGAGCTGGCGAACCTGATCAAGCAGCGGCGCAAGACGCAGCACATCCCGATCATTTTTCTCACGGCGTATTTTCAGGAGGACAAGGACGTCCTCGAAGGTTACGGCAGTGGCGCGGTCGATTATCTGACGAAGCCGATCAATCCGCAGATTCTGCGTTCGAAGATCGCGGTGTTCGTGGATTTGTTTCGGAAGACGCGGGCGCTGGCGGCGGCGAATGCGGCGCTCGAGCAGGAAGTGGTGCAGCGGCAGAAGGCGGAGGAGTCGCTGAGGATCGCGAACAACGAATTGGAGAACCGCGTGCGGGCGCGGACGGCGGATTTGTTGCGGGCGAACGATGAGTTGCAGCAGCGCGAGAAAGCGCTGGCGGCGCGGGAGGCGCAATTGAGGTTGGTGACGGATTACGCGCCGGTGTTCATTGCGCAGATCGATCGCGAGCATCGGTTCAAGTTTGTGAATCGCACCTATGCCCGGCGGTTTGGTTACGAACCGCAGCAGGTGATTGGGAAGCATTTCACGGAGGTGATGGGCGAGGAGCCGTATGGCGCGATTCGCGAGCAACTCGATGCGGCGCTGCGGGGAGAGCGGGTGGAGTTTGAGGCGGAGATTGCGTATGCGTCGCTCGGGCCGCGGTGGGTGTTTGTGATTCACGAACCGGAGCGTTCGTCGGACGGCGAGGTGATCGGGCTCGTGGCGGTCGTGACGGACATCACGGAGCGCAAGCAGGCGGAGCGGGCCGTGACGGCGGCGCGGGATGAGGCGTTGGCGGCGTCGCGGGCGAAGGACGATTTTCTCGCGCGGCTCTCGCACGAGTTGAGGACGCCGTTGAATCCTGTGCTGTTGCTGGCGAGCGAGGCGGCGGAGAATCCGAAGCTGTCGCCGGACGTGCGGGCGGATTTCGAGACGATCGCGCAGAACGTGATGTTGGAGGCGCGATTGATCGACGATCTGCTGGACCTGACGGCGATCACGCGCGGCAAGCTATCGCTGGCGATGAAGCCGGTGCAGATTCACACGGTGTTGCACGACGCGCTGGCGATGATGCGGCAGGACATCGCGCAGAAACAGTTGAAGATCGTGCTGCAGCTTGCGGCGGATCGGCAGACGGTGCTCGGCGACGACATGCGGTTGAAGCAGGTGTTTTGGAACGTGATCAAGAATGCGGTGAAGTTCACGCCCATCAGTGGGCAGATCACGATCGAGACGGCGGTGGCGAGCGGCTCGGACAATGTGACGATCCGGGTGACGGACAGCGGGATCGGGCTGACGACGGAGGAGAGCTCGCGGATCTTCGCGGCGTTTGCGCAAGGCGATCATGCGGCGCACGGCAATGGGCGATTTGGCGGGTTGGGGTTGGGATTGGTGATTTCGAAGATGCTGACGCAGCTGCATTGTGGTCAGATCTCGGCGAGCAGCGCGGGGCGGGATCGAGGGGCGACCTTTACGATCGAGCTGCCGTTGACCACGGTGAACGGGGAGCGGCCGGCGCGGCGTGCGGGCGAAGCGGCGCAGGCGCCGATGGATGCGTCGCAACCCGTGCGTTCGATGAGCGTGTTGTTGGTGGAGGATCATCAGCCGACCTGCGTGGCGCTGCGGGAGTTGCTGGCGCGGCGCGGATATCGGGTGACGACGGCCGGAACGGTGGCGGAGGCGCGCGGCGCGGTGGACGGCGGGCGTTTCGATTTCGTGATTTCGGACGTCGGGCTGCCGGATGGAAACGGCTGCGATTTGATGGCGGAGTTTCGCGATCGATTCCGGCTGAAAGGCGTGGCGTTGACCGGTTATGGGATGGACGAGGATATGTTGCGCAGCCGGGCGGCGGGATTTGTGACGCACCTGACGAAACCCGTGAGCGTGCAGGCGTTGGAGCGGGCGTTGGCGCTGGTGGCGGATGGGGACGGGATGAAGGCGCGGGCGTGAGCGGACGACCTGGCGAAAAGCTCACGCTTTCTGCGACGACGACAGATTAGAGCGGTTCGCCTTCGTTTTGGAGGAGGCCGCTGGTTTGGCGGCGGACGAGTTGGGCGTAGTAGCCGCCGAGCCTCATGAGCTCGGTGTGTTTGCCGGACTCGGCGATGCGGCCCTCGCGCAGGACGAGGATGCGGTCGGCGTTGACGACGGTGGAGAGCCGGTGGGCGATCACGAACGTCGTGCGTCCCTTCATCAGTCGCTCGAGCGCTTCCTGGACCAGGGCCTCGGATTCGGCGTCGAGCGATGACGTGGCTTCGTCGAGGATGATGAGCTTCGGTTGTTTGATGAGGGCGCGCGCGATGGTGATGCGCTGGCGTTCGCCGACGGAGAGGCGGCTGCCGCGTTCGCCGACGATGGTGTTGAAGCGGTCGGGCAGGCGTTCGATGAAGGCGAGGGCGTTGGCGGCGCGGGCGGCTTCGGCGATTTCGGCGTCGGTGGCTTCGGGGCGGCCGTAGGCGATGTTGGCGCGAAGCGTGTCGTTGAAAAGCAGCGGATCCTGCAGGACGACGCCGATGTTGCGGCGGAGCGCGCGCTGTTTGAGGCGGCGGAGATCGCGGCCGTCGATGAGCACGGCGCCCTCGAGCGGATCGTAGAAGCGCATCAGGAGCGCCATGAGCGTGGTTTTGCCGGAGCCGCTCGGACCGACGATCGCGATCGTTTCGCCGGGGGCGGCGGAGAAGGAGATGTGGTCGAGGAGCGGGCGGCCGGATTGTTCGTAGCGGAAGGAGACGTTGAGGAATTCGACGGCGCCCTGCACGTCGGTGACCTCTTCGGCGTCGGGTGCGTCGCCGAGGTGTTCCTGCACATCGAGGATGGCGAAGATCTCGTCGAGCGAGACGGAGGCTTTTTTGATCGTTTGATAAATTCCTGTGAGGCCCTGGACGGGGCCGAAGAGACCGCCGACGTAGCCGAGGAAGGCGACCAGCGTGCCGACGGTGATGCCGCCGCGAATGACGATGATGCCGCCGACGAAGATCGCGGCGATGCGAGCGAGGGCGACGAGGAGATTGCCGGCCGCGCCGAAACCGGAGTCGGTGCGCACGCCGCGGATGACGGTGCGATTGGCGGCGGCGACATCGTTGAGGAAGCGCTGCTTTTCCATGTCTTCCATGGCGAAACTGCGAACGGTCACGATGCCGGAAAGGACCTCGTTGAAGCGGGAATAGATTTTGGCCCACTGATCGAGGAGCACGCGTTCGCGGCGGGTTTGTTCGGGTGTGGCGGCGGCGGCGATGAGGGCGGGAAGCGGAGCGAAGGCGAGGACGAGAAGGGCGAGCCGCCATTCGAGCTTCAGCATTACGATGACGGAAAGGACGAGATAGACGATGGCGGGAAGAACTTGAAAGAGGATCTGGGTGATGGCGTCGATGAAGCCCTGGATGCTGCGATCGAGTCGGGTGATGATGGCGCCGACGCCCTCGCTGCGTTGCAGGCGGAGCGGCATGCTGTGGAGGCGGCCGACGGTGGCTTCGAGCAAAGTGAAATGGATGCCGAGGCGGGTTTGCCACGTGAGCCAGTTGGTGAGGCTGGTGATCCCTTCGCGGATGAAGGCGAGAAGCAGCAGGAATCCGACGCCGGTGAGGAGAACCTGGTTGACCGAGGCGGAAGCGAGGCCGTCGAAGATGTATTTGAGGACGAGAGGTTCGGCGGCGCCGACGGCGGAAAGGACGAGAGTGAGCGCCGTGATGGAGATGACCGCGGTGCGATGCGGGGCGGCGAAGCGCAAGGCTCGACGGAGCCGGCCGCCGCCGGGAGGAGTCGGCGAAAAGGAAGTGGGAGCGCCGGCGTCAACGGACACGAGAAACGGAACGTGAAGGGTGAGATGGGAGGGCGGAGGGAAGTGTCATACATTATATGACACTTTATCGATCGTGCGCGGAGGGATGGAGGAAGTTGGGGGAGTCGGTGGAAGGGGAGGCGGAGGTGGGGTGGGACGAGCGCGGCGTGCGGCCGGTGGCGGCGAGGAGTTCTTGGCGCTGGATGGCGGCGTGAGCGGGTGGCCGGCTTGACGGAGTGCAGAGATAAACCTCGTGTCCTGGCCGATTGGATACGGTGAGACCGGCGGTGCGGAGCATGGCTTCGATGCAGGCGTGGTTGGGGGCCCACCAGTTGGTCGGATCGCCGGCGAGGGATTTCTCGATGAACGCCATCTTCGGCCAGCCCGAGGCGAGCATGGCTTCGCGATGTTCGAAAGCGAGATCCGCGGGAGGGGCGGCGACTTCGTCGCCGGGAAGGCTGAGCGTTTGGAAGACGAGGAGCCGGGCGGTTTTTTCGGCGACGAGGTCGAGAGCGAGCAGCGGATGGCGAAGGTGGTAGAACACGCCCATGAAGAGGATGAGGTCGAACGAGACCTTCCAGTGGGCGATATCGTAAACCTGCGCGTGGTGCAGCTCGATGCGGTCGGCGAGATCGAAGCGATGGATGACCCAGCGGGCTTGGCGGAGGAAGTGAGGATCGTGATCGATGGCGACGACGTGGGCGCCGCGGCGGGCGAGCTCGATGCTGTAGAAACCGGAGTTGCAGCCGATGTCCAAGGCGGTCCAGCCGGTGAGATCGGCGGGAAGGTGGGCGGAGATTTCGCGCCACTTGTAGGACGGGAAATCGCCGAGCGGGTGCGCGGGCGCGGTTTGGGTGCCGTCGGGAAGGTGGACGTTGTGAAACCACGGCGCGAAGCGGGCGGCCTCGGTGGCGAGACCGGCGGCGGGGGACGCGGTGCGGGTCATGAAACGCGCGGGATTCATGGCGCAGAAGAGGACGACGTGGAAGCGAGCCATGCGCTCCGCGGGCGGCTGAGGCGATTGGAAGCCTCCATCAGGTGCGCTTCGAGCTCCATGGCGCGATGAGCGGCGGTGTGTTGGGCGAGCACGCGACGCTGCGCGGCGCGGCCGAGCTCGGCGGCGACGGAGGGCGAGACCTCGTGGAGGATGCGGTCGACCTCGTGGGCGGAGTGGGCGAGAAGAATTTCGTGGCCGGGCGTGAAGAAATTTTCGAGGCCGGGCCAGTAGTCGCTGACGATCGCGGTGCCGCAGGCGGCGGCTTCGAAGAGCCGGACGCTCGGCGACCATCCCGCGGCGATCATGTCGGCACGGGTGAGATTCAGGGTGAAACGCTGGCGATTGTAGAAGCGGCGGTGTTCCGCGGGGGGAAGATGGTCGACGCGTTCGACGTTGGGCGGCCAGGCGATCGAGGAAGGATACTGCGGGCCGGCGACGATGAAGCGGTGGGCGGGCGAGCGACGGGCCGGGTCGAGCAGAAGACGTTCGAGGGATGGCTGGCGATCGGCGCTGTAGGTGCCGAGGTATCCAAGATCCCACGACGGAGTGACGCCGGGCTCGCGATAGTAGGCGCGAGGATCGACGGCGCAGTAGAGCGGGCGGGCGGCGGGAGAGTGCCAGCGGCGTTCGAGCTCTTGCAGCGTGGGTCCGCCGGTGAAGGAGAGGTAAACGCCGTAGCGGGCGATCTGGTCGGCGGAGAGGTAGTCGATTTCTCCGCGGCGGAGCGCGGCGAGAGTGACGGGCGTATCGATGTCGTAGAACGCGGTGACGCCGGTCGCGTTGTCGAGGACGAGATTTCCGACCTCGATGCCGTGGGGCACGTAGGAGCCGACGATGACGGCATCGGCGTCGCGGATGTCGCACAAATGGCGCTCTTCGAGCTCGTCGAGCGAAGCGTAGAAATGCAGCTGGACGCCGGGGAGCTCGGTCAGGTCGCGGTTGTCGGCATACCAAGGGACGTCGCGTTCGAGGAAGTGGACCTCGTGGCCGCGCAGGGCGAGTTCGAGCAAGAGCCCGCGGTAGGTGGTGGCGTGGCCGTTGCCCCAGGAGGAGCTGAGAGAGAGTCCGAGGACGACGATTTTCATGATCGGCGTCAGAGTTGTTCGGCGACTCGCTCGCGCTCGTAGCTGCGAGGGAGATGTCCGTGGAGGACCTGTTCGAGCTGGCGGGCGCGGTGGGCGTAGGTGTGGTTGGCGAGCACGCGGGAGCGAGCGGCTTCGCCGAGGGCGTGAGCGCGAGCGGGCGTGAGCGATGCGAGGTGGTGCGCGACCTCGGCGCCGTCGCGGGCGACGAGGACCTCGCAGTTGGGTTCGAGGAAAAGTTCGAGGCCGGTCCAAGCGTCGGAGATCAGGCAAGCGCCGGCCCCGGCGGCTTCGAAGACGCGCGTCGGCGGAGAGAAACCGTAGCGGGCCATCGAGGCGCGGTTGATGTTGAGGACGGCGGTGGGGGTGCGGTTGAAGGCGTTGTGATCGCGCGTGTAGATGTGGCCGGCGTAGGTGACGTTGGCGGGCAGCGGGCGATCGCCCCAGCCGCTGCCGCCGAGGAGGAATTTGCGTTGCGGGAGGAGTTCGGCGGCGTGGAGGAAAAATTCTTCGACGCGCGCTTCGCGGTCGGGGAGACGGTTGCCGAGGAAGCCGAGATCGCTGGTAAAACGCGGGTCGGCGGCGACGGGGAAATGGGTGTGCGGATCGAGGGCGTTGTAGATTGGGACGCAGGCGGCGGCGCCGAGCGCTTCGTAGGCGGAGACGACGGGATCGCCGCCGCCGTAGGTGAGGATCAGGTCGTAGCGTGGAATGAGCGGGCGGAACGGATCGCCGAAATTGTTTTGCACGCGGTCGAGCGTGGCGGGGGCGTCGACGTCCCAGAAAGCGACGAGCGTGCCGGGACGTTTGAGATCGAGGACGGCGGCTTCGAGGAGTTCGTCGTAAACGCCGACGCCGCTGGCTTTGACGACGAGGTCGGCGCCGCGCGCGCGTTCGAGTGCTTCGAGCGCGGAGAAGTTGGAGTCGCCGCGGTAAACGACGACCTCGGCCCAATCGGGATCGGCGATGTCGCGATGTTTTTGGCGATCGTAGGCGTCGGGCTCGAAGAACGTGACGCGATGACCGCGTTCCGCGAGCGCGCGGATGAGGCCGCGGTAGTAGGTGGCGGCGCCGTTCCAGAACGCGGAGACGAGGGAGGAACCGAAGAAGGCGATGCGAAGAGGTTTCATGAAAAAGGAGCGTGGGTGTTGAGCGCGGCGGCGGAGTGGCGCCTGTTAGGTAAGATTACGAAGGGGCGAGAGCGCTGCGGATGAGCGCGGGAGAAGGGACGGGGACGGGCGTGATCTCGGCGAGGCGGCGGCTTTTTTTCGGCGCGGGCGCGGAGACGAGATCGTCGAAGATGTTGAGGAGCTCGCCGACGCGATGGGCGCAGGTGTGTCGCGAGCGAATGGATACGAGGCCGTCGCGTGCGAGCTGGGTGCGTCGCTTCGGGCTGTCGAGGAGCGACTCGAGTTGTTTCGTCATCTCGCGACCGTTGCGCACGGAGACGAAGTCGTTCGACGTGAAGAGATGTTCGGCGTCGCTCCACGGCGAGCAAACGAGCGGGATGCCGCAGGCGAGGGCTTCGAACGGGCGGATGGTGGGGATGCCGGGGAGGGCTTGGACGTAAGGGCGGCGGGGGACGTGGACGGTGAGCTTGAAGCGGGAGAACACTTCGGGGACTTCGAAGTTGGGCAGCCAGCCGCCGTAGGAGACGCCGGCGTCGGCGAGCGCATCGAGGGCGTGTGGTGGGTAGCGGACGCCGTAAACGCGGGCTTTGAGACCGAGGGTTTTGATGGGGCCGAGGAGAAATTCCTGGAGTTCTTCGGTGCGCTCGTCGTCGCCCCAGTTGCCGATCCAAACGAGATCGCCCTCGTGGGCGGCGGATTCGATGGGACGGAAGACGCGCGTGTCGGCGGCTTCGTGCCACGTCCAAGCCCGATCGACGATGCCCTCGTGGAGATAGAGATCGCGCAGAACGTTGCCGTAGGCGAGGACGCCATCGTAGTGGCGGAGGTCATACGCGCGCATGCTGGTGCGATCGGTGACGAGCCGGTGGTGGGTGTCGTGAAACAAGGCGACGAAGCCGTGCCGGCGGCGGGCGTGGCCGATGCGTTTGACGAGCTCGGGTGAGTTCCACTCGTGGACGATGACGAGGTCGGCGTCTTCGACGGCTTCGTCGAGATCGAAGGAGGCGAGATCGTAGGCGGTGGTTTTGAGCAGGGGGTAGGCGGCTTGGAAGCGACGGATTGGGGATTCGCCGTGTTCCGCGCGGAGGTTTTTTGCGCTCCAGCTGTCGGCGGGTTCGTAGATGAGGACCTCGTGTCCGCTCGCGATCAGCTCCGTGGCGTAACCGCGGAGAAAGTGGGCGTTGCCGTGATTCCAGTCGGAGATCAGCGAGTGGTAGAAAAGACGGATTTTCATGCAAAAGAGGCGGACAACGCGTCGGCGTGGGACGGAGTGGGATTGAGCAGCGCGGCGTAGGCGGTGAGGTAGGAGTCGGTCATCTGGTCGACGCGGAAACGAGTGGCGCGGCGGCGGGCGAGGGTGCCGAGGGCTTGGAGGCGACACGGGTCGTCGATGAGATCGGCGAGTTCGTCGTGAAGGGCGCGCGCGTCGTGAGGCGGAACGAAGGAGGCGGCGCCGGACCAGATTTCCCGCAGGCTGGGAATGTCGCCGAGAACGAGGGCGCAGCCGCGTTGAGCGGCTTCGAGGGCGGAGAGGCCGAACGGTTCGTAGCGGGCGGGGAGCGCGTAGATGGAAGCGCGGGCGTATTCGTGATTCAGCTCGGCGCTCGACCGATGGCCGAGAAATTCGACGTTGGGATACGATGGGTTGAAAGCGGAAGAGCTGCCATGCGGAGCGCGGGTGGCGCCGGCGATGCGGACGGGCCAGGGAAGTTGGGCGGCGGCGGTGGCGAGGGTGGCGGCGTTCTTGGCTTCGTCCCACAGGCGACCGACGGAAAGGATGAACGGTTGTTTGGGGAGTGTGGGGGAAAGCTCGCGTGGAAGACCGGCGCTGGCGGAGTCGCGCCCGTTGTAGATGACGCGCGCTTCGCACGAGAAGCCGTAGTTGCGGTGCAAGGACGCGAGCATGGCGTGCGACGGCGCGACGATCATTTGAGCCTGGTCGAGGCCGAGCCGAACGGCGGTGTGGTAGCGGGCGCAGGTGGGAGGCGGGGGCGTATTTTTGACGGCGCGCCACCAGGAGATGACGCAGGAGTGGGCGACGACGAGTTTGGGGGCGTGGAACGGAAGGGCGCCGTGAGCGTAGCCGTTGAGGTGGATGAGATCGGGCTGGTATTGGTGTTCGAGCGAGAGGAGCCAGTCGCCGGCGGCGGTGACGTCGCTCCATGGATCGTCCATCCACTCCAGCTTGAAATCGCTTTCGTGGAGTTCGACGGCGTCGCCCAGCGCTGCGAGTTCGGCGCGTTGATCGCGAGAGGCGGGCGCGCCCATGGTGGCGAGGATGGTTTGAACGCCGTTGGCGGCCAAGCCGCGGGCGAGATCGACGGCGTAGGTCCAGACGCCGCCGATGGTGTCGGCGGTCATGAGCACGCGGAGGAGCGGTCGAGGAAAAGGGGACGTGATCATTTCGAATCGCCTGCAAGCAGGCTCCTACGTTTCGCGGCCGTAGAGGCGGTCGAGGGTGTCGGCGACGAGCTGGAGGTGTTTGATGGCGGGGTCGTAGGAAGGCGCGAGCGAGAGCTGGCGCGTCCAGGCGACGGCAGCGCGGCCGCCCCAGTCGTCGGGCGGCATGGCGAGCGAGTGGCGGGAGCGGTCGGGAAGAAATTTTTCGGCGACAAAGTCGTAGAAGGAGCCGTTGAGGTTGTGGAACGTGGCGCCGCCCTTCGTGCCGAAGAACGTGGCTTCGATGCGGGCGTCGCAACCTGCGGGGGCGCGCCAGGAGCAGGCGAGTTGGATGGAGACGCCGGAGGCGGTGGTGAGTTGGCCGGCGGCGTAATCTTCGACTGTAGTGGCGTCGCGGATATGTTGTCCCTGGGCGAGCAGCTGACCGACGGCGGTATCGACGACGGGGTAGTCGAGGCACCAGAGCGCGAGATCCAAAAGATGGATACCGAGGTCGAGCAGGCAGCCGCCGCCGGAGAGCGCGGGATCGTAGAACCACGGTTTGTCGGGCCCGTAGGCGTTGTGAAAGACGAGCTCGATCGCGTAAATTTCGCCGAGCTCGCCCGGTCGGATGAGCCGGCGGATGTGCTGCATGCCGGAGGTGAAGCGGTAGGACAGATCGACGCCGAGGAGGCGGTCGGCGTCGTGTGCGGCGGCGATGACCTCGCGGGTTTCGGCGCCGGTGCGCGCGAGGGGTTTTTGGCAGAAGACGGATTTGCCGGCGCGCAGGGCGGCGATGGATTGGGCGGCGTGGTGGGCGTTGGGTGTGGCGATGACGATGCCGTCGAGGTCCATTGCGAGGAGATCGTCGAAGTTGGAAACGATGCCGGCGTCGGGCGCGTGTTTCACGGCCTCGGCCACGCACGTGGCGGAGGGGTCGGCGATGGCGCAGATTTCGGCGAGACCGCTGGTGGCGATGGCTTCGAGCCGGTGGCGGCCGATCCAGCCGACGCCGGCGAAACCGAGCTTCGGCGTGCGCCGGAG
Organism: Verrucomicrobiota bacterium; assembly: GCA_023426435.1. Classification (GTDB taxonomy): domain Bacteria; phylum Verrucomicrobiota; class Verrucomicrobiia; order Opitutales; family Opitutaceae; genus Opitutus. The sequence goes on along the minus strand of JAFAAS010000049.1, from coordinate 4,707 downwards.
AGTCGGGCGGACGGAGACGAAGGTGTCGGATTCGGGGGCGGGCGGCATGGGAGGATTAGCGGGAGCGGAGGGTGGGTCGCGGGGATGGTGTCATCGGTCGTAGGTGACGAAGGCTTTGAGGAAGCCGTCGTGGCGGTCGCGCATCTGGTCGAGGGCGGCGGGGAGCTCGTCGAAGGCGAAGCGATGGGTGTAGAGCGGGGCGGGATCGAGGCGGCCCTCGGCGACGGCGGTGGCGGCGGCGGCCATGCCCTCGACGTAGGCGAGCGGGTCGCGTTCGTGGGCGTTGATGACATCGAGACCGCGCCAGTTCCAAAGCTGCATGTTCACGGTGCGGAGACCGTCTTGATGGTAGCCGGCGATGATGAGTTTGCCGCGTTCGGCGGTGAGCTCGGTGGCGAGGTCGAGGGGAGCTTGGAGGCCGGTGGCTTCGATGACGCGTTCGCAGCCGTGGCGATCGGTGAGGCGTTTGATCTCTTCGGTGGTGTGCCAGGTGTCGTCGAAGCCGAGCGTGACGGACGCTCCCATGCGTTGCGCGATCTCGCGCGCGAAGCTGCGGCGGGAGATCGCGTAAACCTGGGCGCCGGCGCGAGCGACGAGTTGGGTGAGGAGGGCGCCGAGAAAACCGAGACCGACGATGGCGACATGGTGGCCGGGCTGGATGTCGCAACGCTTGAAGACATTCATCGCGCAACCCAGCGCTTCGCCGGGAAACGGTTGGGCGGCGAGAGCGGGCGGGAGTGGGACGACTTCGGAGGCTTTGCAGATGTCGTATTCGGCGAACGCGTTTTGGGAGAGTGCGGCGACGCGATCGCCGACGCGGACGTTGGTGACGTTGTCGCCGACGGCGTCGATCGTGCCCCAGCCCTCGTGGCCGGGTTTGCCGGCGGGGAGCGGGTAGGTGAACCACGGGCGGCCTTCCCACACGGGGAGGTTCGAACCGCAGACGCCGCAGCCATCGAGGCGCACGCGAACGTGGTCCGGTGGCGGCTCTTCGAGCGGACGGTCTTCGAAGGTGAAGTGACCGGGTCCCGAGAGGATGGCGGTGCGGTAGTGGGGCATGGGTGGGGTTCCGAGTTCCGAGTTTCGAGTTCCGGGTTTCGGGTTCGGAGTTTGGATTCTGGGTTTTGGATTCGGTCAGACGGTGAGGCCGCGGGCGGCGAGTTCGTTGCGGGCGTCGGAGAAGCGGCTTTCGACGATTTGGTCCTCGAGCCATTCGGCGAGCTCGGTGAGACCGTCCTCGAAGGAGACTTGAGGTTGATAGCCGAGGACTTCGCGGGCGCGGGAGATGTCGGCGAAGCAATGGCGGATGTCGCCGACCCGGTAGCGTTGGGCGATTTCGGGTTCTATATCCTTATTCAGGATACGCGAGAGGCGCTCGGCGATTTCGAGGATGGTGAAGTTGCGTCCGCTGCCGACGTTGAAGACCTGGTCCGCGGCGTGGGGCGATTCGAGGGCGAGGCGGCAGGCGCGGGCGATGTCGCGGACGTTGACGAAATCGCGGCGTTGGTGGCCGTCTTCGAAGACGACGGGGCGATGGTTGCTGAGAAGTTGGGAAGCGAAGATGGCGAGGACGCCGGTGTAGGGATTCGAGAGCGACTGGCGCGGACCGTAGACATTGAAGAAGCGGAGTGCGGCGGTGGGGATGCCGTAGGCGCGGCCGACGAGGAGGCACATGCGTTCCTGGTCGTATTTGGAAAGGGCGTAAACGGAGGCGAGGTTGGGCTCTTTCGTTTCGGGAGTGGGGACGGGCGCGAGTTGTCCGTCGTCGGGATCCTGGAGTTCCCACTCGCGCGCTTTGAGTTGTTCGAGCGAGCGCATCGGACCGGGGACGAGGGTGCCGTCGGTGCGACGGTAGAGCCCCTCGCCGTAGATGCTCATGGATGAAGCGACGACGAGGCGTTCGACGGGGCGCTTCAGGAGGGCTTCGAGCAGGATGGCGGTGCCGGCGTTGTTGGTGGCCGTGTAACCGTGGATGTCATACATGCTTTGGCCGACGCCGACTTTGGCGGCGAGGTGGAAGACGGCGTCGACGCCGTAGAGCGAATCGTGAACGATTTCGGGATCTTCGACGTGGCCGCGGAGAAGTTCCACGTCGGGATCGAGATAGGCGGGACGCTGGGCGTTTTCGCCGTGAACTTGGGGGCAGAGTGGATCGAGAACGCGGACGCGATAGCCTGCGTGGAGGAGTTCGTCGGCGAGATGCGAGCCGATGAAGCCGGCGCCGCCGGTGATGAGGATGCGTTTAGACATAGACGAAAAAGGAGGTGCTAAAGGGTGGGTGCCGAAGGGAGCGGGAGCGCCGGGCTCGGGTCGGCGGCCGCGCGAAAGAGCGCGCGGAAAGGAGCGCTGTCGGGGAGCGAGTGGCGGCTCGCGCTTGCCGGCTAAGGTGGTTCGCCGCAAGGCCGTCCCGGCGCTCGTGAAGGACAAGTCATGTGGGGTCAAAGTAGCTGCGGAGGTGCAGTGCTGCCATCGGGGCGGGTTACGGAGCCTGCTCAGGTGTTGCGGCTCCTGAGGATGCTTCGAGATTCCGGCCGCGCGAGTGGGAGAAAGTCCGCCGGAACGAGTGGCAGAATTCTTTGGGGCGGCTGCGCGGGGTGTGCGTTGAGAGGGAACGCGTGGCGTTCGGCGGAATCTGGAGGAGCGCGACGCGCGTGGTCGTCGGAGAGACTCGCGCGGCCCTCATCTATGATATCGACGAAACGGCGGGAAAACCCGGGGAGCAGGAACGGCGAAGGCAATGGGACGGCGCGCCCGCCGGATCCGGAATCGATCGAAGCGGCGCGCGAGGCCGGGTTGCGGTATGTGAACGACGATTTGCCGGGCATCACGCGCGCGGTGAAGGGGAAACGTGTGAGTTATCGCGGACCGGACGGAAAAGCGGTGAAAGACCGAGAGACGCTGATGCGGATCAAGCGGTTGGCGATTCCGCCGGCGTGGACGGAGGTGTGGATTTGTCCGTGGGCGAATGGGCACATCCAGGCGACCGGTCGAGACCTGCGCCGGCGGAAGCAGTATCGGTATCATCCCGATTGGTCGGCGGTGAGGGATGGAGCGAAGTTCGAGCGGATGATCGCGTTTGGGAAGGCGCTGCCGCGGATTCGGAAGCGGGTGGCGAAGGATTTGGCGCGACGGAAGCTGGATCGCGAGAAGGTGTTGGCGGCGGTGGTGCGGTTGTTGGAGACGACGCTCGTGCGGGTGGGCAACGAGGAGTATGCGAAGCAGAACAGGTCGTTTGGGCTGACGACGATGCGTGACCGGCACGTGCGTGTATCAGGAGGGCGGATGCGCTTCGATTTCCGGGGGAAAAGCGGAAAGCGGCACGAGATCGATCTGCGGGATGCGCGACTGGCGGCGATCGTGCGGCGGGCGCAGGAGTTGCCCGGGCAGGATTTGTTTCAGTATCTCGACGAAAACGACGAGCCGCAGAAGATCGGGTCGAGCGATGTGAACGAGTATTTGCGGGAGATCGCGGGCGAGGAGTTTTCCGCGAAGGATTTCCGCACGTGGGCGGGAACGGTGCTGGCGGCGGTGGCGTTGCGGGAACTGGAGAAAGCGGAGACGAAGGCGCAGACGAAGAAGAATCTGGTGCAGGCGGTGGAGGCGGTGGCGCAGCGGCTGGGCAATACGCCGGCGGTGTGTCGGAAGTGCTACATCCATCCCGTCGTGCTCGAGAGCTATTTGGACGGATTGACGATCGAGCGCGTGAAAGCGAAGGCACGGGCGCTGGCGAAGGAAAACCAGGGGGCGATTCGCGCGGAGTTGAACGACGAGGAGCGGGCGGTGCTGGGCTTTCTGCAGCGGAAGTTGCCGACGACGACGGAGCGATTGGCGGCGTCGATCCGCGCGGAAAAAAAGAAGCGCGCGCGGTAACGCGGAAGGCCCTGCTCTACGGTTGCGGGTCAGAGCGAGGCGATGCCGTCGATCTGGCTGGCGAGGCGAGTGGCGATGCGATGCGCGGCGTGGAACTGGCCGTGCTGTTGGGCGCGTTCGTCGAGGGACCGGTCGGTGTCCAACGAAGGGAAGTCGACCACTTCGGCGGGCGGTTGGGCGGCGGGCTCGTGCACGCCGACCTGATGAGACGTCGGGACTTCGGGAAATCGAATGATGTTCGCCGAGATGTGCATGAAGCGGGAGGGCGGGGAAACTGGCGGAGCGGGCGAGGTGAGTCAAACCCTGCGAGAGGCGGGGAGGTGGTGGCGAGCGTGGGGCCTCGGGCGGAGCATTGACGGGCGTGGGCGAACCGGTGTGCTCGTGAGGATGCAGGCACCGACACTTCTGGTTTTGGCGGCGGGGATGGGCTCGCGTTATGGCGGGTTGAAGCAGATCGATCCGGTGGGGCCGTCGGGCGAGACGGTGTTGGATTACGCGGTGTTCGATGCGATGCGGGCGGGATTTGGGCGGGTGGTGTTTGTGATTCGGAAGGAGTTCGAGGCGGTGTTCCGCGAGCAGATCGGGGCGAAGTATGCGGGACGGATCGAGGTGGCGTATGTGTTTCAGGCGGTGGACGCGTTGCCGGAAGGATTTGTGGCGCCGGCGGGGCGGGAGAAGCCGTGGGGCACGGGGCATGCGGTGTGGTGTGCGCGCGAGGCGGTGCCGGGGGAATTTGCGGTGATCAACGCGGACGATTTTTACGGAGCGGATTCGTTTCGGCGGCTCGGGGTGTTTTTGCGGGAGAAGGCGGGGAAGGTGAATGGAGGTGGGAGAGGG
>JAFAAS010000021.1 GCA_023426435.1 Verrucomicrobiota bacterium | reverse complement strand
GGGCCGGGGTAGCGGACCGGCGCTGCGTCGCGACTGGCGGGAGGGGGGGGGGGGGCGGAAGGGGTGTTGCCTTCGGCGGAAGGAGCGGCGGCGGCGTTCTTTTTCGCGAAAGGCGTGCGCGTCTGGTTGAGAGCGCGGTCGTAGAAGTAGCGGACGAGCGTGGTGCCGTGATGTTGCTCGATCGCGTCGACCACGGCGGTGGGCAGGTTGTATTTGAGGGCGAGTTCGACGCCGTCGCTGACGTGCTGTTTGATGATGCGGGCGGAGGCGACGGGATCGAGGTGCGCGTGGGGGTTGACGCCGTCGCGCTGGTTTTCGCTGAAAAAGGCGGCATTGGCGGTTTTGCCGACGTCGTGGAAGAGGGAGCAGACGCGGGCGGTGAGCGGATTGGCGCCGATGGCGTTGGCGGCGTTTTCGGCGAGTTGGGCGACGACGAGCGAGTGGTGGTAGGTGCCGGGGGCGTCGAGCTGCATGCGCCGCAGCAGCGGGTGATTGTAGTCGGTGAGCTCGAGCAGCGTGATATCGGTGGTGCGCTTGAAGAGCGATTCGAGGATCGGCAGCAGGCCGACGACGGTGATGCCGGTGACGAGACCGGCGCCGAGACCGGCGATGACCTGGCGGAGGATGATTTCGGACGGCGTTTGATCGGCGATGCCGATGAGCGTGGCGAAGGCGGCGACGGTGAGACCGCCGGCGCCGGCGGCACGGACGACTTTGCCGCGTTGGCGGGCGTCGCGGCAGAAGAAGATGGCGACGAGCGACGACAGGAACGTGAGGACGAGAAGATCGAGGCGGTTGCCGTAGATGACGCCGGTGAAGATGGATATGAGCAGCGCCATGAAGATGGCGGAGCCGGCATCGATCAGGATGGCGACAATGAGAGGCGCGAACGCGGTCGGCGCGATGTAGGGGAGCGTGGAGCCCCAGGCGCCGTCGCTGACGAAGAAGTCGATGCCGCCGATGGTGTAGATGCCGCGGACGATCGCGAGATTGATGATGACGACGAGGGCGAGCAGGCAGAGCCGGACGTTGCTGAGAAGGGTTTCGGGATCCTCGAGCCGGATGTAAATGATGGATGCGATAATCATCGCGAGCACGAGCAGCACGCGGCCGAAGAGAGTGAGATTTTCGTCGAGTTGGAGATCGGTGTTTTGCTCGAGGAATTTCCGATGCGCGGTGAGCATCTCGTGCTGCTCGGCGGTGACGCGTTCGCCCGGCTCGATGATGGTCTGGCCGCGGACGACGCCGACGGTGACGGGACGGATTTGTTGGAGGGCGAGCGCTTCGCGGGCGGTGGTGGCGTTGCGATCGAAGACGACGTTGGCGACGAGGCCCTGGCGGAAGATGCGGAAGAGCGCGAGGGCGGCGGAGCGTGGAACGCCTTCGGCGGCGAGGTTTACGCGGAGGAACGTGAGGGCGTCTTCCATCGATTGGACGGAGCGCTGCGTGACCTCGCCGTTGGGGCGAGCGATTTGGAAGACGGTGACGCTGTTGGGACCGGTGGTGTTGAGCGAGCCGTCCTGCACGCCCTGGGCGTAGAGATCGCGGAGGGCGGCGAGACCGTTGTCGAAGAGTGTGGCGCGAGCCTTGGAGTCGCCGGCTTGGAGAACGGCGGCGACGTCGTCGACGCTGATGCGATAGGAGCCGTGGGTGTTGAAAGCCTCGGCGATCGCGGAGAGGGCATTGCGGCGATCGGTGAGAGCGGGCGCGGAGTCGTCGAAACGTTTTTCGAACGCGTCGAGTTGAGCGAGGAGTTCGCGGGCGGCGGTTTCGAAGCGGTGGAGCGGTTCGCTTTCGAGGCGATAGACGGGCGGGAGACGGTCGAGGAGCTGTTCGCGGGCGACGCGCGTGCGCTCCTGGCTCTCGTAGCTGAAAGACGTTGCCGCCACGACGCGGAACGTGGCGACCTGGCCGGGCATGACGGGCAGGTGCGACGTATGAACTCCGGCCGAACTGATGAAGAGGATCGCGACGACCGTGAGGACGAAGATGACGACCGAGACGACGCGACTGCGGTCGAGGAAATCGCGGATGGCGGAGTGGGTCGGCGAAAGGCGCCGGTCGCGGCCGGTGCCAAGACCGCCGAGGAGGAGCTTAAATCGATCGCGGACGGACATGGGCCGGGTTTGAGTGGAACGTAGAGGGTTGAAAGTTGAACGTAGTGGACTTCGAACTTCGGTCGCTACGGTTTGGGATCGGAGGTGCCGGGCATCGGATTGCGGTAGTTGTCGTAGGCGTCGATGATGCGCTGCACGAGCGGATGACGAACGACATCGGAGCCGCTAAATGTGTGGATGTCGACGCCGTTGACGTCGCGAAGGACGTGGCGGACCTCGAGCAGGCCGGATTGCTTGGAGCGGGGGAGATCGATTTGCGTTACGTCGCCGGTGATCACCATGCGCGAGTCTTCGCCGAGGCGCGTGAGAAACATCATCATCTGCTCGGGCGTGGTGTTTTGGGCTTCGTCGAGAACGATGAACGCGTGCGACAACGTGCGGCCGCGCATGTAGGCGAGAGGGGCGATTTCGATGACGCCCTTTTCGGTGAGCCGGCTGACATCGTCGGCATCGAGCATGTCGTGCAACGCGTCGTAGAGCGGACGAAGATACGGAAGGATTTTTTCGCGAAGATCGCCGGGGAGGAAGCCGAGGGCTTCGCCGGCTTCGACGGCGGGGCGGGTGAGGATGATGCGTTCGACCTCGTTTTTGAGGAGGGCCGAGACGGCGGCGGCCATGGCGAGGTAGGTTTTACCGGTGCCGGCGGGGCCGATGCCGAAGACGACGGGGTGTTTGAGGATGGATTGGAGGTAGAGTTTTTGGCCGATGGTTTTGGGGACGATCGTTTTGCGATTGGTGGCGATGACGAGCGGGCCCGTGAAGAGTTCGCGGAGTTGTTCGCCCTCGCCGCGGGCGATGGCGTCGGTGATGCGGTGGAAATCCGGGGTGCGGATCGTCATGCCCTGCGCGCGGGCGTCGTTGAGGAGATTGAAGAGCGTTTCGGCGCGGGCGAGCGGTTCGGCGGCGGCCTCGATCTTGAGGGCGGCATCGCGCGAGACGAGTTTCACGCCCAAGGCGCGTTCGGCGTGAGCGAGGTTTTCGTCGCGGCCGGCGTAGAGCGCGTGGAGGTGGCGAGGCGAAGGGAAATGGAGGGTTTTGGAGGACAAGCGGAGGAGTTATTTTCGATTTCCGATTTTCGATTTTCGGCGGGCGCGGGAAGGCTTCGTAAGTGTGGGGACGACGGCGGTGAGGCGTTCCCAAGTGGCTTCGAGGGATTGCGGGAGGGTGCGCGTCTGACCGATTACGGGCATGAAGTTGGTATCGCCATTCCAGCGTGGGACGATGTGGGCGTGGAGGTGAGGGATGCTGCCGCCGGCGGACGAGCCGAGATTGAAGCCGACGTTGAAGCCATCGGGTTTGAGGGCGGCGGAGAGAAGGCGTTTGGCGAAGATGATTTCCGCCATGAGGGCGGCGGATTCGGTGGGAGTGAGGTTTTCGAGCTCGGTGACTTCGCGGAAAGGGACGGCGAGCAGGTGGCCGGGATTATAGGGGAAGCGGTTGAGGATCAGGTAGGCGTGCTTCGAGCGATGGACGATGAGAGCGGCGCGGTCGTCGCCGAGAGCGGGCAACTCGCTGAACGGGCGCTTCATCCGAGCCGGATACCGCGGCGCTTCGATGTATTCCATGCGCCAGTAAGCGTGGAGCTGCTGCATTTCGGAAAGGGGAGACGGAAAGGGGTTGGCGGGGCAAAGTCAAAGCCGGGGTTGGGGCGTCGGCGGAGGCGCGACGGAGCGCGTCGGCATGAAGGGAGCGGGGCGAGTGGAAATTTTGGTCTTCGCAGGCGCGGTGCGGCGGTTTTTAGTGCCGGGTTTCATCATGAATACTTCGTCTTCTCCGATGCGCCGGCGCGTTGTGATCACTGGAATGGGTGCGGTTACGCCGTGCGGAAACAGTGCGCAGGAGACCTGGGCGAGTTTTGTGGCGGGGCGGAGTGGGTTGGGAAAGATCACGCGGTTTGATGCGAGCGGGTGCTCGGCGCAGATCGCGGGAGAAGTGAAAGGCTTCGATGCGACCAAGACGCTGGCGAAGCCCTTGCACCCTCGCGGGCCGGCGAACGAAGCGGTGACGCAGGTGTTGACGCCGAAGGATGTGAAGAAATTTGGACGGTTTACGCATCTCGGGGCCGCGGCGGCGGTGGAGGCGTATGCGGATTCGGGGCTGGATGAGAAACGGCTGGAGCTGAATTCGGATCGGATGGGGGTGAATCTTGGCGTGGGGTTGGGCGGGTTGCCGGAGATGGAGGCGATGCACGACACGTGGAAGGCGGGCGGATATCGGAAGATCTCGCCCTTCTTCATAATTCAAATCGCGCCCAACCTGCTCGCGGGGCAGGTGAGCTTGTTGCTGGATTTTCGCGGACCGAACATGAGCGTGGCGTCGGCGTGTGCGACGAGCGGTCATGCGATCGGCGAGGCGGCGGCGGCGATCGCGCGCGGCGATGCGGATGTAATGATTGCGGGCGGAGCGGAATCGACGGTGACGCCGCTGGCGATCGGGGCGTTTGCGCAGATGCGGGCGCTCTCGACGCGGAACGATGCGCCGGAAAAAGCGTCGCGTCCGTATGATCGCGATCGCGATGGCTTCGTGCTGTCGGAAGGCGCGGTGGTGTTTGTGTTGGAAGAGCGCGAGCAGGCGCTGAAGCGTGGCGCGAAGATTTATGCCGAAATCCGCGGTTATGGCGCTTCGGCGGATGCGTATCATCTCTCGTCGCTGGCGCCGGGAGCGGAAGGTTCGGCGCGGGCGATGAAGGCGGCGCTGGAGCGTTCGGGCGTGGCGGTGTCGGAGGTTGACTACGTTTCGGCCCATGCGACCTCGACGCCGGGCGGTGACGGCGAAGAAGCGGCGGCGATCGCGACGGTGTTTGGCGAGCGCAAGGCGGAGATGAACGTGAGCGGCGTGAAGTCGATGGTCGGGCATTTGTTGGGCGGCGCCGGTGCGATGGGATTGTTCGCGGCGGTGAAGGCGATCGACGAAGGTGTGGTGCCGCCGACCATCAATCTGGAGAACATCGATCCGGTGTGCGCGGACACGGGGCTGAATTTCACGCCGAATGTGGCGGTGAAGCGGACGGTGCGCGCGGCGCTGGCGAACAGCTTCGGATTTGGCGGCACGAACGCGTCGATCGTGGTGAGCGCGCCATGAGCGATGTCCGCGAGAGTCGTCGCGCTTTGACAGGCGGGAGGCAGGCTGGTGTGGTCGCGGCCATGTTGATGACGAAACGCGGTCGCGCATGAAAGGCGCGTGGCAACGGCTGAGTGCTGACCTGACGGCGCCGTTTGCGGCGGCGCTGGGATTGAGCGCGGGGTTTCTGGCGTTTGTCGCCTGGGATCAGTCGCACTGGTGGAGCACGAAGGAGGATTACAGCTTCGGGTGGCTGGTGCCGGCGTTTGTGGCGTTCGTGGTTTTCGATCGGTGGAACCGGATTTTGGCGGCGGTGGCGGAGTGTCGAAACGCGGAAAGCGTGCGAGCGGAAGGCGCGGCGAAGTGGGTGTTGCGCGTCGTCGCAGGCGGGATGGTGACCGGGGGCGTGCTGTTGTTTTTGCTCGGCGCGTTTTACCGTGCGGGCGCGGGGTCGTCGCATCCCGGGACGCTGGCGATCACGCTGGGGGCGGCGGGAATCGTGTTGCCGCTCATTTTTCTGAATGCGCCGGAACGCGGTGAAGGAAAGCGCGTGACGGGCGTGGCGGGGATTTGGACGGACAGCCGGGTCAAGCTGACGGGATTGTTTTTGTTTCCCGCGCTGGTGTGGCTGGTGTCGGCGCCGATGGTGTCGGTGATCGAGAATCAGCTGAATCTCTTCCTCTTGAGGAAGGTGGTGACGGTGGTTTCGTTTGTATTCGATTTTCTGAGACTGCCGCTCGAGCAGCAAGGAAACGTGCTGGTGCTGCCGACGGGGAAGATCGGGGTGGAGGATGCGTGCTCGGGGATTCGTTCGCTGACGGCGTGTTTGTTTGCAGGATCGTTTCTGGGGGCGGTGTTCCTGGAGAAGTTGTGGAAAAAGATCGCGCTGGTGGCGGCGGCGATGGCGTTCGCGTTTTTGACGAATCTGGTGCGCGGATTGTTTCTGACCGGCTGGGCTTATCAGCACGGCCCGGAGGCGATCGGCGGCGTCGTGCATGACGCGGCCGGGTATGCGGTGCTGGGGCTGACGGTTGCGGGCCTGTTGTGCCTGCTGCCGCTGTTCAATCTGCGATTTTCCGAGGAAGAGGAAGTGGAGGTTCCGCTTCGTTCGGACTGAGGGGAGTCACGCGAGAGACGCCGGCGATTGGAAGATCGGCAGGCCGGTGGCAGACCACGTGAACGGTTGAGCGCGCACTTCGCGGTCCTGCCAACCGGGGCGGCGCGAAGTTTTGGCGTGATACAGGATCCAGTCCTCGCCCGCGCGAGTGGAGGTGAAGCCACAGTGGCCGGCGCCGAACGTGTGGTTGTTGGGAGAGAAGATGCGGCCGTGCTTGAACCAGTGGGAAGCGTTGAGGAGATCGCGGCCGGTGTGTTCCAGAAGGCCGAGGCAGTAATGCGGAGTCCAGGAACCGCTGGCGGAATAGACGATAAACGTGCGGCCGTCGCGCTGGAGGATTTGTGGACCTTCGCAGATGGGCATGGCGTGGCGCTCCCATGTTTCGTCGGGGGTGGCGAGGAGTGCGCGTGGGGTGGCGAGCTCGCGCGCGTTTTTCATCTGCGCGATGTAGAGGTTCTGGCATCCGTCGCGATCGCCGGGCCAGCCGGACCAGACGAAGAAGCGATCGCCGGAGCGGGCGGTGAAGGTGGTTCCGTCGATCGCCCAGCCCTGGGTGTCGAGGGAACCGATCAGCGCATAGTCGCCGGCGGGATCGTCGCTGAGGGCGCCGAGGACCCACATGCGATGGTGGGCGTTGTGGCCGTCGTCGGCGGCGAAATAGATGTAGTGGCGTCCGTCGATGCAGTGGAGTTCGGGAGCCCAGAGATTGCGTGAAACGGGGCCGGTGGCGGGCGGCGACCAGACACGGCGGCGAGAGGACGATCCGAATTCGGAGAAGTTCTCGGCGGTGCGGACGAAGATGCCGGTCGGCGACGATTCCGTGTAGTAGTAACGATCCGCGTGGAAGTGAACGTGAGGGTCCTGCGCGGGAGCGGGAATGAGGAGCTGTGCGGCGGCGGTTTGCGGACGAGGCGCGGCAACGGTGCGCGCCGGCGCGGCGGGCGCGGACGGAACGATGGAGCTCAATGGGATCCGCCACGCGGGGCGGGAAGGGAAGACTGGACGGCGAGTGCGGAGGCGCGGTCCGGTGAAGCGGGAGCGGCGACGAAAAGCTGGGCGCGCGACGGAGCGAGGAAGGTGGCGGCGGTTTTGCGGATTTGGCGGCGCGTGATGCGCGCATAGTCGTCGTGGCGCGTGCGCGGCCATTCGAGGCGGGCCGGCTGCGTTTGGGCGGCGGAGAGGACGTTGAAGAGCCAGTAGCCGTGGTCGCGGAGGCGGGCGGCGTTTTCCGCGAGACGAGGTTGAACGACGGCTTGAAGTTCTTCTTCGGATACGCCGTGGGCGGCGAGATCGGCGGCGATGTCGACGAGGCGCTGCGCGAGACGAGAGGTGTCGGCGGGATTGAGCGAAAACTCGATCAGGAGGTAACCGTCGTCGCGAAGTGTGTCGCCGCTGAAGATCTCGGCGGCGGGATCGTAGGTGGCGCCGAGTTGTTCGCGGACTTCGCGGCGAACGCGGTTTTGGAAAATCGCGGCGAGCGTTTCGAGCCGCCGCCGCTGGTGGATGTCGCCGCAGCCGCGGACGGGCCATTGCGCGCGGAGAGCGGCGCGCGGGATGTTTGAATCGACGGAGGACTGCCAGCGTCCGGGCTTTCGTTCGAAGCGGACGGCGGCGCGGGTGTTGCGCTCAACCGGGCGCGCGGCGCGAGGCGGGAGAGCGCCGAGCGTGCGGGCGGCGAAGTCGAGGGTGGCTTCGAGGTCGAAATCGCCGACGAGTCCGATCTCAACGCCGCCGGACCGGAGCTCGGGATCGATCCAGTTCATGAGCTCGGCGAGCGTGCGCGCGTTGGTGTCGGACGGCGCGGGCAAGGTGAACCGAGGATCGTTGCGGGAAATCACGCGCGCGGCGGCGATCTGCAGAGACGAGGACGGCTCATGCAAGGAGTCGTGGAAATGGGAGATGACGCGACGCTGCGCGGCGTCGAATTCGTCGGGGCGCCACGCGGGATCGCTGAGATACGCGCTGAGAAGTTGGAGCAAGTCGGGCAGGGATGCGGAGGCGGATCCGCCGGAGAAGATGAACGCGTCTTCGTCGGCGTGGAAGGACAGGGCGAAGTTGCGTTCGTCGACGAAACGCTGGAGCTCATGACCTGGATGACGACCGACGCCGGCGTCGTTGACGTAAGCGCCAGCGAGAAGGGCGAGGCCGGGCAGATGTTCGGGTTGGCCGAGACGGCCTGAGCCGACGCGAGCGCGAAGAGAGACGCTGTTGCGCGTGGAGTCGGTGCGTTTGAGATTCAGGCGAACGCCGTTCGCGAATTCGACCAGGTGGAGATCGAGATCGGCAACGTGCGAGCGACGGCGTATGGGTCCGGCGGATACGGCGGGTGTGTAATGGAGCTCGGTCGGTGGCGGGTGCGGTAGCGCCAGCAGTTTGTCGGCGACACCGGCGCGATAGGAAACGGCGAGGGCGGGCGCGGGATCGGCGAGCGGGAGATTGCCGAGGCCGAAGAGAAACGAAGCGTCCGGCGGCCACATGGTGCGAAACAGATCGCGCGAGGATTCCGGCGTGAGCGTTGCGAGCGCGGCTTCCATGCTTTCGGCGAGTTGTGTCCAGGAAGACGGGATCTGGTCGGCGACGATGGTGAAGGCGAAACGATCGGCGAGATCGCGCGAAGATTCGGAGGAAGACGCGGCGTGTTCGAAGCGGCGGCGAACGGCGCGGGCGGCGGCGGCGATTTCCTCGGTGCTGAAACCCAGCTCGTAGGCGCGGCGCCATTCGCGACCCAGAGCAGAAGCGGCGGCGGACCACGCGGACGTGGCGGAGTCGAGCGCGAGAATGAATTCGGAGTGATGTTGTCCGTCCTCGCGCGTGAACGCGCCCGCGGTGCCGAAGTCGCGCGAATGGTCGCGGCGAAGTTGTTGCAGACGCTCGTGAAGCATCGTGACGACGATTTCGCGGCGCATCGCCGCGATGCGGCTGGCGGAGGTTTCGAAGCCGCCCGGACCGGGGAGAATCGAGACGAGCTCGAGGGACAGTGCGCCAGCGGCGGGTTCGGCGCAGACGAAGGAGGCGAGTTGGGCGGGATTGGCGGAGGCCCCGCGGTCGGGCGGCGATGGAAGAGGAGCGGCGGGGGCAGACCAGGATGCGAAGTGGTCGCGGACTTGTTGTTCGAGGGAGGCGGCGGGGAGGTCGCCAACGGCGAGGAGGATGGCGTTGTCGGGACGATACCAGGCTTCGTAAAACGTGCGCAGGGCGGTGGGGTCGGCGCGGGCGATCACGGTTTCGTCGCCGATGGGATTTCGCCGCGTGCGGAGGTCGGACGGGTGGATGAAGTTTTCGCGAGCCAGGGAGGCGCGGGTGTGCCAGTGATCGCGGGCGCGACGCTCGCTTGCGATGACGCCCCGTTCGCGTTCGAGCGAGTCGGGATCGAAGGTTTGTTCGCTGGCGAATTCGCGCAGTGCGGAAAGTGCCTGGTCGAGACGTTCGCCGGCCGGATCGAGGGGAGCGTCGATTTGATAGACGGTGTGAGTGGGAAACGTGAACGCGGTGGCGTCGGCGCCGAACGCGATCCCGTGACGTTGCAGCGTATCGACAATGCTGTGACGCGGAAAACGACGCGTGCTGGCGAAGGCCATGTGTTCGACGAAGTGCGCGTAGCCGCGTTCGCTTTCCTGCTCGTGGAGCGAACCGGCGAGGACGATCAGGCGAAGGGCGACGTGGTCGCGCGGCTCGGCGTTGGAGAGGACGACGTAGCGGAGGCCGTTGGGGAGGGTGCCAAAGCGGGCGTCCGGATGCGGAGGAAGATCGCTGGATTCGTGCGGCCAGGCGGCCGCGCAAAGCGGTGCGAGCGCAAGCAAAGCGAGGATGACAAACCCGCGGCTGAAGAGGACCATCGCGAGTAATTTTGAAGGCGCGGAAAAGGAGTCACTCCGAAATCCCGGGAAGAGCCCGTGAAGTGCGTTTAAAGAATGTGAAACGCGCGCACAAAAGGCTCGGAAAAGGGAAGGCGGGGTTTTGAAGTGACCTGCCGACGACCCGGACCTCCATGCTTTGGCTTTATCGACTGCTCTTCCTGCCGGCGCTGCTGATCCTGGCGCCGCGGTATTTGTTGCGGATGCGGCGGCGCGGGGGATATCGCGACAAGTTTGGGCAGCGGTTTGGCGCGCATGGTGGATTGCCGGCGAAACGGCCGCGCGTGCGACGCGTGTGGGTGCAGGCGGTGAGTGTCGGTGAAGTGCTCGCGATCGGACCGTTGCTCGAGGCGCTGGTGAAGGAAGGCGGCGTGGAGATTTATCTGACGACCACGACGAGCACGGGTTATCGGGTGGCGGTCGGTCGATATGCGCACCTCGCGATTGGGATTGGCTATTTTCCGATCGATTGGTGGCCCTTCTCGGTGCGGGCGTGGCGGGCGGTGGCGCCGGATTTGACGGTTCTGACGGAGGGTGAACGCTGGCCTGAGCATATCCACCAAGCGGTTACACGCGGTGTTCCGGTGATCTGCATCAATGCGCGGATGTCGGACAGGACCTTTCGGAGGATGCAGCGATTCGGCGTCGCGCGCGGCGCGGTGTTGAACGGAATCGCGCGCCTGCTGGCGAGCTCGGCGCAGGACGAGCGGCGGTTGCGGGAACTCGGCGTGCCCGCGGAGCGCGTGACGAACACCGGCAATCTGAAGCTCGACGTGAAAATCGCGCGATTGACGGAGGAAGAGAAAAGGGCGTTGCGGCGGGAGTTGGGTTTGGGGGAGGAGGAGCGGGTGTTGCTTGGCTCGTCGACCTGGCCCGGCGAGGAAGAAGCGTTGTTGGGCGTGTGGGCGGAGTTGAACAAGGCGGGAACGCGATGCGCGTTGCTGCTCGTGCCGCGGCATGCGGAGCGGCGGCCAGAGATCGAGAGATTGGTGCGGACGGCGGGCGCGAGTTATCATTTGCGCTCGCACGGCGGGGCGAAAGAGCGCGTACAGGTTGCGATCGGCGACACCACGGGCGAGCTGCAGAAACTGACGCAAGTGGCGGATTTGGTCTTCGTGGGAAAAAGCCTGCCGCCGAATGAAGGCGGGCAGACGCCGGTGGAGGCGGCGGCGTTGGGGAAGCCGATCGTGTTCGGGCCGGCGATGAGCAATTTTCGGACGATTGCGCGCGAGTTGGTGGAGTGCGGCGGAGCGGTGCAGGTGGCGGACGAGTATGCGTTGAGCGCGGAAGTGAAGGCGCTGCTGGACGATGCGACGAGACGCGCGAACGTGGCGTCGGCGGCGGCGAACTGGCAGCGCGCGAATGCTGGCGCGGTGGAGCGAACACTTGCGGTGTTGCGAGAGGAACTGGCGAAGCGTTGAGGGGCGGCGCGGGCGCGGGCGCGTCGTTGCGTTTTTGTTACGCGGACGTCGCGGCGCCGACATGGCGAGGAGGCAAACTGCGTCGCCATGAACAATGCTGAAGTGAGCTTCGAAGGTGTGGTGGTGGATGAAATTCTGCGACTCTTGCTGAGTGTGGCGCGGCGCGCGGATGAACTGATGCGCAGCGAGAATGCGCGGGGAGAGCGCGATTTTTGGAGGGAAGCGGAAAAGGAAATTTTGGCGGAGTCGGTGTGAGTGCTTGCGGTGCCGACGTTCGCGCGCCGTGAGTTTCGCGGCGGGCAGGGCGTGAAGGCGGGAGCGGGGTTGCGCGCGTGTGAAAAAACGCGACCGGGGAAAAATCCTTACTTCGGGATTGCACCACCTGAGCCGAATTCTAGCGTCGCCCCTTTTCGCGTAATGCAGTCGCACGGTCCCAAGCGCGTCTACACACCCCAGTCCTTGGAATTTTGGTTCGATCGGCTGGAAAACGATTGGGCGGCGGGCTTTACTGCGGAACAACTTGAGCAAGGGCGACGCATCTACGTCGACGGACAGGTGCGGGAGCTGGAGTTGACGGCGAAGGACGCGATCATCCACCGCCGCGTGGAGAAGAAGGATGAGTATGCGGTGATCGAGTGGGGGCCGACGGGGCTGTCGGTGCGCTCGTCGACCACGGATCGCGACGTGGCGCATGCGTTGGCGGTTGCGGGCTTGCACGAGATCGAGGAACTCGTGGCGGACGAGATTTCGCCGTTGCCGAGCGAAGGGGGAGCGAATGGCGCGGCCAAAGCGGCGGAGACGAACGGACATTCGTCGCAGGCCGGTGCAGAAGGGAATGGCGCGACCGGCACGAATGGAAAAAACGGCGCGGCTTCGCGGACGCTGTTGCTGGTGTTCAAGACCAAGACAGCGGGGCTGACCTTTCAGGCGTATTGGGCGGAAGCGGATGGCAAGACGCGTCATCCGGCGCTGGGGGCGGCGGCGCACGCGAACGGCAGCGGCCATGTGTCGTCGGGTGAACGCGCGAAGCTGATCGGTTTGGCGGCGTATGCGCGCAAGGCGCACTTCCTTTATCATCAGGAGACCGGCGTGTATTTGATGGAGTCGCTGGTGGAGATTCCGAATTTCCTGAAAGTCGTGCTGCCCGCGTGGAAGAAGATGTTCGCGGTGGAGTTGGACGACAAAGCGGCGAATCTGTTGAAAGGCACGCGCGCGATCGAAATCGAAGCGGTGGCGGAGGCGAAAATTTCGGGCGCGGCAAATGGCGCGGGAGCGGCGGCGAGCGACGTGACGGGGTTGAACCTCCGGTGGATTTTCCGGGCGGGCGAGCGGATGCTGACGGATGCGGAAGTGAGTGCGCTGCTGAAGAAAGGCGGAGCGCCGGTGATCTTGCCGAGTGTGGGCATCGTGGCGCTGGCGGGGGACAAGTGGGCGTCGTTCAGCGCGTGGCGTGACAATCTCGCGGAAGCGCGGACGGAAGACGCGGTTTCGCCGTATCTGGTGTTTTCGTTGTTCAACGATGCGCGATTGAAGCTGACCTTGTCGCCGGAGATTGAGGCGTGGCGGCAGAAGGTGCTCGCGGCGCCGGAAGCGCCGCCGGCGTTGCCGGAGATCTTGCGTCCATATCAGCGGCGCGGCGTCGAGTGGATGGCGCATCTTTGCGACGTGGGATGTCACGGCCTGCTGGCCGACGAGATGGGCTTGGGCAAGACGCTGCAAGTGATCACGCTGCTGGCGACGCGGCCGATCGCGAACAAGCCGAGCTTGATCGTTTGTCCGGCGAGCGTGGTGCCGGTGTGGCGTGAGGAGATCGCGAAGTTTCAGCCCGATCTGAAAGTGGACGTGTTGAAGACCGGGCACGATTTTTCGACGCGTTCGGACAATGTGATCTGGCTCGCGAGCTACACGCAGTTGCGGAAGCACCGCGAGATTTTGCCTGGGTATGAGTTTGGATATGCCGTGTTGGATGAAGGTCAGTTCATCAAGAATCCGGATGCGAAAGTGACGCAGACCTGTTTCGCGGTGCGCGCGCAGCATCGGATTGTTTTGACGGGCACGCCGCTGGAAAACCGGCAGCTCGATCTTTGGAGCATCTTCCGGTTTCTGCTGCCGGGCCTGCTGGGGTCGCGGTCGAGTTTCGAGAATGCCCTGGTGGCGGATCGGGTTGGGACGATCGAGCGGCTGCGCGCGCAACTGGCGCCGTTCATTTTGCGGCGCACGAAGAGTCAGGTGGCGACGGAGCTGCCGCCGAAGATGGAGATGGATCTGCTGTGTCCGCTCACGGATGTGCAGCGCGCCGAATATGCGCGGATCTGCGCGGAAGGTTTGGAGCGGTTGGGCGACGACGTGAGCGCGGCGATGCGGGAGAAATCGTTCGGCTTCCTGGCGTTGCTCACGCGTCTGCGGCAGACCTGCTGCGATCCGGACATGCTGCCGTGGCTGAAGTCGCCCTTGTCGGATTCGGGCAAGATCAACCTGCTGGTGGAGAAGCTGACCGAAGTGATCGGCAGCGGTCACAAAGTGGTGATCTTTTCGCAGTTCGTGATGTTGCTCGATCGCGTGCGCGAGGCGCTGGCTTTGAATTTCCCGGATTTGCCGCGATTCGAGCTGACGGGGATGACGCTGGATCGCTTGAAGCCGGTGCAGCAGTTCCAGACCTCGACCGGGGCGGCGGCGATGTTGGTGTCGTTGAAGGCGGCGGGCACGGGCATCACGTTGCACGCGGCGGATTACGTTTTCCTGTTGGATCCCTGGTGGAATCCGGCGGTGGAAGCGCAGGCGGTCGATCGCGTGCACCGCATCGGGCAGACGAATACGGTGTTCGTTTATCGCATGGTGACGGAAGGCACGATCGAGGAGCGGATCCAGGCGTTGAAGGAGGAGAAGAAGGATTTGTTCGACAAACTGATCGGCGGGCTGGGCGGCGATTTCGACCTCAGTCAGCATTTCACGTCGTTGCGCGGATTGGTGCAGTTGACCTCGCAAGCGGAGTCGGAGCAGACGGGGGCGGGCGCGGAGTAGGTGAAACGTGCGTCGGTTTCGCGGCGGATCGAAACGGACTCGCCAAGCGCGAAAGCGATTACCATAACCGCGGGTTTTTCCATCATGCCTACCTACGATTATGCCTGCCCGAAGTGCGGCCATGCCTTCGAACAGTTTCAGTCGATGAAGGACGAGCCGCTGAAGAAGTGCCCGAAATGCAAGAAGACCGGCCTCAAGCGACTCGTTGGCGGTGGCGCCGGTTTGATCTTCAAGGGGTCCGGATTCTACATCACGGATTATAAGAAGAAGCCGTCGGAGAAATCCGGGGGCGAATCCGGAGGCGGCGAAAAATCGGCTCCGAAGACGGAGACGAAACCGGCGTCGACTGCGGCGGCCGGTTCGAAGTAGTCCGCCTTTTTCGAATTCACCTCGCGCGGCGTTCGCCTATGGTCCGCGTCCAACTTCCATGAGCACCGATGCCGCTGGCTATAACCCGAGTTGGACCGAAGTGATTCTGGGCGCGATTCTGAGCGCGTTGCTCGGAGTCGCGCTGGCGGCGGTGTTTCTCGTGTTGAAGCCCGTGGAAACCGTGCGCGAGTTGCCGGAGGAGCCGGATGCGAGCGTGGTGTATTTTCTCGAAGGCACGCGCGATGCGAACCGGGCGCGGCAAGCGACGGCGAAGCAGCGGGCCTTCCTGGAAGGCGGCACGGTGGTGTTGAACGAGGACGAGTTGAACGTGTTGGCATCGCCGGCCACGCCGCCGAAGAAAGCGGACGCGGCTCCCGAAGAGATGTTGACGGCGGGATCGCCAAATTTCCGCGTGCGCGAAGGCGTGATGCAGATCGGCGTGCCGGTGCGCGTGAGCGTGGCGGGGATGGATCGTCGGGTGATCGTGCAGGCGCGCGGCGGTTTTGAGAAACGCGGGGAGATTTTCGTGTTTGCGCCCGACGAACTTTATCTCGGTTCGTGTCCGATGCACCGGGTGCCGGTGGTGGCGGGGTGGGTGATGAACAAATTTGTGAGTGGCGCGAGCGTGCCGGAGGAGCTGGCGGCGGCGTGGAGGAATGTTTCGGACGTGAAGGTGGAGGATTCGTCGCTGCATCTGACGTTCTGAGGCCGTGAAGCGAACGGTGGCGGCGGGGAGGCGTGGCGGGTAAGGACTTGCGCGAGGTAACGAGCGCGGGGAGAACACTGGCGGTGTCGAAAAGCATCAAACACATCGGGATCGTGTCGGCGCTCACGATGGCGTCGCGGGTTCTCGGGCTGGTGCGGGAGAGTCTGACGGCGGCGGTGTTTGGGGCGGGCGCGCTGGTGTCGGCTTATTTCACGGGTTTCCTGCTGCCGAATTTGTTTCGGCGATTTCTGGCGGAAGGATCGTTGACTGCGGCGCTGGTGCCGACGTTGAACGAGGAATTGAAGGAGGGAGATCGCGCGCGCGGATTCCGGCTGGTGAATCAAGTCGCGAGCTGGCTGCTGCTGGTGACCGGGTCGCTGGTCGTGCTGGCGATGGTCGTGTTGAGTCGCGAATCGTTTGTGGGGTGGCTGGGCGAGTTGTTCGGCGCGGATGCGGATGCGATCGAACGTTGGAAGAGCGCGGCGTGGTTCGCGGTCGTGTTGTTTCCGTATCTCGTGTTCGTGTCGTTGTCGGCGGCGTTCAGCGGGGCGTTGCAAACGCTGCAGAAATTCGTGGAGCCGGCGCTCTCGCCGATCTGGCTCAACCTGGCGATGATCGCGCCCTTGATTGCGGCGTGGTGGTGGGGCGGGGCGGAGGAGGTTGCGATTCGGTGGTTGTGCGCGGGCGTGCTGGTGGGAGGGTTCATGCAGATGGCGGTGCCGGCGTGGGCGTTGCGAGGCGAAGGCTGGCGGCCGCGGCTGGATTTCGAGTTGAGCGGACCGGTGCGGACGATCCTGCGGCTGATGGGGCCGGCGGTATTCAGTTCTTCGATATACCTGATCAACATGAGCGTGTCGCGGTTGATCGGGCTGTCGCTGAACGACGAAGCGGTGGCGTTGCTGAATTTTTCGCAGCGATTGATGGAGCTGCCGATCGGCGTGTTTGCGGTGGCGGTGTCGACTGTGGTGTTTCCGTTGATCTCGCGGTATGCGGCGGCGGGCGATCGGGAGAATCTGGCGAATGCGTATCGGAAAGGGATGCGGCTGATTCTGGTGATCAATATTCCGGCGGCGGCGGGATTGGCGGTGCTGGCGTTGCCGATCATTCGCGTGATTTTTCAGCATGGCGCGTTCGAGGCGGAAGCGACGCGGGCGATGACGCCGGTGCTGGTGGCGAATGCGCTGGGGTTGCCGTTTTTCTCGTTCGTGAACCTGGCCTTGCGGGCGTTTTACGCGGAGAAGGACACGCGCACGCCGCTGCGGGCGGCGATGGTGAGTTTCGTGGTGAACGTGGTGCTGAGCCTCGCGTTGATGGGGCCGCTGTCGACGCTGGGGCTCGCGATCGCGAGCACGGCGGCGATCGCGGTGCAGGCGTTTCATCTGCAGTGGCATCTTGCGCGCAGGCACGAAGGACTGGCGTTTCGTCACCTCGCGAGCGACCTGGGCAAAGTGGTGGGGGCGAGTGTGGTGATGGGAGTGGTGGTGGCAGCGGGTTGGTGGTGGTGGGGAAAGCGATTCGCGCCGGAGAAAATCAGCGACCTGACGGGGATCGTGGTGATGATCGCGATCGGTGTGGGCGTGTATGCGGCGCTGGTGTGGTGGTTGAGAATTGAAGGGAGAGAAGAGTTGCGAGCGCTGTTGAAACGAAGGGGAAGGCGCGGCGCGTGAGTGGCGTGAAGGGGAATGCGGCGCGTGCGGCGATTTCCGTTGGGAGGCTTTGACTGCACGGGCTGAAACGTCGCACTACGGGAAATGAGACTGAAGATGGATTGGTTTCTGGTCGGGATGGCGGTGGCGACGCTGCTGGCGTGGCTGTTTCCCGAACCGGGAGCGTCGGGCGGCTGGTTGAAGCCGGAGCTGCTGACGAAAGGAGGGGTGGCATTGATTTTTTTCCTGCATGGCGTGGCGCTTTCGTTTGCGGCGTTGAAAGCGGGAACGCTGCGCTGGCCGCTTCATGTCGTGGTGCAGGCGAGCACGTTCTTGTTGTTTCCGCTGCTCGGGTTCGCGGTGAATGCGCTGCTCGGCGACGCGGTGACGGACGAGTTGAAGCTGGGCATTTTCTTTCTGTGTGCGTTGCCCTCGACGGTTTCGTCTTCGGTGGCGTTGACGGCGGCGGCGAATGGCAATGTCGCGGGCGCGCTTTTCAACGCGACGCTCTCGAGCGTGTTGGGCGTGTTTCTGACGCCGCTGTGGATTGCGGTGGTGGTGACGACGACGGGTGCGAGCCAGGCGCTCGGGCCGGTGATTCTCGATTTGGTGACGTGGCTGATCCTTCCGCTGGTGGCAGGGCAGCTTTGCCGGCCGTTGCTTGCCGGTGTGGCGACGCGGCACAAATCGAAGATCAATGTGGCGGATCGTTGGACGATTCTCGTGCTGGTTTACACCTCGTTCTGCGATTCGTTCAAGGAAGGCGTCTGGGCGGAGCACGGATGGTCGACGCTGTTGATCGTGCTGGCGATCGCGGGCGGGGTGTTCGCGGTGGCGATGGCGATCATGGGGGCGGTTTCGCGGGCGCTGGGTTTTTCGGCGGAGGATCGAATCGCGGCCATGTTTTGCGGGTCGAAGAAGACGCTCGCGTCGGGCGTGCCGATGGCGCGGCTGATTTTCGGGGCGCATCCGGCGATTGGCGTGATCCTGCTCCCGATCATGATCTATCACCCGCTGCAACTTGTGATTTCCGGGGTGCTGGCGCAGCGTTGGGCTCGTCGAACGGAAAATTAGCCATGGCCACCCCTGCATCGCCGGACGACATTCCGGTCACTCACAATCAAGCGGAGCAGCGTTTCGAGACGCAGATTCACGGACAACTCGCGGTGTGCGATTATCAGATGGAAGGAAGGCAGATGGTGTTTACGCACACGTATGTGCCGACCGAACTGCGGGGAAGAGGGATCGCGCAGAAACTCGTGCAGGCGGCGCTGGATTACGCGCGAGAGGAGAACTTTCGCGTGGTTCCGGCGTGCTCGTATGTCGACGCGTTTATCGCGCGGCATCGCGAGTTTCAGCCGTTGGTGGTCAAGTAAGGCGAAGGCCGGCGCGAAGGGTTTTTGAAAAATTTCGAAGACGCCGCTTGAAGTTTACTAAATGGTCAACTATCCGTTCGCCCATCATGGGAAGAACCTCTGACGCCGACCAACGCCTGATGGACGCAGCTCTGGAGCTCGTCTGGACGCAGAGCTATGGCGCGGTGACGATCGACGACATTTGCAAGCGGGCGGACGTCAAGAAGGGGAGTTTCTATTACTTCTTCGATTCCAAGGAGCAGCTCGCGGTTGCGGCTTTGGAGCGGCTTTGGAAAGAGGATTGGAAGCCGCTGATGGATGAGATGTTCTCGGCTTCGATCGAGCCCCTCGAGCGACTCAAGGGTTTCCTCAGTGGTGTTTATCGTCGGCAAAGCGAGACGAAGAAACGGGCAGGGCGCGTGCTCGGGTGTCCGGTCGCTTCGGTGGGATCCGAGCTGGGCACGGGCGAATGCGGTATTTGCGACAAGACGCGCGAGATCATCACCCGCAAGCGCCGCTACGTGGAATCCGCGGTGCGCGAAGCGATTGCCGATGGTTCTCTCGAACCGGGCGACGCGGTGAAACGCACGACCGTTCTGCTGAGCTTTATCGATGGACTCACGTTGCAGGCGCGGATTTCCAACGATCCCGAACTGCTCAAGGATCTGCCGGAGCTCGGTCTGGAAATCCTGCGAGTGAAAGAAGTCGAAACCGCGCGGCCGAAGCCGGTCGCCGCCGGGAAGTAGTTCACGGACGGATCTCTCGAATTTTCAGCGCACATCGGGGCGCTCTTTTTTGGCCCGAATTATAGATAACTAGTCAACTATTCGCTCGATCATCATTCCATGAGCACACGCAAACCTACTCTTCCCGTCGCTGGTCTGGCCTCACTCCGCAATTCCCGCACGCGCATTTACGCGCCCGGCGCAGATCCGAAGTTTCGTCAGAATCCGGCGGCGCCGCGCACGTTTAAACTGGAGCGCGTTTATCCCGCGCGCGATGGCGCGAAGCCATCGGAGGACTTCGGTCGTTTGTGGCGCCACGACGTCCTCGATCGCCTGCAAACGCCGCTGACCCGGCGCCCCGAATAACCCGTTTCGCACCGGGATTTCGTATCCATTTTCTTCCTACCAACACACACCTCACGCACTTGTCATGACTGCTTCCGCTCCCACCTCGCGGTCCCGCTTCCTTCGTCGCCGTCGCCTTGCGTGGCTGCTGCCCGCGTTCGCCGCGATGGTTGCATTGAGTTCGTATGCCTTGTCGCGCGCCACGGCCGCGGACGAATCTTCCGCCGCTCCGGCGGCGCCGCCTCCTCCGCGCGTGACGGTGGCGTCCGTAGAGCAACAACTGGTGACCGAGTATGAGGAGTTGACCGGTCGTGTGGACGCGACGGAAACGGTGGAGCTTCGTCCGCGCGTTTCGGGGCACATCGCGGCCGTGCATTTCCAAGCCGGACAAGCGGTGCGAAAGGGCGACACGCTTTTCTCGATCGATTCGCGTTGGTATCGCGCACAGCTGGATCTCGCGGTGGCGCAGGCGCAACAGGCGCGTGCAGCGGCGGAGATCGCGGAGCGCGAGGCACGTCGTGCCGACGAACTTCTCGCCGCGTCCGCGATCTCGAGCGAAGAGGCGGAGTCGCGGCGGTCGCGAGCGATTCAGGCCCAAGCCGCACTGGCATCGGCGGAGGCGGCGCTGGCGGGGGCGCGGCTCGATTACGATCACACGGAAGTGCGGGCGCCGATCGACGGACGAATCAGCCGCGCTTGGGTGACGCCGGGCAATCTCGTGTCGGGTGCGCCGGGCAATGCGACGCTGCTCGCCACGATCGTTTCCGAAGGCGAGGCCTACGTGTATGCCGACATCGACGAAAGCACGTTGCTGAAATTCAACCGGCTTCTCCGCGAGAACCGCATCGCGTCGGTGCAGGGCCGCGTGCCGGTGGAAATGCAGCTCGCCGACGAAACCGGGTATCCGCGTCGTGGTTACATCGAGTCGACGGACAACCGGCTCAATCCCTCGACCGGCTCGCTGACGTTGCGTCTCGTGTTTGCGAATTCGGATCACGCGCTGGTCCCCGGCATGTTCGCCCGCGTGCGCGTGCCGGTGAGCGCGCCGTCGCCTGCGCTGTTGATCAGCGAGCGCGCGATCGGCACGGATCAAGGGCAGAAGTTCGTTCTCGCGGTCGACGAAGGAAATACCGCCGTCTATCGCACCGTTAAGCTTGGAAGCACCATCGAAGGGAAACGTGTGATCCGCACGGGACTGGCGCCGGGCGATCGCGTGATCGTGAACGGCCTGCAGCGCGTGCGGCCTGGCATGCGCATCGAGCCGGAGGTGGCGGTGGCGTCGCTCGCACCGCTCAACGCAACCGAAAAAATCAACGCGGTCGCGCAACGATAAAAAACTTTTCCGGCCGGAGCGGTGGCTTCGTGCCACGGCTCCGCGGGAACGGTTCGCCCGACCACGATCCAGCCCGGCGGGGACGCCGGGCTCCACCGGCCACCGGCCGTCCCAGCCACTGCTTTGCCCGCACATCTCCATCCGCCATGAACTTCTCCGATTTTTTCATCAAGCGCCCGATCTTCGCCGGCGTTTTATCGATCGTCATCTTTCTCGTCGGCGCCATCTCGCTGACGCGCCTGCCGGTGAGCGAGTATCCGGAAGTCGTGCCACCGACCGTCGTCGTGCGGGCTGTTTATCCGGGAGCGAATCCGAAAACGATTTCCGAGACCGTCGCGGCGCCGCTCGAGCAGGCGATCAATGGTGTCGAGCAGTCGCTCTACATGTTCTCGCAGGCGACGAGCGACGGCGTGATGACGCTGACCATCACGTTCGCGCTCGGCACGGATCTCGATAACGCGCAGGTGCAGGTGCAGAATCGCGTGGCGCAGGCACTGCCGAAATTGCCGGAAGAAGTTCGCCGGCTCGGCGTCACCACGCAGAAAACCTCGCCCGACCTGCTGATGGTCGTGCACCTGTTTTCACCCGACGGGCGTTACGACGACATCTACGTGCGGAACTATGCGACGCTGCAGGTCCGCGACGTGTTGGCGCGGTTGAACGGAGTGGGCGACGTGCGGGTTTTCGGATCGGGCGATTACGCGATGCGCGTTTGGCTCGATCCCAACAAAGTCGCGGCGAAAGGCCTGACCGCGTCGGACGTCGTGGCCGCGATCCGCGAGCAGAATGTTCAAGTCGCGGCGGGTGCGGTCGGCCAGCAACCGCTGTCACGGCCGACCGATACCGAGCTTCTGATCAACACCCGCGGGCGTCTTGCGACCGAGGAAGAGTTTGGCGCGATCGTCGTGAAAGCCGGCACGAACGGCGAACGTGTTCAACTGGGCGACGTGGCTCGCATCGAACTCGGCGCATCGGAATATGCGTTGCGTTCGCTGCTCAACAACCAGACCGCGGTTGCATTGCCGATCGCGCAGCTGCCGGGTTCCAACGCGATCGCGACTTCGGATGCCGTGCGGGCCACGATGGCGGAGCTGAAGGCGAACTTCCCGGACGGGCTCGACTACAACATCGTTTACGATCCGACGATCTTTGTCCGCGATTCGATCAAGGCTGTGGTGAAAACGCTGCTGGAGGCGGTCGCGCTCGTGGTGATCGTGGTGATTTTGTTTCTTCAAACCTGGCGGGCTTCGATCATCCCGCTCGCGGCGGTGCCGGTGTCGCTCGTGGGCACGTTTGCGGTGATGCAGGCGCTTGGATTTTCGATCAACGCGCTTTCGCTCTTTGGCCTGGTGCTGGCGATCGGCATCGTCGTCGACGACGCGATTGTCGTGGTCGAAAACGTCGAGCGAAACATCGCGCTCGGGAAGACGCCGTTCGAAGCCACGCGTCAGGCCATGCGCGAAGTGACCGGGCCGATTATCGCCACGGCGCTCGTGCTTTCGGCGGTGTTTATTCCGACGGCGTTCATCACCGGTCTCACGGGGCAATTCTACAAGCAGTTCGCGATCACGATCGCGATTTCGACGGTCATCTCGGCGTTTAACTCGCTCACGCTTTCGCCGGCACTCAGCGCGCTGCTGCTGCGCGATCATCATGCGCCGAAGGATGTGGTGACGCGTTTCCTCGATCGTGCGCTCGGCTGGTTTTTCCGTCCGTTCAACCGCTTCTTCGAATGGTCGGCGCAGAAGTATTCGCAAGGCGTGGCGCGGCTCATCCGCGTTTCCGCGATCGCGCTGGTCGTTTACGCCGGCCTGCTCGCGTTCACCGGATTTTCGTTCAAGTCGATCCCGACCGGTTTTGTGCCGTCGCAGGATAAGCAATACCTGATCGCGTTCGCGCAGCTTCCTTCGGCCGCTTCGCTCGATCGCACGGATGAGGTGATCCGTCGCATGAGCGAGCTGGCGCTCGCGCATCCTGGCGTCGCCAACGCGATCGCGTTTCCCGGTTTGTCGATCAACGGATTCACGAACTCGACCAATAGCGGAATTGTATTCGTCGGGCTGAAGCCATTCGAAGACCGCCAGGCGTCCGAGCTCTCCGGCGATGCGATTGCGGCGGAACTGCAGCGGCAGTTCGGTGAGATCCAGGACGCGTTCGTGGCGATCTTTCCGCCGCCGCCGGTGATGGGCCTGGGGCAGACGGGCGGGTTCAAACTGTATGTCGAAGATCGGGCGGATCTCGGTCTCGATGCACTTTACGACGCCACGCAGACGTTGATCGGAAAAGCGTATGAAAGCCCCGGCCTCACCGGGATGTTTTCGAGCTTCACGATCAACACGCCGCAGCTCGAGGCAGATGTCGATCGCGTGAAGGCGAAGACGCAGGGCGTGCCGTTACAGAACGTTTTCGAGACGATGCAGATCAACCTCGGTTCGCTCTATGTGAACGATTTCAACCGCTTCGGCCGGACGTATCAGGTGATCGCGCAAGCCGACGCCGAATTCCGCGATGCGCCGGAGGACATCGCTCGTCTCAAGACCCGCAACGATCGTGGCGAACTGGTGTCGCTTGGATCGCTGGTGGACGTGCGGGAAAGCTACGGTCCGGAACGCGTCATGCGTTACAACGGTTATCCCGCGGCCGAGATCAATGCTGCGCCCGCGCCCGGATTCAGTTCGGGGCAAGCCGAAGCGTTGATGCAGGAACTCGCCGACGAGCATTTGCCGAAAGGCTTCGCGCTCGAGTGGACCGAGCTCACGTTTCAAAAGATCCTCGCCGGAAACGCGGGGCTGTGGGTTTACCCGCTGAGCATCCTGCTCGTGTTTCTCGTGCTGGCGGCGCAATACGAAAGTTTCCGGCTGCCGTTTGCGGTGATCCTGATCGTGCCGATGGCGCTCTTTTCGGCGATGGTCGGACTCTGGCTGACGCGTGGTGAGAACAACGTCTTCACGCAAATCGGTCTGATCGTGCTGATCGGACTCGCGGCGAAGAACGCGATCTTGATCGTCGAGTTCGCGCTGAAGCGTCGCGAGGAAGGCGCGTCGATTGTCGATGCGGCGCTCGATGCCGCGCGGCTGCGGTTGCGGCCGATCCTGATGACATCGATCGCGTTCATCGCGGGCGTGTTTCCGCTCGTGATCAGCACTGGCGCGGGCGCCGAGATGCGGCGAGCGATGGGCGTCGCGGTGTTTGCAGGAATGATCGGCGTGACGTTCTTCGGACTCTTTCTCACGCCTGTTTTCTACGTGGTTTTGGAGAAGCTCGGCGTTCGGAAACCGGCGCCGGCGGTGCCGCACGCTGTTCCCCAGCACGCCTGAATAATGCGAAAGGCCCTCATGAAAATATCTGCGTTTTTCCTTCTGACCGCGCCCCTGATTTTCGCCGCGCTCCCGAGTGTCGGCCCGGATTATGTGCCACCCGAAATTCCTGCGCCCGCGGCTTACCGCGACGCGGAAGAATTCGGAACGTGGAAAACGGCGACGCCTTCGGATGCGTTTGCCCGCGGAGAATGGTGGAAGCTCTTCGACGATCCGACGCTCGATGAACTCGAGGCGCGCGCGTTGGCGGCGAATCAGGATTTGCGCGCGGCTGCGGCGCGGGTGATGCAGGCTCGCGCCGCGGCGGGATTGGCGCGTGGCGCGTATTGGCCGCAGGTGGCGGTGGGTGCGAGTGTGGCGCGCGAGCGAAACTCCACCACGACGGACAATGTTTTTCCGAACGAACTCACGACGACGTATCGCGCTCCGCTGGAGGCGAGTTGGGAAATCGATTTGTTTGGACGCGTGCGCCGGTTGAATGAAAGCGCTCGGGCGGACGTCGCGGCGAGCGCTGCGGCGTTCGAGTCGGTGAAACTCGCGCTGACGGCAGAGGTGGCGACGAATTACTTCGCGTTGATTGCGCTCGAGCAGGAACTCGCGTCGGTGCGCGACACGATCGCATTGCGTCGTCGGGCGGTGGATTTGATCGCTGCCCGGGTGAGGAGCGGCACGGCGGCGGATCTCGATCTGGCGCGGGCCGAGACCGAGCTGGCGGTGACCGAGACCGAACAAGCGGCGCTGTTGCGTCAGGGCGCGGCGGTGCGCAACGCGCTCGCGGTGTTGGCGGGAGAACCGGCGAGTTCGTTCGATCTCGATGTCACGTCGCGCGTGATTGCGGCGCCGGAAATTCCGGCGGGGCTTCCTTCCGAACTTTTGGAACGCCGGCCGGACATTGCCGCGGCCGAGCGAGCGCTTGCGGCGGCGAATGCGCGGATCGGCGTGGCGAAGGCGGCGTTTTTTCCGGCGATTTCGCTCACGGGTTTTGCGGGGCAGGCGAGCGGGGAGATTGATCGGTTGTTCGATTCCGATTCGCGGATCTGGTCGATTGGACCGCGGCTTTATTTGCCGATTTTTCAAGGCGGACGAAATCGTGCCAACCTGGAGCGGAGTCGTGCGGCTTACGAAGAAGCGGTGGCCGAGTTTCGCCAGCGCGTGCTCGTGGCGTTTCGCGAGGTCCAGGATGCGTTGACGGCCACGAAGCTGTTGGGCGACCAGACCGCAGCGCATGCGCGCGCGCTCGAAGCGGCGCGGCGAACGGCGACGCGCGCGCAGACGCGTTACGATGCGGGTTTTGTTTCCTATCTCGAAGTGATCGACGCTCAACGCAGCGTGCACGCGCTCGAACGCTCGGAGGCGCAGCTGGCGGCGCAGCGGGCCAATGCCCGCGTCGCGCTGGTCAAAGCGCTGGGTGGCGGCTGGCACGCGACTCCCCACGAAGGCGCGTTGGCATCACGTTAAACGGCATTTGCTCCCATGATTCTCCTGATGCTGATTCTCGCGGCGCTTGTTGTTCTGACTGCGTGGGACAGCGAAGAGCGCACGCGGCTCTGATTCGTCCACGACCTAATTTCTTTTATCCAATGCCCTCCTTGTTCGATTCCTTCACTCTCAAATCCATCACGCTGCGCAATCGCGTCGGCGTTTCGCCCATGTGCGAATATTCCGCAGAAGACGGAATGCCGAATGACTGGCACCTCGTGCATCTCGGGTCGCGGGCTGTCGGCGGCGCGGGTCTCGTCATCGCGGAAGCGACGGGCGTTTCACCGGAAGGAAGAATCAGCCCCGGCGATACGGGGATTTGGTCCGAGCGGCACATCGAACCATTTGCGCGGATCACGCGCTTTCTGAAAGAGCACGGCGCGGTCGCGGGGATTCAAATCGCGCATGCGGGGCGGAAAGCGAGTGCGGCGGTGCCGTGGGAAGGCGGCGATCATCTGGCGGACGACGCCGGCGGATGGACGCCGGTCGCTCCGAGTCCGATCGCGTTCAGCGACGGGCTGGATAAAGTGCCGCATGCGTTGACGGTTGAAGAAATCAAACGCGTGCAGGCGGATTTCGTGGCGGCGGCGCAACGCTCGCTGGCGGCGGGATTCGAATGGCTCGAGCTGCATTCGGCGCATGGATACCTGAGTCACGAGTTTTTGTCGCCGCTCTCGAACCAACGCACGGATAGCTACGGCGGGAGTTTCGAGAACCGGATTCGTTTCCTGCTCGAGACGACGCGCGCGGTGCGCGCGGTTTGGCCGGATCATCTCCCGCTGACGGTGCGGTTGTCGTGCACGGATTGGGTGGAAGGCGGCTGGGACATCGAGCAAACGGTCGAGCTGGCGAAGCGGTTGAAAACCGAAGGCGTGGACTTGATCGATTGCAGCTCGGGCGGCGCGGTGCCGAATGCGAAGATCGCGATCGGTCCCGGCTATCAGGTGCCGTTTGCCGAACGGGTGCGCCGAGAGGCGGGCATTGCGACGGCGGCGGTTGGGTTGATCACGCAGCCGGAGCAGGCGGATGAAATTGTGCGGAGCGGGAAGGCGGACGTGGTGCTGCTCGCGCGGGAATTTTTGCGCGATCCGTATTGGCCGGCGCATGCGGCGCGAAAGTTGGGTCGAGCGGAGGCGGTGCCGCCGCCGAAGCAGTATGCGCGCGCCTGGTGAGGCAGGGTGGGGTGAAACGCTGCACTACTTGAACACGGCCGCGCGTTCGGCGGCGGTGAGTTCGCGCCATTTCCCGGGCGCGAGCTCCCCGAGGGTGAAGTCTCCGATGCGCACACGGATGAGACGCAAGGTCGGATGGCCAATCGCGGCGGTCATGCGGCGCACCTGACGGTTTTTGCCCTCGGTGAGCTCAAGCGAGAGCCAGGAATCGGGAACGCTTTTGCGAAACCGGATCGGCGGATCGCGCGGCGGCAAGGGTGGTGGCGGGTCGAGAGGTCGAACGCGGCAGCGGCGCGTGGTGTAGTCGCCGATCCGGATGCCGCGTTCGAGTTTTGCCAGAGCGACGGCATCGGGGATGCGCTCGACCTGCGCCCAGTATTCGCGGCGATGGCCGCGCTCAGGATTGAGGAGATCGGAGTTGAGGCCCGGCTCGTCGCTCAAGAGCAGCAAACCCTCGGAGTCGGCATCGAGACGCCCGAGCGCGTAAACGTTTTTCGGAAGCGAGAATTCGGCGAGCGTGCGCCAGCGCGATCCGACTTCGGGAGTGAATTGCGAAAGGACGCCGTAGGGTTTGTGAAAGGCGAGGAGCACGAGGGTGAGGCGCGGGCGGGTTTGCGGATCGAGGCTCTTGCTACTTGATACTTCTTACTTGTCACTTCCTCCATCATGCGCGCCGTCCGACTCAATGGAATCAACCAACTCGAAATTGCCGATGTGCCGGCACCGACGCCCAAGGCGGGCGAAGCGGTGGTCGAGATTCGCGCGGCGGCGCTGAATCATCGCGATGTCTGGATCAAGGCGGGCCAGTATGCAGGATTGAAGTGGCCGAACATTCCCGGGTCGGATGGCGCGGGCGTGGTGACGGCGGTGGGAGAAGGCGGCGACGAGTCTTGGGTTGGGCGCGAAGTGATCATTTATCCGGCGTTCGGTTGGGGGGAGGACGATCGGGCGCAGTCGGCGTCCACGTTTTCGATTCTCGGATTGCCGCGCGACGGAACGCTGGCGGAGCGGATCTCGGTGCCGGTGGAGCAACTGGCGGAGAAACCGGCGCAGTTGTCGTGGGAAGAAGCTGCGGCGTTGCCGTTGGCAGGATTGACGGCGTGGCGCGCGATTTCGACGCGGGCGCAATTGCAGACGAGAGAGAAAGTGTTGATCACAGGGATTGGCGGTGGCGTGGCGTTGTTTGCCCTGCAGTTTGCGGTCGCGCATGCAGCGGAGGTTTGGGTGACGTCGAGTTCGCAGGAGAAAATCGATCGTGCGATCGCGCTCGGTGCGACGGGCGGTGTGAATTACACGCAGGAGAATTGGGGGGCGGAACTCGAAAAACGCGCGGGCGGCTTCGACGTGATCGTCGACAGCGCGGGAGGGCCGGGATTCGAGTCGTTGATCGATCTGGCGGCGCCGGGCGGGCGGATCGTGTTTTTCGGTGCGACGCGGGGGAATCCGCCGCTGTTGCCGATGCGCAAGGTTTTTTGGCGTCAGCTTTCGTTGCTGGGAACGACGATGGGTTCGCCGGCGGACTGGCGGGCGATGCTGCAGTATGTTGCGCAGCACACGATCAAACCGATCGTCAGCGACGTCATTCCGCTGGAGCGCGCAGGAAACGCGTTTGCGTTGATGGAGCGCGGCGGGCAGTTCGGGAAGATTGTGGTGCGCGTGACGTAAACCCCGATGTGGGGAACCGGGTGGAGCTTTCGGTGTTAAGGCTTGGCCTTTCAGGCTTCGCCGTGACATTCGGCGACTTTTAATCACGCATATTCCCATGACCGAGAATCCGAACGCCTACGTTTGCATCATGGCCGGCGGCAGCGGCGAGCGCTTCTGGCCGATGAGTCGGCAGCGCACGCCGAAGCACCTGCTGAAACTTTTTTCCGAGCGGACCATGCTGGAGGAAACGGTTCGCCGGCTCGAAGGCGTGGTGCCGCGCGCGAACATTTTCGTGCTGACCAACGAAGTTCAGCTGGCGGCGGCGCGCGAAGCGTTGTCGTTCCTTGCGCCGGAGCAGATCGTTGCGGAGCCGGCGAAACGCGACACGGCGCCCGCCGCGGCGCTGGCGACCGGCCTGGTGCGCGCGCGCAATGCGGACGCCGTCATGGCGCTGCTGCCGGCGGATCATTTGATCAGCAACACCGCGCGCCTCGCGGGGCAGCTGGCGGCGGCGCTGACGCGGGCCGCCGCCAGCGACGCGCTGCTGACGTTTGCGATCAAGCCGTCGTATCCGTCGCCTGGATTCGGTTATCTGGAGATGGGCGACGAAGTCGCGCGGACGGCGGAACTCGGAACGGTGCGTCGCGTGAAGCGCTTCGTCGAAAAGCCGGATCTCGCCACGGCGGAGAAGTATGTTGCGAGCGGTAATTATGCGTGGAACGCGGGCATGTTCATGTGGCGGGTAAATGCGTTCCTGGCGGAAGCGGAAAAACATGCGCCTGAACTCGCGAGGTTCGTGCGGGAGTTTCCGGCGGGCGATCCGACGGTTTACCTGGCCGAGCGCTTTCCGACGCTGCCGAAGATTTCGGTGGATTACGCGATCATGGAAAAAGCGGCGGCGGTGGAGACGATTTTGGCGGAATACGATTGGGACGATGTCGGCATGTGGACCTCGCTGCCGCCGCATTTGCCGGCGGATTCCGCGGGCAACGCGGTCCGAGGCCTGGTGCTCGGCGTGAATGCGCAAAAGAACATCGCCATCAGCAATGGCCGCGTGGTGGCGCTGGTGGGCGTGCAGGATCTTGTCGTGGTGGAGACACCCGATGCCGTGCTCGTCTGCCATCGGGACGCCGTGCAGGACATCAAGAAGCTCATGCCGATGCTGCCGAAGGAAATGATGTAAGTGGCGGAGCCGGGCGCTCGCGGGGGCGGTTTGATCAACGTCTCGCCGGGGATGGCTCGCCCTGTCTGGCCAAGCAACCCGACGGGACGTCGGGTTCCACCTGCTTTCTTGCATTCTATAGGATGACTGCGCGGGCGATTTGCCCGGGGTCGAACGCTGTCACAACGTGGATTTTTGCCTTCCCGCACCGCGGGGCGCGGCCTAGTGCTAACCCTTCTTATATCATGACGCTTCAAACTCATCTCCTCGCCAAAGCTGCGAACCAGGCCCGCGGGCTCGCCATCGACGCCGTGCATGCGTGCTCGTCGGGGCATCTTGGACTTCCGCTCGGCGCCGCGGAAATCGGTGCGGTGCTCTTCGGTCACGCGTTGCAGCACAATCCAGAGCGTCCGCGTTGGATCAATCGCGACCGTTTCATTCTCTCGGCCGGACACGGCAGCATGTTTCTTTACGGCTGGTTGCACCTGAGCGGTTACGATGTGCCGCTCGAGCAGGTGAAGAAGTTCCGTTCGCTGCACAGCGTCACGCCCGGGCATCCGGAGTTTCATGAGACGCCCGGTGTCGAGTGCACCACCGGTCCGCTCGGACAAGGCGTGGGCAACGCGGTCGGCATGGCGCTGGCCGGACAAATGGCGGCCGCGCGTTTCAATACCGCGGAGCATCCGATTTTCGACTACCACGTTGTCTGTCTCGCGGGCGACGGTTGCATGCAGGAAGGTGTCGCCTTGGAGGCGATCTCGTTCGCCGGGCATCAGAAGCTCGATAACCTCATCCTGATTTACGACGCGAACGACGTGACGCTCGACGCGATGGCCGACAAGACGCAGAGCGAAAACACGGCCGCGCGTTTCAAGGCGATCGGTTGGGACGTCCAAACGGTCGACGGCCACGACATGGTGGCGTTCCTGAAGGCGTTCAACAAAGCCAAGAAGACGAAGAGCGGAAAACCGCAGCTGATCATCGCGAAGACGCAGATCGCGCGCGGCATTCCCGAAGTTGCCGGCACGGCGAAGGGCCACGGCGAGGGTGGGGCGAAGTTTGCCGAAGGCGCTCGCGCCGGTCTCGAGCTTCCCGCGGATCAGCACTTCTTCGTCAGCGATGACGTGCGGGCGTATTTTGCGGATCACAAGGCCCGCCTAGTCCGCCAGTGCAACAAGTGGCACAAGACCTACAAGGCCTGGCGCGAAGCGAATGCGGACAAAGCTGCGCTGCTCGATGCCGCGCAAACCGCGCCGAGCGCCGCTGCGCTGCTCGAAAAGATTCCGGCGTTCCCCGCCGATGCGAAGCTTGCGACGCGCGCCGCGGGTCGTGACGTGCTGCAGCCGATCGCGGCCGAGTTGCCGCTGCTCATCGGTGGCAGCGCCGACCTGTATGGCTCGACGTTGAACTACATCGCCGCCGACAAGGATTTCGACGCGAGCAATCGCGCGGGTCGCAACATCCGGTTTGGCATTCGCGAACACGGCATGGCCGCGATCGCGAACGGTGTCGCTTACGACGGGCTTTTCCGTCCGAGCGTGGCGACGTTTTTGGTGTTTGCCGATTACTCGCGTCCCTCGATGCGCCTCGCGGCGCTGGCGAAGCTCCCGGTGGTTTATATCTACACGCATGACTCGATCGGCGTGGGCGAAGACGGCCCGACGCACCAGCCCGTGGAAACGGTGACGGGGTTGCGCGTGATTCCGAATCTCGACGTGATTCGTCCGGCGGATCCGGAGGAGACCGCGGGCGCATTTGCGGCGGCGATGGAACGGACGGACGGGCCGACCTTGCTCGCGCTCACGCGCCAGACGCTGCCGCAGTTGAACGATATCGACGTGCAGCTCCGCCGCACGGGAGTGTTGAAGGGCGGCTACATCGCATTGCGCGAGACGGCCGAGCTCACGCACATCCTGCTGTCGAGCGGCAGCGAGTTGCAGCTCGCGCTGGCCGCGGCCAAGCAGCTCGGCGCGGGCGTGCGCGTGGTTTCGATGCCCTCGTTTTTCCGATTC
This sequence comes from Verrucomicrobiota bacterium, assembly GCA_023426435.1. Lineage (GTDB taxonomy): Bacteria > Verrucomicrobiota > Verrucomicrobiia > Opitutales > Opitutaceae > Opitutus. Next base: position 42,134 of record JAFAAS010000021.1, on the reverse strand, counting down.
GACCAGCAGCCGGCGGAGTATCGCGAAAGCGTGCTGCCGATATCGTGCCGTAAGCGCGTCGCGGTCGAAGCGGGCGTGACCGGGCTCTGGTCGAAATACGTCGGCCTCGATGGCAAGGTGATCGGGATCGATCGCTTTGGCCTCAGTGCGCCGGCGCCGGTTATCTTCAAGGAACTCGGCGTTACCGTCGAAGCGGTCGTGGCGGCGGCGCAATCGCTCTGAGTGACTGGATGAAAAATGGGCCCGACCTCGTGTCGGGCCCTTTTTTGTCCGCATACGTTTCGGCGCGGCGTTTGGAGTCAGCACAGCACCGTGCACAAACGGCGAAATTCGACCGGGAACTGTTTACAACGTTCTAACAAACGCAGCTTGCGTTCGTGATTAGGCCCCTAATTATCTGGCCCCTTATCTCATGACGCTGCTGCTGCCGAAGGATCTGCCGCGCTACGAATGCCTCCGGGAGGCCGCGCGGCAATTTCCTGAACTCGATCCGTCGGCGACCGAGGCATTCGTCCATCTCCTGCGCACGGGGGACGAAGCGTTTCGCTTGTTGGAAGAGCATTTGGGGCAGCACGAAATCACCCAGGGGCGATTCAGCGTGTTGATGTCGCTCTGGCGAAAATGCCGGGTGGAAGGCCGCGCCGGGCCGCTGAGTCCGGCGGAGCTGGCGGATCAGCTCGGCGTGACCCGGGCGACGGTGACGGGGCTGGTGGACACGCTGGAGCGATCGGGTTTGGTGACGCGCACGCCGAGCGCGGACGACCGCCGGATGATGCTGGTGGAGCTCACGAGCCGCGGTGAGAAGCTGCTGCAGCGGATTCTTCCCGCGCATTTTCGTCAGATGGCATGGCTGATGCAGCCGCTGGATGAGACCGAGCGGAAGATGTTCGTCCGCCTGATGACCAAGGTGCTGGCGCGTGCGGCGGAACGTTCGCCGACGCCCCAGCGCAATCTCGCTCCGGCACCACGCACGCATTGAGCCGAAGATCGATGTCCGCCTCCCTTTCGTTGATTCGTCGTCGTTAGATAACTCTCCCGCACACACCATGAACCTGTTCGTGAAACTCATCCGCTTCATCGGATTCCTGATCCTCGCGGTCGTCGTGATCGCCGGCCCGCTCGCATTGGTGAAGACGGCCCAGATCAAAAAGATGATTGCCGCCGGCCAAGCCGCCGCTGCGGCGATGCCGCCGACGACGGTGACGGCGGCCGGCGCACAGTCGCAAAGCTGGGAAAACAGCCTGCCCGCGACCGGTTCGCTGCTCGCCGTGCAAGGCGTCACGGTCGGCGCCGAAGTGCCGGGCAAGGTGGTGCAGATTGCATTCGAAGCGGGTGCCGCGGTGAAAGCCGGGGATCTGCTCGTGCAGCTCGACACCACAACGGAAGCGGCGCAGCTCCGCGCGGCGGAAGCCACGGCGGCGCTCGCGAAGGCGAATCTTCAACGCGCTCGCGATCTCCGTGAGAACAACACCAATTCCGAAGCCGAACTGGATGCGGCCGATGCGCAGGCCAAGCAGGCCGATGCGCAGGTGGAGGCGATTCGCGCGGTGATTGCGAAGAAAACCATCCGCGCGCCGTTCGATGGCCGGCTTGGCCTTCGTCTGGTGAACCTCGGTCAGATCCTGCGCGAGGGAGATCCGATCAGCACGCTGCAGACGCTCGATCCCATTTATGTGAACTTCTCGCTGCCGCAGCAGCGGATTTCGCAGATCGCTCCCGGAGCGGTGGTCCACGTGACCAGCGATGCCGCTCCGGGCGAGAGCTTCGAAGGCAAGATCACCGCGATCAGTCCGGAAGTGGACACGTCGACGCGCAACATCCGCGTGCAGGCGACGATCACGAATCGCGGCGAGAAGCTGCGCCCCGGCATGTTTGCCAATGTTGAAGTCATGCTGCCGACCCGAACCGAGGCGCTCGCGATTCCTGCGACCGCGGTGCTTTACGCGCCCTATGGCGACTCGGTCTTTGTGATCGAGGAGAAGAAGGACGAACAGTCGGGCAAAGTTCAGCAGGTCCTGCGTCAGCAGTTCATTCGCCTTGGCGCGGCGCGAGGCGATTTCGTCAACGTTGTCGACGGCCTGAAGCCCGGCGAGCAGGTCGTGACTGCGGGCGTATTCAAACTCCGCGGCGGGATGCCCGTCGTCATCGACAACACCCTCGCTCCCAACGCGCAGCTCGCTCCGAAACCGAAGGACGCGTGACGTCCGGCTCGCGGAAGTGAACGCGGGGCAACCCGTCTCCTTTCGCGGCTTCGCACCCGTAGCACCTGTCCACGCACATGAAAAACTCTGCTTTCACCGATCTCTTCATTCGCCGCCCTGTGGTCGCGCTGGTGGTGAATTTCCTTATCGTCATCGCCGGCGTCCAAGCCTGGCGCACCCTGTCGGTTCGCCAGTATCCACGCAGCGAAAACGCGACCGTTTCGATCAACACCGTTTACATCGGTGCGAATGCCGAGCTCGTCCGCGGCTTCATCACGACGCCGCTCGAGCGCGCGATCGCGTCGGCGGACGGCATCGAGTATATCGAATCGAAGAGCCTTCAGGGCTTTTCGAGCATCGCCGCCCGGCTCAAGCTCAACTACGACACGACGAAGGCGCTCGCCGACATCACCTCGAAGGTGAATCAGGTGCGCAACGAACTTCCGCCCGAAGCGGAGATTCCGTCGATCAGCCTCGAGTCCGCGGATTCGCAAGTGGCGGCGGCTTACCTGAGTTTCGGCTCGGACATTCTGTCGCAAAGCGAGATCACGGATTACCTCGTTCGCGTCGTGCAGCCGCGGCTCGCGGCGGTGCAAGGCGTGCAACGGGCCGAGATTTTCGGCGCGCGCACCTTTGCGATGCGCATCTGGCTCAAGCCCGACAAAATGGCCGCGTTGCACGTGAGCCCGGCGCAGGTGCGTCAGGCTCTGCAGGCGAATAATTATCTGGCGGCGGTCGGTTCGACGAAAGGTGCGCTCGTGCAGGTGAACCTGACGGCCAACACCGATCTTCACACGGTCGACGAATTCAGGCGGCTGGTGATCTTCCAGGACAACGGCACGGTCGTGCGACTCGAAGACATCGCCGAAGTCGAGCTGGGCGCCGAAGATTACGACACCGAGGTCCGCCAGACGGGCCAAACGGCGGTGTTCATGGCCATGTTCCCGCTGCCGAATGCAAACACGATCGAAGTGATCGAACGCGTGCGGACGGAGCTCGACAGCATCAAAGGCGACCTGCCGGCCGGCTTGGAGGCCACGATCGGGTATGATGCTTCCGAATACATCAGCAACGCCATCGACGAGGTCACGCATACCCTGATCGACACGCTGTTGATCGTGATGGTGGTGATCTTCCTCTTCCTCGGATCCTGGCGTTCCGTGCTCGTGCCGATCATGGCGATTCCCGTTTCGCTGATTGGCGGCGTGTTCCTGATGCAGGTTTTCGGGTTTACGCTCAATTTGCTCACGCTGCTCGCCATCGTGCTTTCCGTCGGCCTCGTGGTCGACGACGCGATCGTGATGGTGGAGAACGTGGAGCGGCATTTGCGCGAAGGACGCACGCCCACTGACGCGGCGTTGCTTGGCGCGCGCGAACTGGCTGGGCCGGTGGTGGCGATGACCGTGACGCTGGCGGCGGTTTATACGCCGATCGCGTTGCAAGGCGGTTTGACCGGCGCGCTGTTCCGCGAGTTTGCACTGACGCTGGCGGGTGCGGTGACGATTTCCGGCATCGTGGCGCTGACGCTTTCGCCGATGATGTCGGCGCGTTTGCTTCGCAGCGCCGAGGACGAAGAACGCGGTTTCGCCGGCTGGGTGAATCACCGCTTCGACAAACTTCGCAACGCCTACGGGCGGATGCTCGCGCGAACGCTGAACGTGCGGCCGTTGATTTACGCGACCTGGGTGATCGTGGCGCTGTGTGCCATCCCGATGTATATCATGTCGCCGAAGGAGCTCGCTCCGCCGGAGGACCAAAGCGTGATCTTTTCCGCGATCACCGCTCCGTCCAACGCGACGACGGATCAAAAGAGCTTTTATGCGAAAGCGGTGGAGAAGGCGTTTCTTGAAACGCCGGAGCGCGATCTCACGTTCCAAATCCTCTTCCCGCCGGCGGTGGGTGCGGCATTCGGCGCCGACGGTTTTGGCGGCATGGTGGTGAAACCGTGGGAAGAGCGCGATCGCTCCGTCTTCGAGATTTTGCCCGAAGTGCAGGGGAAGCTCATGGCGATTCCCGGCCTCGAGGTGTTTGCGCTCACGCCGGCGGCATTGCCGGGTGGAAGCAACTTCCCGATCGAGTTCGTGATCGCGGGTTCGGCCGAAGCGCCGCAGTTGCTCGAGTTCGCGCAGCAGATCGTCACAAGGACGATGACCGATCCGGAAGCGCAGGGCTTGTTCTACTTCCCGCCGATGCTCGATTTGAAGATCGACCAGCCGCAGTCGGAAGTCGTGATCGATCGCGAGAAGGTTGCCATGCTGGGATTGAATCTCGCGCAAGTCGGAGCCGATCTCGCGTCGGCCCTGGGCGGCAACTACGTCAACCGCTTCAACATCGCCGGCCGCAGCTACAAGGTCATTCCGCAGATCGAGCGCAGCGAACGACTCAATCCGGAGCAGCTGACCGATATTTATATTCGCGGTCCGGAAGGGCAGTTGATTTCGGTGAGCTCGATCGCGCGCATTGAGAACAAGACGGTGCCGCGTTCGCTGAACCGGTTTCAGCAGCTCAATGCGGTGAAGATTTCGGGTGCGACGGGTCAGCTCGACAAGGCGCTCGCGTATCTGGAGAAGACCGCGAGGGAAATTCTGCCGCCCGGCTACTCGCTCGATTACACGGGGGAATCGCGGCAGTTCAAACACGAGGGCGGCAAGTTCCTGCCGGCGCTGATGTTGGCGATCGTGATGATCTTCCTCGCGCTCGCGGTGCAGTTTAATTCCTTCCGCGACCCGATCGTCATCCTGCTCGGATCGGTGCCGCTCGCGATGTTCGGAGCGTTGGTGTTCACCTTCCTGCGCATTCCGGATCCGAATACGCCGTTCTTCACGACGGCTTGGACGACGACGCTCAACATTTATGCGCAAGTCGGCTTGGTCACGCTCGTCGGCCTGATTGCCAAGAACGGCATCCTCGTCGTGGAGTTCGCCAACAAACTTCAGGAGGAAGGCCGGTCGAAGCTCGAGGCGGTGAAGGAGGCCTCGATGACGCGTCTGCGTCCGGTGCTGATGACCAGCGTGGCGACCATTGCCGGTCACTTTCCGCTCACATTAGTTGACGGTCCAGGTGCGGCGGCGCGCAACTCCATCGGCCTTGTGCTCGTCGGAGGCATGGCAATCGGCACTGTCTTCACGTTGTTTGTGCTTCCCGCCATTTACATCCTCATTGCCAAAGACCACCGCGCGGATGCGAGCCGGACGGAAATCGTTCCGGACCTTGCAGCGGTGCCCACGTATGCCAAATAAGTCCAACCTTATGAAGTTTGCGCAATTTCCACTCCGGTCGGCGCGTTTGCTGGCCGCAGTCTCACTGGTGGCGACGTCCTTTGCGGCGACGCCGGCCTCGCAACCGCCGCCCCCCGAACCGGAGGTCATCGATCTCAGCACGGCGATCGGCTATGCGATCGAAAACAACTTCGCGATCCGCCAGGCGCGGGAACGCATCCGCGAGCAGGAAGGCGTGCTCCTCGAAGTGAGGGCGCAGGCGATTCCCAACGTCAACGCCGGCGGATCGTTTCAGTTGAACGAGCGGGAGATATCACAGTTCTCGCCTCCGAGCGATCGGGCGTGGTCGATGCGGATCAACGCCAGTCAGGCCTTGTTCGCGGGCGGCGGAATTCGCTCTGCCATCAAAAGCGCGGATCTCGCGCGCGAAGCGGCGATTCTGGATCTGCAGGCGGTCATCAACGACGCGCTCCTGCAAGTGCGCACCGACTACTATCAAGTGCTGCTGACCCGCGATCGCATCACCGTGCAGGAAGAGAACCTTCGCTTGTTGGAGCAGCAGCTGAAGACGGCGACGGACCGGTTCGAGGCGGGCACCGTCTCGGGTTTCGAACGGTTGCGCGCGGAAGTCGCGGTGGCGAATGCGCGGACTCCGCTCATCACGGCCCGGAACGATTATCGGCTGGCGATCGAGGCGCTGCGCCAATCGCTCGGATTGTCGCCGCGCCGCCCGGATGCGCTCGATCAAGCTCCGGAAGTCGTGGGGAGTTTGACCTATGAGCAGACGGAATTCGATCTGCAGAGCGCGACGGAATCGGCGCGGGCGAACCGGCCTGATGTGCAGCGCATCGCTAAACTCGCCGAGGCGAGCGAGCAGGGGATCATCACCGCGCGTTCCGGCTATTTTCCCTCGCTGGCGCTGGTCGCGGGCTGGCAGTTGAGCAATCGGCGCACGAATCCCTTCGACGGCGCGCGTGATGGCGCGTTTGTGGGGTTGCAGTCGAATTGGGATATTTTCGACGGTCGGGCCACGGCAGGCCGCGTCGCGCAGGCGCGCTCGATTGTGGAGCAGGCGCGGTTGAGCCTGACGGAGTTCCAATTGGCGGCGGACATTCAGGTGCGCCAGGCCTATTCGTCCTGGCAGGAAGCGGTGGAGCTCGTGGGGGCGTCCAGCCGCGTGGTTGAACAAGCGGAAGAGGCGGTTCGGCTCGCCAATGCGCGTTACAGCGCGGGCACGGGCACGCAGCTCGATGTCTTGCAGGCGCAGGTCGAACTCACGACCGCGCGCAGCAACCAGGTTCAGGCGTATTACAACTACAACGTCGCTGTCGCCGCGCTGCGACGCGCGATGGGCCTGACGGACGCGCTCGTGGCGCAGTGAGTTTGCGCAACGCGCATCGGCTTGGCGGATGCGCGTTTGATGCGGAACGCGCAGTAACTGACTGCGCGTTTTTGCGTCAACAGGCGCAACTTGCGTAGCTCCAAAGTGTCTCACTCCCGAATGAAGACCGGTCGCGTGATTCTGATCTGCGCGGGCGTTTTCGTGGTCCTGCTGCTGGTGGCTGTGTTCAACAGTTCGGTCCAGACATGGGCCGCGCGCAAGGCGCTGGCGAGCCGTTCCGACGTGACCGGAACGATCGGCGCGGTGTCGGCGGGGTGGAAGACCATCGAGCTGCGCGACGTGCAGCTCGAATCGCAAGGAGCGCGTCTGAGCCTGCCTTCTCTGGATGCGGTCGTCCCGGTGTTGCCTGCGGGATTATCGGAGCGCGTGGAGGTGCGCAGCCTGGTGGCGAAAGGTTGGACGCTCGATTTGAGCGACGCGGCGGGTTTGCCGACGATGGCGGCTCAGTTGTTGGACGCGACCCCGGCGCGGCATGAGAAGGTCGTGCGCCAATTTTCGCTGATCCCGTCCGCTTACGCGGCCGAGGCGGTCGTGGAGGATGCGTTTCGCGGCGTGTTTGCCGGGCTCCGTTTGCCCGTGGACCTGTCTCTGGACGGCGTCGATTTGGATGGAGAAGTGATCCTGCCGGCGGCGGGCGAGGCGGGGCCGACGCGCGTGCGCGTTCGCCTGACCGGAGGCGGAATGGCGGCGGGTCGGGAGGGGAATTTTGGATTGGAGCTTTCCTCGGCGGGGATTGACGGCGGAGCGTTGGGATTGCGGAGCGCGATCGTGGTGGCGATGGATACGCCGCGGACCTTTTCGCGCGTGGTGGCAGATTCGACCGCATCGGCCAGCGGGACGCAGCTGCCGGGCGGGGTGGAGCTCGACGTGGATGTGTCGGCGACGCGGACTGCTGAAGGCGAGGACTATGTTTTATCGCTGGCGAGCGGCGGGAAGTCGCTGGCGGATGTTCGTGCCGGGTTCGAATCGGTCTCGTCTCGCATTGCCGGGACGTGGCAGCTCGACGTGCGGCACACGGATCTGACGCCCTTCGCGCTTGGGCGGCCCTTGCCGGAGTTCACGCTGGTCGGAAGCGGTGGGATCGAGACGGAGCTGGCGGAAAAAGAAGTGCGGGCCAATGGAACGCTGAACGCGGCGGTGAGCCGGCCGGAAGTGCTGCTGCCGGAATTGTCGGCGGTGGGAGCGACGAAACTGCAGGCCGATTTCGATGTGTTGCAGCATGGCGATTCGCTGCGCGTCGAGCGTTTGGACGCGACCTTGGAAGGAAGTGCGCCCGTGGCGGTGGTGAAGGCGCTGCAGCCATTCGAGTTTAATCTTTCGACGGCGGAATTGCGGATCGCGGATCCGGCGCGCGACCTCGTTCGTGTTTCGCTGACGGGTTTGCCGGTCGCGTGGGCGGCGCCGTTTTTGGGCGAGCTTGAATTGAGCGGCGGCAATGTGCGGGGAGAACTCGTGGCCAGTGCGCGCGAGGGCGGGCTTTCGGTGCGGGTGACGGATGCGCTTGCGCTTACGGGCGTGTCCGTGGCGACGGGCGGAGAACCGTTGCTGCGCGAAGTGGACGTCAGCGTGTCGGCCGCGGCGGATTACAGCCCGCAAGGCTGGCAGACGCAGATCGGGAAGATCGATGTGAGCCGCGGTGGTGTGACGCTGTTTTCGTTCGACGGAAAAGCCGGTCAGCTCAGCGGCGAGAACCAGGCGATCAAGGCGACCGGGCGGTGGACGGCGGATCTCGCTGGCTGGCAGACGCAGCCGGTGGCCGAAGGACAGATCGCGCTGGCGTCGGGACTCGCGCAGGGCGAATTTTCGGCGAGTCTGGATGGTATCCGGGCTTTGGAGACGAGGATGTCGCTGACGAATCTGACGTCGCCCGAGAAGCAGAGTCTGCCGTCGGTTTCGGTGGAGTTGCGCGCAGACGTCGATGCGGCGGGCCAGGTGACGTTCAACATGCCGCTGCTCTTCGAGCACGAAGGGCGAAAATCGGATCTTCAGCTTGCGGCGACGATGACGCCTAAAGCGGACCGCTGGAGCATCGACGGGCGCGCGACGGGCTCGCATGTGGTGGTGGAGGACGTGCAATTGCTGGCTTTGCTCGTTCCGACCGATTCCTCCGAAGAGGACGAGGCGGAGGAAGGAGCGGAGCCGTTTTGGAGCACGGTGACGGGGCAGCTCACGATCGCGGTCGACAAGCTGGTGTATGGCGGCGCGTATGAGGTGAGCGGCGTCGGCGGCATGATTAAAATCGATCCCGGCGAGCTGCGCTTCGAAGGGGTGAAGGCGGGGTTTGGTCCGGAAAGCGATCTCAATGCGGAAGGCGGCGTGACGTTCGATCCCAAGGGCGATCCCGCTTATCGGCTGCAAGCGAAGCTGGCGGTGAGTAATTTCGATACGGGGCCGGCGTTTCGCGCGATCGATCCAGCTAAACTGCCGACGGTGGAAGCCCGGGTGAGTGTCGCGGGGAACGTCGCGGGCCAGGGTGCGGATTTGGCGGAAGTGATCGAGACGGCGCAGGCGAATTTCGACGTGGCGAGCTCGGGCGGTGTGTTTCGCGCGCTGGCGACGGTGCTGCCGGCGGATCGGTTGCAAGCGGCGCCCTCGGCGTTGTCGATTGTGGGTGGATTGCTGGGCGGCTCGGCGGGCGAGACGATTTCGGCGGCGCAGGAGATTGTGAAAATTCTTTCGGAGATACGGTTCGATCAGCTCAGCTTTCAGACCGGGCGGGATGAAAACATGAATCTCGTGCTGCGCGATTTTTCGCTGATTTCGCCCGCGGTGCGGATTCGGGGTGCGGGGCAGGTGACGTATGATCCGGCGAAACCGCTGTTGCAGCAGGCGCTGGATTTGGAGCTCACGCTTGCGGCGCGGGGACGGCTGGGGGAGTTGCTGGGGCAGGTGAAGCTATTGAAGCCGGAGCAGGATGCGCTCGGTTACACGAGTTTCACGACGCCGATCCGGATCGGCGGCACGATGGCGAAAACGGATACGAGCGATTTGCAGCGGAAGTTGCTGAATCTGGCGCTCGAGCGGTCGGGCGTCGGAGATGCGTTGAACAAGATTCTCGGCGGCGGAAAAGAATAGCGGGTGAGCGGCGCGTTGGGGACGACGCCCCCTGCCTGAGGCGAGGATGCGGGCGGCGTTGGAGAAAGAGGAAGGGCGAGCGCGCAGTGGCTTGCGCGGAAGCGGGGGAGCGTCGCATGCTGCGCGGCGTTGCCATGAAGCATTCGCCCGCGTCGCGCCGAAGTCCGTTCAACGGAATGCGCGTGCTCGATCTTTCGCTGCGGACGTGGACCGCGGGCGTGTTCGTATTTCTTTATCTGCCGATCCTGGTGCTTGTGGTGTATTCGTTCAACGCGTCGCGATTGAACGTGGTGTGGGAAGGCTTCACGACGAAATGGTATGCGCAGCTGTGGTCGAACGCGCCGTTGATGAAAGCGCTGAAGAACAGCCTGGTGATCGCGGGCGTGACGACGGTGGCTTCGGTGGTGGTGGGAACGGCGGGCGCGTGGTTGTTGCATCGATACCGGTTTCGCGGGTCGCGCGCGATTCAGACGCTGGTGGGGATTCCGATGATGATGCCGGAAATCATCATGGGCATCAGCCTGCTGGTTTTGTTTTCGACGATCGGGATGCGGTTGGGATTCACGACGGTGATCATCGCGCACGTGACGTTTTGTTTTCCCTTTGTGTTGGTGGCCGTGCAGGCGCGGCTGGCGGGGCTCGATCCGGCGTTGGAGGAAGCGGCGCTGGATTTGGGCGCGACGCCGTTGAAAGCGTTCTGGCTGGTGGTCGTGCCTTATCTCCGGCCGGCGATCGTCTCGGGAGCGTTGATGGCGTTTACGCTGTCGATGGATGAAGTGATCGTGACGTATTTCACCGCGAGTCCCGGATCGGCGACGCTGCCGCTGCGGATCTTTGGCATGGCGAAAGTGGGAGTGAATCCGATGCTCAATGCGCTCTCGGCCGTGTTTGTGCTGTTCGCCATCGCGTTCGTTTTATTTTCCGCGCACCTCAAACGTATCAGTCGCTAATCACATGAAAATCATCCGTTCCGTTACCGCGGGGTTGTTGCTCGGACTCGGTTCCGTGGCGCGGTCCGCCGAGTTGAATCTTTTCGCGTGGTCCGAATATGTGCCCCAGGCGGTGATCGACGGATTCACGAAGGAAACGGGAATCGAGGTGAATTACGAGACGTTCGCGTCGGGCGAGGAAATGCTCGCGAAGATGCTCGCCGGCGGAGCGAGCTACGATCTGATCCAGCCGCCGGACTATATCGCGGAGGCGTTGATCCGAAACAAACTGCTGGCGCCGATCGATGCGAAGAAGCTGCCGAATTTGAAGAACATGGCGCCGGAGTTTCTCGGGATGCCGCACGATCCGCAGCAGAAGTTTACGGTGCCTTACATGATCGGGACGGTGGGCATCGTGGTGAACACGGATGTCGTGAAAGAACCGATACGCGGCTACAAGGATGTGTTTCAGCCCAAGTTCAAGGACCGCATCGTGGTGGTGAATGACAATCGCGAGCTGGTGAGCTGGGTGCTGGTGACGCTGGGGCTGGATCAGAACGACATCACGCCGGCGAATCTGGCGAAAGTCCGGCCGGTGCTCGCGGAGTGGATCAAGCTCGTGAAAGTGTTCGATTCGGACAGCCCGAAACGCGTGTTGCTCAGCGGCGAGGTGGACCTTGGCGTGGTGTGGAGCGGAGAGGCGGCACGGCTTTATGAGGAGGACAGAAAGTTCGCCTACATCCTGCCGAGCGAGGGCGCGCATCCGTTTGTGGATGTGATGGCGATTCCGGCGAATGCCGAGAACGTGGCGGAGGCGCACCGGTTTTTGGACTATTTGTTGCGGCCGGACGTGAGCAAATTGATCTCGGACGAGTTTCCTTACACGAATCCGAATCTGGAAGCGCGGAAGCTGTTGACGCCGGAGCAGCTGGCGAATCCGGCGAGTTATCCGAAGATCGAGAAATACAATACGTTTCGCGACATCGGCAGAGGCGCGGCGGCGATCGATCAGCTGGTGACGGATTTGAAGAGCGCGCAGTGAGCGTATTCGCATGCCTTTCCGGAACGGACGATGCTCGAGCGTGGACGTGATATGACGGGCGCCCACGTGGATTCTTCGCTTCGCTCAGAATGACAATCGGAGGGATGAACCTGAGCGGAGGACATTCCGCGAGTCGGCGGCCCGGAGTGATCGGGTGGCTGATGCTGGCGCCGATGTTGGCGTGGCTGGCGGCGTTTGTGGTGGTGCCGATGGCCATTCTGGCGGTGTATAGTTTTTGCGAGCGGGATGAGCTGGGGCGCGTGGTGTTTTCGTTTTCGACGGAAAGTTATGCGCGGGTGTTCAGTCCGGTGTATCTGGGGATTTTTGCGCGATCGATCGGTTACGCGGGGCTGACAACGGCGATCTGCATTGTGCTGGGGTTTCCCGTGGCGTGGGTGATTGCGCGCGCATCGGAGGCTTGGCGCGCGCGATTGCTGGTGTTGGTGATGGTGCCGTTTTGGACGAGCTTTCTGATTCGCACCTATGCGTGGATGACGATCTTGAAGAGCGATGGATTGCTAAGCGCGCTGCTGCAGCACGTGCGGATCATCGGTGCGCCACTGGAACTGCTCTACACGCCGACGGCGGTGGTGATCGGTTTGGTGTATGCGTATCTGCCGTTCATGATTCTGCCGATCTATGCGAGCGCGGAGAAACTCGATGGGGCTTTGATCGAGGCGGCGCACGATCTTGGCTGCGGGCCGGTGCGGACCTTTCGCGAGGTCATTGTGCCGCTGGTGAAGCCGGGGATTTATGCGGGCGTGTTGTTGGTGTTTGTGCCGGCGATCGGGATGTTCGCGATCACAGATTTGATGGGCGGGGCGCGCGTGCCGATGATCGGCAACGTGATTCAAAACCAGTTTTTTCAGGCGCGAGACTGGCCGTTTGGGGCGGCGCTGGGGGTGGTGTTCACGCTGATGTTTGTCGTGAGTTATTGGATACTGCAGCGGCGGAGCGCGGCGGCGTAGAGGAACGAAGCAGATGAAGAACCACGAATGGACACGAATGATCACGAAGTCGGAAACGTGGAATGGATCGATTCAGGTGGAATTGCGGTCTCTGACGAAACGGTTTGGCGGGTTCGCGGCGGTGGATGGCGTGGATCTGGCGGTGCGGCGGGGCGAGTTTCTGACGCTGTTGGGTCCGTCGGGTTGTGGGAAAACGACGATGCTGCGGATGATTGCGGGATTCGAAACGCCGGATGAAGGTGTGGTGCTGCTCGAAGGGAAGGATGTGACGCATGAGCCGCCGTATCGGCGGAACGTGAATCAGGTGTTTCAAAGCTACGCGTTGTTTCCGCATCTGACGGTGAGTGAGAACGTGGCGTTTGGGTTGAAGATGCAGAAGATGGCGGGTGCGGAGCGGGCGGCGCGGGTGAAGGAAACGATCCGGCTGGTCTCGCTCGAAGGATTCGAAGAGCGGAAGCCGCATCAGCTTTCGGGCGGGCAAAGGCAGCGGGTGGCGTTGGCGCGAGCGCTGGCGCCGCGGCCGGCGGTGTTGTTGTTGGACGAGCCGTTATCGGCGCTCGATGCGAAGTTGCGGCAGGCGATGCAGCTCGAGTTGAAGCGATTGCAGCGGCAGTTGGGGATGACGTTTGTCTTTGTGACGCATGACCAGGAAGAGGCGCTGACGATGAGCGATCGGATCGCGATCGTGCATCGGGGGCGGATCGAGCAGATCGGGGACGCGCATGAAATCTACCATCGGCCGGCGACGGCGTTTGCGGCGGATTTTGTGGGGCAGGCGAATCTTATCGAGGCGGAGCTGGTGGCGATGAACGGGGCGGGTGCGACGGTGCGATTGGCGGGCGGTCTCGAGCTACACGTGCCCGGCGAACGCTGGCCGGTGGGAGCAAGGCGGGCCAAGATTTCGATCCGGCCGGAAAAGGTGCACGTGTCGAAGACGGCGGTGGCGGCGGACATCGCGTTTGAGGCGGTGGTCGAGGAGGAAGTGTTCAAAGGCGCGACGGATCACCTCGAGCTCAGAACGACGAGTGGAACGCGGCTGAAGGCGGTGGTGGCGAATGAAAGCGCGTTACTGGAGGAGATTCACCGCGGCGATCGCGTGTGGTGCGGGTTGCACGTGGATGACTTGGTCGTGGTGCCGGCGGAGGGGCGAGGATCGTGAACGAAAAGAAGCCCGACGGGGACGTCGGGCTCCACCTAGAGCGTTTTCAGAAGAACTATAGCCCTTAAGGTGAACCACAGAGGCACAAAGGCACGGAGAGATTCCGGGGCCTTCCTCTGTGTGCTCGGTGCCTTTGTGGTTCAAATCGGGTATTCCGATTCGGCCAACGGCTATGACTTTATTTAATATGGTATAGGGGCGATTTAATCTTGGGAGAGCTCGGCGGCGCGGTTGCGGGCGGCGAGGAGGGTGTCGCGGACGATCGTGCGGAATTGGGCGGACTCGAGGTGCTTCAATCCGGCGAACGTGGTGCCGTTGGGCGAGGTGACCTGGTTGCGGAGCGTTTCGGGATCGACCTGGCGGCGGGCGAGGAGGCGGGCGGCGCCGAGGACGGTTTCGGTGGCGAGACGCGCGGCGATGTCGGGCGGAAGATTGGCGGCGATGCCGCCGTCGCGCATCGCGGCGACGAATTCGAAGAGAAATGCGGGGCCGCTGCCGCTAAGGGCGGTGACGGCGTTCATGTGGTCTTCGGCGAGCTCGAGGTGCGAGCCGCACGCGGAGAGGAGCGTTTCGACGGCGGTGCGATCCGGAGGGGAAAGCGGCTGTAGCGTGCAGTAGGGCGTGATGCCGGCGCCGATGGCGGCGGGTGTGTTGGGCATCGTGCGAACGAGGTTGCGGGCGTGCGGGAACGTGCGGGCGAGCGTCGCGAGTTTTTTGCCGGCGAGGACGGAGACGACGAGTTTGCCGGCGGTGAGATCGGCGAGGCGCGGATCGGCGGACGCGAGGTGTTGAGGCTTGAAGGCGATCACGACGACGTCGGCGGACGCGAGCAGTTCGTCGAGCGTGTTGGAAAGTTGGATACCGGTGCGGGCGGCGAGGGCGGAAGACGTGCGGCCGCTGGCGCTGAAGCAGGCGAGATTGGCGGCGGCGGCGGGATTTTGCGCGAGAAGGCCGTCGACGATGGCGGCGGCCATGTTGCCGGCGCCGAGGAAGGCGATTTTGGGAGCGGACATGCTGAAGCGGGGAGGCGCGGAAGAAGAGGGGCGGAAGATTCGCGCTAGTCGTTGGAAGAGCGGCGCGGTTTGCGGGGCTCGAGCGGGTGAACGAGGACGGCGCTGGCGCCGCCTTCGGGTCGGTCGGCGAGGGTGGCTTCGCCGCCGAGATTGCGGAGCGCGTGACGCGCGATGGTGAGACCCATGCCGACGCCGACGGTGTGCTTGGAACTGATGAACGGCTCGAAAACGTGATCGCGGATTTCGTCATCGAGACCGTGGCCGGAGTCGTCGACGCGGATTTCGATGAGCTTGCCGTCGTCGCCCTTGTCGATGAGCCGCGTGTGGATGGAAATCGGTCGCGGATCGGTGGGGCGGTTGTCGTAGGCTTCCCAAGCGTTGATCAGAACTTTGGATACAACCTCTTCGAAGACCTCGTAGTTGGTGTCGAAGACCAGTTCGCCGAGCGGATTGTCGATGGTGACGGTCGCGTCGAGGCGGTTTTCAGAGCGGAAGCGGGCGACGCTGCTTTCGAGAAGGCGTTGGAGGTTTCCCTTGGAAAGCGGCGGGCGGGAGCGAACGACGAGCGTGCTGAGCTGTTTGATGATGGAGACGATGCGATGAACGGCTTCCTCGACGTGGACGGCGTTCTTTTTCACCTGCTCGGGTTTGTCGTAGTAGGCCTTGATGAGGTCGAGGTAGCCGATGACGACGCCGAGGAGATTGTTGAGGTTGTGCGCGATCCCCTGGGTGACGGCGCCGATGGTGGCGGCGCGGCGGGCCTCGACGAGTCGCCGCTGGAGGTCGACCATTTCGCGATTGATGGCGACGAAGCGGAGCTGCGTCTGGACGCGCGCGAGGGTTTCGTCGAGGTCGATGGGTTTCGTGATGTAGTCGACGGCGCCGACGTTGAGACCCTCGATTTTGCCCTCCTTCGACGTGCGCGCGGTGATGAAGATGATCGGAATCGAGCGCGTTTGCTCGTCGGCCTGGAGGCGCTGGCACACCTCGATGCCGTCCATGTCGGGCATCATGACGTCGAGCAGGATGAGATCCGGCCGGGATTTTTTGACGAGTTCGAGCGCCTCGAGACCGTTGTAGGCGGCGGAAACCTGGATCCCCTCGCGCTCCAATTTGCGTTTGAGGAGCTGGACGTTGATAGGTTGATCGTCGACGACGAGGATGGAAGGCGCGGCCATTGCCCCGGAGAAAAGGGGCTTGCGCGAGCTGGCGCAAGTGCGGCGACAGCGGGATTCCCCCGATTGGTCGAGGGCGAACGGCGGCGGGGTCCCCTCGGGCACAGAACGAAACGCTTACGCGTTCCGCTACAGGGGGCGTGAGTGGGTGGCGCTTTGCGTGAAGGCCTTGACGGTGTTTTTCATCAGCATCGCGACGGTCATCGGGCCGACGCCGCCGGGCACCGGGGTGATCTGGCTCGCGAGTGGAGAGACCGTGGGGAAATGAACGTCGCCGGTGAGGCGGTATCCGGATTTCTTGGACGGATCGGGCACGCGGTTGATCCCGACATCGATGACGACGGCGCCGGGTTTCACCATGTCGGCGGTGACGAATTCGGCGCGACCGATCGCGGCGATGAGGACGTCGGCCTGGCGGGTGATCGAAGGAAGATCCTTCGTCGCGGAGTGGCAGATGGTGACGGTGCCGTTGGCGCCGGCTTTTTTCTGGAGAGCGAGAAGAGCGACGGGTTTGCCGACGATGAGGGAGCGGCCGAGGACGACGACGTGTTTGCCCTTCAAGTCGACGTTGCTGCGGGCGAGGAGCTCCATGATGCCGGCGGGGGTGCAGGCGACGAAACCGGTTTCGTCTTCCTGGGCGACCTTGCCGAGGTTGAGCGTGTTGAAACCGTCGACGTCTTTGGCGGCGGAGACGCGGCGGAACACGGCGACCTCGTCGATGTGTTTGGGGAGCGGAGATTGGACGAGGATGCCGTCGACGGTGGTGTCGGCGTTGAGATCGTCGATGAGTTTAAAAAGTTCGTCCTGCGAGATGGTGACCGGCGGGAGGATGATGCGGCTCTCGAGGCCGATTTCGGCGGCGGTCTTTTCCTTTTTCTTCACGTAGGAAACCGAGGCGGGGTCGTCGCCGACGCGGACGAGCGCGATGCACGGCTTGCGGCCGGCGATGGCGGCGACTTCGGATTTGAGCTCCGCGATGATGGCGGCGGCGATTTGGTTTCCGTCGATGAGGGTCATGAGGCGGACAGTAGCGAGTAGCGAGTAGTGGGTAGCGAGTAGACGGGGTGTGAAGCAGGTGAGGGCGTGACAAGCGACGTAGCTGGAGCAGAACAACCGCGCTTGCGGTGCTCGCTACCCGCTACTCGCTACTCACTACTTCAGTTGCAGCGACTCGACCTGGATCACCATTTCCTTGCCGTCGGGGCCGGGGCGGGCGGCGCCGTAAACGACGACGACGTGATCGGCGTAGCTCTCGATTTGTTCGGTGAGGAGGAGCTTGCTGATGTCGAGGTAGGCGTAGCGCTTGCCGGCGTCGTCATGCAGCGCCCAGTCATAAGGGCGGCGCGGTTTGAACGGGCTGCGGGTGGAGACGAATTTGCCTTGGAAGAGGCGTGGAAGGGTTGCGCCGTTGCCGCTGGCGAGATTGACGGGAACGGATTTGCCGGCGGCGTTGAAGCCCCGGCCGACGGGCGCGACGGGGGCGGGTTGGAGGGGAGCAGGTTCGGCGGCGGGGGCGGCGTCGGCGGCGGGTTTGGAGGCGAGTTCCGTCGTGCCGAGATAGATGTAGCCGGTGAGCGTTTTTTCGACCTTCACCTGCGTCCAGCGGCCGTGGAGCCCGGTGATTTCGGCCTGGTCGGCGGCTTCCATGGTGGTGATGACGGCGGCGTCGTTTTTGGGCGCGACGCGGATTTGAGCGCCGATCTTTACGTCGAGGCTTTTGGCGATGTCCTTGTTTTGGACATAGCCCTCGAACGGGCCGGGAAGTTCGACGGCGAGCCAGCCGCTGGGGGCGGTGGCGAGTTGGTCGTGAGCGGGCTTGGGTTCGGTGCCGGCGGAGAGGGTGGCGATGGCGGGAGACTTGGCGTCGGGCTTCGCGTGGACGGCGGTCGTGGCCGGAAGCGGCGCGGCGATGGCGACGCGGGCGGCGACGAAGAAAGCGAGGAGCGCGAGTTTAGTTTTCATGGGAGACGTCGTGAGGATTGGGCGCGGACGCCTCGTGGGTGGCGTGCGGCGTTTTGGGCGAATGGAAGAGCGATTCGATTTCGCCCGGCGTGAGTTTTTTCATGGCGCGGAGCGGAATGCCTTTCAAGCGGAAGCTTCCGATCTGGTAGCGGCGAAGGCGTTTCACGTCGTAGCCGAGCGAGGTGAAGAGCAGGCGGATCTCGCGCTTCTTGCCGTGATGCATGTGGACATCGAGCGCGGTGGATTCGTCGGAGGCGGAGGGATTGACGAGAGCGGCGCGTTCGACCTTGAGCCGTTCGCCGTCGGCGACGACGCCTTTGACGAGGGCGGGGAGGCGTTTGGCGGGGAACGGTTTCTCGAGGATGACGTGGTAGCGCTTCACGACCACGTTGGACGGGTGCATCAACCGGTGGGCGAGATCGCCGTCGGTGGTGAGGATGACGAGCCCCTCGCTGTCCTTGTCGAGGCGGCCGGCGCAGAAGAAGCGGAGATGGGAAACTTCGCGCGGGAGAACGCTGAAGATGGTTTCGGGGTTGTAGGGATCCTCGTTGGAGCAGACGAGGCCGCGTGGTTTGTGGACGGCGAGCGTGACGCGCGGTTGGGCGGTGGAGCGGATGGCTTTGCCGCCGGTGGTGATGCGATCGACGCCGGGCGTGACCTTTTGGCCGAGGGTGGCGGGCTCGCCGTTGACCCAGACCTGGCCTTGCGCGATGAGCGCTTCGGCGGCGCGGCGTGAGCAGATGCCGGCGTCGGCGAGAAATTTTTGCAGGCGGATCGGAGCGGAAGCCATCAGTTGGGAAGAGTGGGTGCGATTGCGCAACTGCTGCAAGCCTGCGGACAGGAATGCGGCTTGCGCGAGTCGGCGCGGCTGCGCTTCATGCGCGCTGGCCATGTCAAATCCTGCGGAAAGTTCGACGTTTTCAAAAGATCATCCCTTCCCGGCGTGTGTGACGGAGAACCGGTTGTTGACGAAACCCGGATCGGCGAAGGAGACGCGGCACTTCGTGGTGAGCCTCGCGGGCAGCGGGTTGCACTACAAGGCGGGCGACTCGCTCGGGGTGTATCCGAGAAATCGTGACTCGGAGGTGGAGGAACTCCTGGAGCGGCTGGGCGCGACGGGCGAGGAGCGGGTGTCGCCGGCGATGTTGAAATTGGCGGAGCCGATTACGTTGCGCGAGGCGTTGACGGCGCGGCTGGCGCTGTCGGGACCGACGACGAAGATCGTGAACACGCTGGCGGCGAAGGCGACGGATGCGGCGGAGCAGGCGAGGTTGACGGGGCTGCTGGCGCCGGAGTCGAAGCCGGTGCTGACGGCGTTTTTGGAGGAGCGGCATTTCGTGGATGTGTTGACGGAGTTTCCGAGCGCGAAGCTGACGCCGCAGGAGTTTGTGGATCATCTGCGGAAGTTGATGCCGCGGCTTTATTCGATCGCCTCGTCGCCGAAGGTGCATCCGACGGACGTGCATTTGACGGTGGCGGTGGTGCGTTATCAGACGAACAACCGGGAACGCGTGGGGGTGTGCTCGACGTATCTGGCGGATCGCGTGCAGGTGGGCACGACGCAGATGCCGGTGTTTGTTTCGCATTCGCATTTCGGTCCGCCGGAAGATGGATCGAAGGACGCGATCATGGTGGGGCCGGGAACGGGCATCGCGCCGTTTCGGGCGTTTGTGCAGGATCGGATCGCGAGTGGCGCGACGGGAAGGAACTGGGTGTTTTTCGGCGACCAGCGACGCGCGACGGATTTCCTGTATGAGGAAGAGTGGGAGGCGTGGTTGCGTGAAGGAAAGATTGCGCGGCTGGATTTGGCGTTTTCGCGGGATCAGGAGCACAAGATCTATGTGCAGGACCGGATGCGTGAGAATGCGGCGGAGCTATGGGCGTGGATCAAGGACGGCGGGCATTTCTACGTGTGCGGCGATGCGAAGCGCATGGCGAAGGACGTGGACGTGGCGTTGCACGGGATCATCGCGCTGCACGGTGGGATGGAGCCGGCGGCGGCGGCGGAGTATGTGAAGCAGATGAAGAAGGAGCGGCGGTATCAGCGGGATGTGTATTGATTTTGGAAGTAGCGAGTAGTGAGTAGCGCGTAGCGAGTAGGGGAGCTGCGGCGGACGAAATTTTCTACTCGCTACCCGCTACTCACTACTCGCTACATTTTCCTCATGCTTACGTTCACTAATCGCACTGCACTCGTGACCGGCGCCGGACGCGGCATCGGCAAAGCCATCGCTGAAACTCTCGCGCGTCACGGCGTGACGGTGATCTGCGTGTCGAAGTCCGCGGATTCCTGCGGTGCGGCGGCGGCGGCGATTACGGCGGCGGGCGGGAAGGCGAAAGCGCTCGCGGTGGACGTGGCGGATGGGGCGGCGATTACGAAGGCGGCGGAGGAGCTGTTGAAGGAGTTTCCCGTGATCGACATCCTGGTGAACAACGCCGGCATCACGCGCGACGGGCTGTTGTTTCGGATGAGCGATGCGGATTGGAACGACGTGATCTCGACGAATCTCACGAGCTGCTTCCATTGGACGAAAGCGCTGGCGCGACCGATGACGCGGGCGCGCTGGGGGCGCATCGTAAACATCACCTCCGTAAGCGGCCTTATGGGGAATGCGGGGCAGGCGAATTATTCGGCGGCGAAGGCGGGAATGGTTGGGCTGACGAAGACGCTGGCGCGGGAATTCGCGAGCCGGAGTGTGACGGTAAATGCGGTGGCGCCCGGATTTATCAAAACGGACATGACGACGGATTTCGTGAATAATCCGGAGGTGGCCGGGAAAATTTTGGAGGCGGTGCCGTTGAAAAAATTCGGCGAGGCGGCGGACATCGCGAACATGACGGCGTATTTGTGTTCTGAGGAAGCGGGCTACATCACGGGGCAAGTTTTTGCCGTTGACGGCGGCATGGCGATGTGAAGTCTGCCCAGCCACTAGCGCTCCGCATCTTTTTACCAATCATGGCCGACCAAAAAACCATCGAACAACGCGTCAAGGAGATCATCGTCAACCAGCTCAACGTGAACGAAGAGCAGGTGACGCCGACCGCCTCGTTTTTGGACGATCTTGGCGCCGATTCGCTCGACACCGTCGAGCTGATCATGGCCTTCGAGGAAGAATTCAAGGACGAGATCAAGGGTGAGATTCCCGAGTCTGACGCCGAGAAGCTGCAAACCGTCGGCCAGGTGATCGACTACATCAAGGGCAAGGCGGGTCAGGCCTAATCACGCGTTTTCCTTTTCCGGCGTTCTGCCTGTTTCCTGACGGAAATCTCTGGCAGAACGCCTTTTTGTTTTTGGAGTTTCGCGCTTCGCACCGTCACTCATGGAATATCCTGCATCCTCACGTCGCGTCGTTGTAACCGGACTTGGTGTCGTCACCTCGCTGGGCCACGACGTGGAGTCATTCTGGTCGAGCCTGCTGGCCGGCAAATGCGGCATCGATCGCGTGTCGCTTTTCGATCCGGCGGAGTATCCGTGTCAGATCGGAGCGGAAGTGCGCGGGTGGGAAGCGGCGCAGCACATGGATCCCAAAGAGGCGCGGCGGAACGATCGCTACACGCATTTCGGATTTGTGGCGGCGAAGCAGGCGATCAAGGACGCGGGGCTCGATCCCGCGCGCGAGGATGGCGATCGGGTGGGCGTGATGATCGGCTCCGGTATCGGCGGAATGTATACGTATGAATCGCAGTTGAAGGTGCTGGCCGAGCGCGGGCCGAGAAAGGTGTCGCCCTTCACGATTCCCTCGCTGATCGGCAACATGTGCTCGGGATTGGTGGCGATCGAGATCGGGGCGCGCGGCCCGAATTTTGGCTTGGTGTCGGCGTGCGCGACGGGGACGCACGCGATTGGCGAGGCGGCGCATGCGATCCGGCGCGGCGACGTCGACGTGATGATTGCGGGCGGCAGCGAGGCATCGATCACGCCCTTTGCGTATGCGAGCTTTTGTTCGATGAAGGCGATGAGCACGCGCAATGACTCGCCGCAGACGGCGAGCCGGCCGTTCGATTTGGAGCGCGACGGCTTTGTGATGGGCGAGGGGGCGGGTATCCTGGTTTTGGAGACGCTCGAACATGCGCAGGCGCGTGGGGCGAGAATCTATTGTGAGCTGGCGGGCTATGCGGCGACGTGTGATGCGTTTCACATCACGCAGCCGGATCCGGATGGAAAAGGGCTGTCGATGGCGATGAAGCGCGCGCTGGCGAGTGCAGGCGTGGCGCCGGAAACGGTCGACTACATCAACGCGCACGGCACGAGCACGCCTTACAACGACAAGTTCGAGACGCTCGCGATCAAGAAAGTGTTCGGCGAGCACGCGCAGAAACTCGCGGTGAGTTCGACGAAGTCGATGACCGGGCATCTGTTGGGTGCGGCCGGCGGGATCGAGTCGGTGATCTGCGCGAAAACGATCCAGACCGGAAAGATTGCGCCGACGATCAATTTGGTGAACGCGGATCCGGAATGCGATTTGGACTATGTGCCGAATCAGGCGCGCGAAGCGAAAGTGCGAACGGTGTTGAGCAATAACCTCGGATTCGGTGGGCAGAACGCGGCGGCGGTGTTTCGGGCGGTGTGACAGGTCGCCCCCGCAACACGCGAAAGGGCGCTAAGATGACCGAGCAAAGTTCGCGGCTTTCGGGTGTTTCGCGGGCGATGGTTTTCGGGCACGAAAAAGCCCGCGAAGGTCGTTCGCGGGCGGGAAGTTGAGAGAGCTTTGAAGCGCTTAGGCCTTGGTGACGAGGCCGGCTTTGAGGGCCTTGACGGAGACCAGCATGCGCTTGGTGCCGCCGTTCGGGAGCTTCACGCGGATGCGCTGAAGATTCGGGCGAAACTTGCGCTTCGTGATGCTGGTCACGTGGGTGCCGATGCCGCCGCTCTTCTTGGACTGGCCTTTGCGGTTGATGATCGAGCCCTTGGAGGGGCGGCGACCGGTGATTGCACAGATTCGAGCCATGATGGTTGCGAGTTGGTTAAAGGGTCGGGAGTAAAGGACGCGGAGAAAGCGAAGCAAGGGGAATCTTGGCGATTGGCGGAGAGAACCGTGCGTTGACAAGCGCGCTCGGCAAGGACACTTCAATGACCTTCGATGATCGCTGCCGGTTATTATTTTTATTTCGGTTTTGCGGCTTGGTTTACCGGGCTCGCCGAAGGCGGTCGTGGCGAAAGCTGAATCCAGATTTCAACTTCAACTTCGCAAAGAGCCGCCTTCTTCGGGCGGCTTTTCTGTTTTTATCGAACCGTATCCCGTCATGATCCTGCCAAAATCAAATCGTCTCACGTCTGAACAACTCGCCGAAGTCACATCGATCGTGACGGAGTTTGGCTGCCGGATTCAGCCGATTGTCGGAGCGGTGCGAACGATCTACGCGATCGTGGGCGACGAGCGGGACGAGTTGATGATCAACCGGCTCGAAGGGCTGGATTACGTGGAACGGATCGATCGGATCCAGTCGCCCTTCAAGCTGATGGACAAGAGATCCGATCTGGCGACGCACCGTATCAAGATGGGTGGGGTGACGCTCGGTGAAGAGCTGTTGGTGATTGCCGGCGCGTGCACGATCGATCCGAAAAATCCCAACTACTTTTATGAGACAGCGGCGGCGGTGAAGGAGGCGGGAGCGCAGGTGTTGCGCGGCGGCGTGTGGAAACCGCGGACGAATCCTTACACGTTTCAAGGCGACACGAAGTCGTTGGATATTTTACTCGAAGCGTCGCGGCGCACCGGCTTGCCGGTCGACACGGAAGTGATGGAAGAAACGCACATCAAGCTGGCGCTCGATGCGGGTGTGGGCGCGTTGCAAGTGGGGGCGCGGAATGCATTGAACTATTCGCTGCTGCGGCAGATTGGGCGGGCGATTGCGGCCCGGCCGGAGACGGCGGTGTTGTTGAAGCGGAGCATTCACATGGGGCCGCTGAATGAGTTCATCTCGGCGGCGGAGTATATTGCGGCATTTGGGAATCCGAACGTGATCCTGTGTCCGCGCGGAACGACGCCCACGCTGGATGGCTATCGGAATCATCCGGACGAAAGCATCACGCCCTTGTTGAAGGAAAAAACCTGGGCGCCGGTGGTGGTCGATCCCTCGCACTCGGTCGGCAAGGCCTCGTATGTGCCGGCGGCGGCGCTGGCGGCGGTGGCGTATGGCGCGGACGGGTTGTGCATCGAAGCGCACGTGGAGCCGGCGAAAGGAATCGGCGACGATCCGAAACAAGCGCTGACGCCGGACGTGTTGAAGAAGACGATCGCGCAGGCGAAGGCGCTGTGGGCGCTGCGGCGGAGCTGAGAGCACAAACCTGTAGCCGCAAAGAGGCGCAAAAGGCGCAAAAGAAGAGAAACGCGCCATCGCGTGCGGATTTTTTGCAAGGTGACGGCGACGAGGATTGACAGCGATGGGGAATGTGGCCACGTGTGGCTACATGAAATCGAAACTCGTGGAGGGCCTTCGCCAGCGGCGCAAGCGCATCACCCCGGGCGCGGTCGAGGAATCGGCGGCGGACGTCTTGCGACGGCGGACGGAAGTTTCGGTGCGCGAAGCGAAAGATCAGTTGTCGGCGCTCCTCGCGCGAGCGGCGGAAGGCGAGGAAATCGTGATCACTTCGGACGGAGAACCGAAGGCGATGCTCGTGCGCTACCGGCCGGTGGTGGGAGCGAAGCCGTGGCGTTCGATCGCGGATTTCCGTGCGACGCTGCCGATGACGCCGGACTCGACGGAGATGCTGCGAGAGATGCGCGACCGCGGGTATTGAGATGTATCTCGATACCTCGGTGGTTGTGAAACTCTTCACGCGCGAAGCGGATTCAGCGGCGTGCGAGAAGATCGTCGAAGGGCACCGAATCGTGTCGTCCGAACTCCTCTACGCGGAGCTGTGGTCGGCATTGCTCGCGAAAGAACGTTCCGGCGCGCTCGCGCTGGAACACCGCATGCGCGTCTGGGAGATGTTCGAGCAGCTGTTGGTGGACGACGTGGTGGAGTTGGTGCGGTTGGATGCCGTCGTGGTGCGCGATGCCGCGGAGATCATGGCGGTGGTCCATCCGGAGGTGCCCTTGCGAACGCTCGACGCGATTCACCTCGCGACGTTTGCGGGTTTGGAAGCGGGACCGCTGTTTAGCCGGGATAAGCGGATGGTGGTGGCGGCGAAGAAGCTCGGGCTGCGGGTGGTGGAGTGAGGCCAAAGGTCTTGGTCGTGGTGTAAAGCCGGGCGGACATCGCGGCGTAAAGCCGCTCCTGCAGAAGATTCAGCTGTGCGTTGTTGGCGGGGGCGGGGAGCGAGACGCTGGTATCAACGCTGTCGAATTGGCGGAGATGCTTTCTGCGCGGCAGCGGACGGGGTGGGGCTCAACCGATTTCCCGGAGGAGTCCGATGAGCGTCCTTCCAGCCCGTGAACCGTGCGGAGTCGGTCGATGTTTCCGTTTACCCGATGAAGCCTCGCAACGACGAAGCTACGCTGTTTCGCTCCCGGGTGCCGGCGGTAACCCCAAACCTCCTCCCCGATATGGCAAAGCTCCGTTCTCTCCTTTATCTCGCTGGCTGGGTGCTGTGCGCGTTTGTGCCGGCGGTCGGTATCGCGGCGAATCTCACCGTCCCCGGTCGCTGGACCGAGGCGCGCGTCAACACCTGGGCGGCCGAGCACGCCTGGCCGGTGGGCGCGAACTACGTGCCGCGCACGGCTATTAACCAACTTGAGATGTGGCAGGCGGCGACGTTCGATTTGGAGACGATCGATCAGGAGTTCGGGTGGGCGTCGGACGTCGGCTTCAACGCGATGCGCGTGTTCCTGCACGATTTGCTCTGGCAGCAGGATGCGCCCGGCTTCCTGCAGCGAATCGAGCAATTCCTCGACGTCGCGGAGCGTCACCAGATCAAGATCCTCTTCGTTTTTTTCGACGGCGTGTGGGACCCGCACCCGTATCTGGGGCCGCAGCGGCCGCCGCGTCCGTTCGTTCACAACAGTGGGTGGGTGCAGTCACCGGGCCGCGAGATTCTGCGCGATCCCGCGCGGCACGACGCGCTGAAGCCCTACGTGCAAGGCGTGCTGCGCCGCTTCAAGGACGATCCGCGCATTCTCGGTTGGGATTTGTTCAACGAGCCCGACAATCCGAACACCGACGCCTATGGCGGAATCGAGCTGCCGAACAAAGCCGCCGCCGCACTCACGTTGCTCGAAAAGCGTTTCGGTGGGCGCGCGAGGTGGCGCCGTCGCAGCCGCTCACCGCCGGCATCTGGCTCGACTACGATGGGTGGAAGCGCAATCCGCCCATCTATCAGTTCATGTTGGCGAACTCGGATGTGATCAGTTTCCACAACTACGCGCCGCCGGAAAACATGGCGAAGCAGGTGGCGGAAATGAAAGCCGAGTTCGACCGGCCGATTTGGTGCACGGAGTATATGGCGCGTGGCCCAGGCAGCCGGTTCGATCCGATTCTCGGCGATCTGAAGCGGGCCAGCGTCGGTGCGTTTCACTGGGGGCTCGTCGACGGCAAATCGCAGACGATCTATCCGTGGGAAACGTGGACAAAAAACTATACGGCGGAACCGAAGCCGTGGCATCACGATGTGTTTCGTGGCGACGGCACGCCCTATTCCGAAGCGGAGGTCGACTACATCCGTTCCGTCACGGGCGTCGGCGCGACGGTGAGTCGGTGATTGAGTTTACTTGGTGAGAGCCGGATGAGGCCGGCCGGGGGGTGTATCCGCGCAATGGGGACAGCTGACGTCGGGGACGTAGCGAGGATCTCGCTGTTCGGCTTCCGTGAGCGGTAGCTGGCAATTTGAACACAGCACCGAATTCGTTTCGCGCAGCGCGGGATCGACGCCGACGCGCTGGTCGAAGACGAAGCATTCGCCCTCGTAGTGCGCGCCGCCGCACTCCTCGAAATATTTCAGAATGCCGCCGTCGAGTTGATGCACGTTTTTGAAACCGGCCTGTTCGAGATAGGGACCGGCCTTTTCGCAACGGATGCCGCCGGTGCAAAACATCACGATCGGGCGCTCCTTCATTTCCTCCGGCAGGTTTTTCACGGCGGCGGGGAAGTCGCGGAAGTTTTCGATGCCTGCTGGAACGGCGCCGCGAAAGGTGCCCAGGCGAATCTCGTAGTCGTTGCGCGTGTCGAGGAGCGTGATCGGCCGGCCTTCGTCGAGCCACTGCTTCAACGTGCGCGCCGGGAGTTTCGGACTTGGGCGGCGCGCGGGATCGATGCCGGGAACGCCGAACGCGATGATCTCTTTTTTGATCTTCACCAGCATCCGGTTGAACGGCTGTTCCGCGCTGAAGCTTTCCTTGGGCGTGAGATCGGCGAGGCCAGGGATGCTGCGCAACGTGGCGAGCAGCGCGTCGATCTGACTCCGCGTGCCGGCGACGAAGAGGTTGATGCCCTCGACGCTCAACAGGATGGTGCCGCGAAGATCGCCCGCGCGACACACCTCCAACAGGCGCTCGCGCCAGACGGGAAGATCGTCGAGCGGAGTGAATTTATAGGCGGAGATGTTGACGAAGGAGGACACGATCGAACGGGCTCACGACAACGTCCGGACGACAGGAAAACTCAAGGCCGCGATGAGGTTCAGCCGATCGCACGCGCTCATGAATCGGAAGCCCCGTCACCATGAAGTCCACGATGGGGGGTGAATCGAATCGCGGGCGAGGGCCAACAGGATGACGCGTTCGGTCCTCCGGCTCGGCACATGGCGCCCAGTTGGGTTCGAGAATGCGCGTCTTCGTCTCCGCTGGTTCTGTCCCGCGGCAACCAAGAGTTAACCCATAACACTCTTGCTTCCGATCTTCGAAAGGGGCTTGACCGAGTTCCCAAAATGGGAACTGTTTCTCGGATCGCGGATCTTTCTCATGCGCGTCATCTCTATCAAGAAGCTCCGCACTCTCTGGGAGAAGCATCGCGCGGCCGAGAGACCTCTTCGAGCTTGGTATCACGAAGCCAAAGTCGCCCATTGGAAGAATTTCGCCGAACTTAAGCGACAGTATCCGTCCGCTGACGTCCTTCCCAACAACCGCGTCGTCTTCGATATCAAAGGCAACCACTACCGCCTAATCGTCAAAATCCACTACAACACTGGCGTCGTGTTCATCCGGTTTGCAGGCACGCACAAGGAATACGACGCTGTCGACGCGAACACCATCTGACCAATGACTCCCAAGATCATCAAAACAGACGCCGAGCACGAAGCCGCCCTTGCTTATGTGGAGACTTTGATGGAAGCGGCTCCCGGCTCGAAAGCGGAGGCCGAACTCGAGCTCTGGAGTCTTCTCATCGAAAAATATGAGGAGGAGCATTTCGCCATCGCAGCGCCCGACCCGGTTTCCGCGATCGAGTTTCGCATGGAGCAGCTAGGCCTCAGCCGCTCTGATCTGCTCCGCTTCATTCCGAACAAGAGCAAAGTGTCCGAAGTCCTCGGCCGCCGGCGGCCGCTCAGCCTCCCAATGATCCGCTCGCTCCAGTCCGGGCTTCGGATTCCGGCTGCCGTCCTGCTTCAAAAACCTCGCTTACGAAAAGCAAAGGCGGGCGCGTAGTGTGCATGGGCTGGCGGCGAACGCCCGCTCACGGCAAGCTCGGCCGGCAATTTCTAAGTCGAGCCGAGTTTATGCGGATGGTTTTCGCGGGGCGCAGCTGCTCGATCAGGGCGTCGGGTTTGGCGGCGTAGCTGCGGCCGAAGACGGCGGGCATCGAGTCGATGATGCCAAACGGGACGAACGTGGGCTTAAGCGCGAAGACGGGGAGAGGCGAAGGAACGCAAGGAAGACAGCGGATCTTCGCGGACCTTACATCTTTTGCGCTGAACTGCAGTTAGGGCAGGGTGAGCGCGCGTCGTCGACGGGCACTATCAGTGAACAGACGCGCTCCGTTTTGCGGCGTCCGCGATGTAGCGATCGACCGCGGCTTCTGTAATCACGTAGTGCCAGCGATCGCCTACCTTTTGATATAGGGTGCCGTCCTTCGGTGTTCCGGGAAGTCGTAGCGTCACGCGCCCGTCCGCCATCGCTTCGGGGATGGCTCGGTCGAGGATTGTTGCGACGGGAAACGGTTGTTGCATGCCGTTGTGCGTCAGGAGCTCGGCCGCCATGGCCTCGGGAGAGGTCCACCGCGACTGGGCTTCCGGCGGCAGCGTCTTCATGAACGCGTCTGCTTTGACGCGCCCGGCGGCTTCGAAGCACAGTAGGTTCTTGATCGTTTCGCTGTCGCCTAGATCACACGCCCACGCGAATGTCTGAAGTGTGGCGAGCGGGGAGCTTTGGCCTTCGTTGCGATAATCGCCTTCCGGGGCGCGCAGTTCTCGTGGCGCCAAAACAACGGGCTGCGATTCGGCGGGGCTCGTGGTCGCCGTCGTGCTAGGAGCCGACGGTGCGATCCGCGCGACGTGGCGCTCGCTGACTCGGAGACGGAGGTGCGCGTTCTCGGAGCGTAGCCGCGATGCCTCGTGAGCGCGGGTGCGTTGTAGATAATAGAGAATGCCTGTCGTCAGAACGCCTGCGGCGAGCGCGGCGAGAAGGGAAGTTGTGATGCGGGACATGGCGGAGAGGGCGTTAGCGCTGAGCGGCTTGGGCGAGGGTTTCGTTGGTGAGCGCCGCGGGCATGTGTTGCACGGCGACTTCCGGAACGACGTATTTCCAACCATCGCCGGTTTGTTGATACTGATGGTAATCGACGTGCGGCTTTGCCCCAGGTGCTCGCAGGGCGGTGCGGCCGGGGGCAAGCTCGACGACCGTCCAGCCCTCGATGAGGTCGGGCGCGGGTGGCGGAGCGACGATCGCATCGGCGGCGAAGATTAGCGCGAATAGTTTCTCCGGTGTGTCGTAGTCGCGGCGCAGCGAAGGAGGCATGGAGGCGAGCACCGCTTCGGCTTTGGGGAGGACTTCGCGATCAAACCAGAGCAGCTTCGACAACGCCTGGATTTCCCCCGCTTCGGCCGCCCAGGCGAAGCTCATGAACGCGTCGTGCGGTGTCGCCTGGCCGCGGTTGCGGTGACGCGTCGAATCGGATTCGGCTGCGCCTGCAGCGGACGCGGTGGCCTGTTTCAAAACGAGGGAGGCCGCAGCACCGGTGCTCCTCGGCTGCGAGGAGCGTTGCTCCACGGCACGAGCGGTCCCGAGGATGTTCGATTCGACGGCTGCGGCGGCGGTGGCGAGGGCGCTGGCGGGTGCATCAGAAGCAAGCGCCTCCGTGAGCCGGGAGTTTTCCTCACGAAGCGTGACGAGCTCTTCCGCGGCGGTGTGCGGAGCGAAGGATGTCCAGAGCAGGACGGCGGAAATCGAAGCGCCGACGGCGCTAATGACGGGGGTGGTGAACTTGCTCATGAGAAGAATGCCGGCGAAGCCGTAGCCCGCAGCGGCTGACGCTGAGGTGAGGGCGGTGGACGTCACGGCGGCGGCCAGACCGGACGGAGCGCTGGCGAAGGCGGCATGCGACAGTGCGAGCCCGAGAGCGGCGGCGGAGGACGAGAGACCGCGGGAGTGAAGGTGGCGGCGCAGCTTTTGGAGCGCGCGATCGGTGCGCATGCGCGCGGTGTTTTCGGCGAGGTTCATCCGCGCGCCGATTTCCGCGAAAGTAAGGCCCTCGAAAAAACGTAGCAGCAAAACGGTGCGGTCCCGTTCCCGCAATTGGTCCATCGTTTCATCGATCAAGGGGCGGAGCCGATCCCAGTCGGCGGAGGGCTCGTCGTCTGAAGAGGACGGGGTCATGGCCGCGATCTCGATCGCGAGTTTGTGCCGTCGCGCATCTTCGCGGATTGCGGCGAGGGCGGCGTAGCGCGTGCTGCGGTAAAGCCAGCCGAGCAGGGCAGGGTGATGCTGGAGTGTGTGCGCCTTGCGAGCGAGGTCGGTGAACACGCTTTGCGCGATCTCCTGCGCGAGTGCTTGGCGACCGGCGGTGCGTCGCAGCGCCGAGGCATACACGAGCCCGAGATGCCGATCCACGAGCTCGGCGAACGCAGTCTCGTCGCACGAGGCGACATAGCATTGAAGCAGTTCAGCATCGGAAGCCATCGGGTTTCACTTCTCTACAGCACGCCAAACCGAAACCGCACAAAAAACTTCGCCGGAATGCCGGAGCTGATTCCGCCGCTTTCGCCCTTGGACGGGCGAACCGAAGGCAGCTGATTACGCAATTTCGGTTGCCTTATAGGGAAGTTCGAGGGTTGGGGATCGTAGGCTGGGACAGATCCCCAGGATCGCTATGGCGGAGGTAGAAGGCGGCG
This sequence comes from Verrucomicrobiota bacterium, assembly GCA_023426435.1. GTDB lineage: Bacteria > Verrucomicrobiota > Verrucomicrobiia > Opitutales > Opitutaceae > Opitutus. The sequence goes on along the minus strand of JAFAAS010000021.1, from coordinate 10,789 downwards.
CGGATTGCCAGGTGACTGCTCGCAAGAGGGCCGCGGTGCTCTCGTCGCTAGCTCGAACGTGGGTCTTCTGGTCTGCGCAGCGGGCTAACGCCAACCCAGTTCGGGCGCTACGTGGGTGAGGATCGATTCGAGGAGGTGGACGTTATACGCGACGCCGAGTTGGTTTGGGATCGTGAGGAGCAGGGTGTCGGCTTCGGCGATGGCTTCGTCTTGGCGGAGTTGCTCGATCAGGAGGTCGGGTTCGGCGGCGTAGGTGCGACCGAAGACGGCGCTCATCGAGTCGATGATGCCGAATTGGTCGGTTTCGTTGGCGCTGTCGCCGAAGTAGGCGCGGTCGCGGTCGTTGATGAGCGGGAAAATGCTTCGGCTTACGGAGACGCGCGGGGTGCGCGTGTGGCCGGCTTCTTTCCAGGCTTGGCGGAAGGCGCGGATTTGTGCGGCTTGTTGCACGTGCAGCGGTTCGCCGGATTCGTCGAACTTGAGGGTCGAGCTTTGGAGGTTCATGCCGAGCTTCGCGGCCCAGATGGCGGTGGCGTTGGTTGCGGAGCCCCACCAGATTCGTTCGCGCAGGGTGGGAGAGAAAGGCTCAAGGCGCAGGAGTCCGGGAGGATTCGGAAACATCGGGCGCGGATGCGGCTGGGCGAAGCCTTTTCCGTTTAGCAGTTCGAGAAACACCTGCGCGTGGCGTCGGCCCATCGCGGCGTCGTCTTCGCCTTCCGCGGGGCGGTAACCGAAGTGACGCCAGCCGTCGATGACCTGCTCGGGTGAACCGCGGCTGATGCCGAGTTGGAGACGCGAGCCGGCGATGAGATCTGCGGCGCCGGCGTCTTCGGCCATGTAGTGCGGATTCTCATACCGCATGTCGATGACCGCGGTGCCGATTTCGATTTTCCGCGTGCGTGCGCCGATGGCGGCGAGCAAGGGGAACGGCGAGGCGAGCTGGCGCGCGAAATGGTGCACGCGGAAATAGGCGCCATCGAGACCGAGCCGCTCGGCTTCGATCGCGAGATCGATGGATTGTAAGAGGACGTCGGACGCGGAACGGGCTTCGGAGTGGGGTGAAGGTGTCCAGTGGCCGAAGGACAGGAAGCCGAGTTTTTTCATGGCGGGAGGGAGTGAAAGGGAAAGTGAGGGTGAAAGTGGGTGGCCGCAAAGAGGCGCAGGAGGCGCAAAAAAGGGGGAGAACGAGAAAGAGAAAGGTTACGAGAACGAGGCGGCGAGGCGAAGGCGGTTAGGTTGAACCGCGAAGGGGCGCGAAGGATCGCGAAGGGAGGGGCGGGCAGTGGTGCGAAAAAAGGAAAAGGGCAGGTCGGAGACCTGCCCTACTGCGGGGAGAACGAGAAAGAGGATGAGAACGAGAACGATTTTTTAGAGGAGGGAGAGCTGGGAGTCGTCGGCCGGGGTGACGGAGATTTTTTTCTTCGGCTTCGCCTGGGGCGTGGCGGCGGGGAGGGAGACGCTGGTGTCGTCGCTTTCGAGTTTGGCGAGGATGGTTTTCGCGCGGTCGATGACGGTGAGCGGGAGGCCGGCGAGGCGGGCGACTTGGATGCCGTAGCTGCGATCGGCGGCGCCGGGGATGACGCGACGGACGAAGACGATTTCGTCGTTCCACTCTTTCACGGCGACGGAGAAATTGCGCAGGCGCGAGAGGTGTTTCTCGAGCTGCGTGAGCTCCTGGTAGTGCGTTGCGAAGAGCGTGCGCGGGCCGCGGGCGGCGTCGCGGTGGAGGTGTTCGACAACGGCCCACGCGATCGAGAGGCCGTCGTAGGTCGAGGTGCCGCGGCCGATTTCGTCGAGGATGATGAGCGAGCGATCGGTGGCGTTGTTGAGGATGTTGGCGGTTTCGTTCATCTCGACCATGAAGGTCGAGTTGCCGCGCGCGAGGTCGTCGCTGGCGCCGACGCGGGAGAAGATGCGATCGACGAGGCCGACGCGGCAGGATTTGGCGGGGACCCAGCAGCCGATTTGAGCGAGCAGAGTGATGAGCGCGACCTGGCGGATGTAGGTCGATTTGCCGGCCATGTTGGGACCGGTGATGAGCGCGATCTGGGCGTCGGTGGAGGAGAGAAGCGTGTCGTTCGCCACGAAGCCGGCGCTGGCGCCGCGAGCGGTGACGGTGTCGAGCGAACGGAGCATTTGTTCGACGACCGGGTGGCGTCCGTCGACGATTTCGAGCGTGTCGGAGTCGTCGAGAACGGGACGACAGTAGTCCCATTCGCGGGCGAGAATCGCCCAGCCGGCGAGGACATCGAGTTCGGCGAGGGCGTCGGCGGTTTGGGCGAGGGCGATGGATTCGTCGAGGATTGCGGCGACGAGTTGGTTGAAGAGTTGGAGCTCGCGCGCGAGGGAGTTTTCCTCGGCGTGGAGGATTTCCTTTTCCTTTTGCTTGAGGGCGTCGGTGACGTAGCGCTCGCCGCCGACGGTGGTTTGGCGGCGGATGTAGTCGGGCGGGACGAGATGGAGGTTGGCTTTGGTGACCTCGATGTAGTAGCCGAAATTTCCGGTGTAGCGGACCTTGAGGCTGCGGATGCCGGTGCGTTCCTGTTCGGCGCGTTCGAGGTCGGAGAGCCAGGTTTTGTTGTCTGTAGTTAAAGAACGGAGACGGTCGAGTTCGGCATCGTAGCCGGCGCGGATGTAGTTGCCGTCGGAGAGATCGTTGGGGAGTTCGTCGGCGAGGGCGTTGGTCAAGAGCTGTCGCAGGGACGGCAGCTCTTGAATCTGAGATTTGAGATTTGAGATTTGAGAGGAAGCGAACGCGGAGAGCTCGGTATTGACGGTGGGGAGTTGGGCGAGGGTGTCGCGGATGCCGCCGAGTTCGCGCGGGTTGCGGAGGCGGTTTTGGAGGCGGCCGAGGATGCGAGGGATGTCGCGGACTTGGGCGAGGAGATCGCGGAGGGTGAGGAGTCGGGTGGGTTGTTCGCGGAGTTCGCCGACGATGGATTGGCGGCGGTGGAGCTCGGCGAGGTCGAGCGGTGGGGCGGCGAGCCAGCGTTCGAGGAGGCGGGCGCCGGCGGCGGTGGCGGTGCGGTTGACGGCGGCGAGGAGAGAACCGTCGCGCGTGCCGCGGGCGGATTGGAAGATTTCGAGATTTCGCAGCGTGGCGGGATCGAGGAGGAGCGTGCGGGCGCTGCGGTATTCCTGAAGGTTGCGGAGGTTTTCCGGTTTGGCGCAGAGATTTTCGGTGGCGTAGTAAACGAGCGCGCCGGCGGGGCCGAGGGCGGTGTGGGTGTGCGCGAGGCCGAAACCCTGGAGGTTAAGGACTCCGAGCGTGTCCATCACGGTTTTGGCGCCCGTGGTGGTTTCGAAGTGGTAGCCGGCGAGCTCGGAGACGAGGCGGGATGAACAGAAAGCGCAGAGCGCGTGGACGGCGGTTTGGTCGTGCGGGGCGGCGCGCCATTTTTCGAGTTCGCCCTCGATGATGAGAAGTTCGGCGGGATCGAGCGCGGTGAGGACGGGGAGGAGGTTCGCGATGTGCGGATCGGTCGCGATTTTGAATTCGCCGGTGGAAAGATCGAGCCAGGCGGCGTGGAGGCCGTATTTGTCGAAGGAGAGGGCGCAGAGGTAGTGATTGCGCGCGGCGTCGAGTTGGTTGGCGGCGAGGGTTGTCCCAGGAGAAAGGATACGCGTGAGCTGGCGGCGGACGAGTTTGCCGGCTTTGGCGGGCTCGGCCTGGTCGCAGAGGGCGACTTTCTTGCCGGCGGCGAGGAGTTTGGAGACGTAGTTGTCGACGGCGTGGGCGGGCAGGCCGGCCATCGGCGTGTCGCCGCGTTTGGTGAGCGTGAGGCCGAGGAGGCGCGAGGCGACAGCGGCGTCGTCGAAGAACAATTCGAAGAAATCGCCGAGGCGGAAGAGCAGCAAGGTATCGCGCGGGAGGCCACGCTTCACCTCGAAGTATTGCTGCATCATCGGGGTGAGTTTCGCGGGATCGGACGACATGGAAGCGGAAGGCCGAGCGAAATCACGAAACGGCAGAAATACACGATAAAATTCGTCGAGCGGGATGACTCGCGGTGTAAGGAGCGAGGAGGCGAAAGGGCGGCGGCGGGAATGGGAGACCCAGCCCGACAAGGACAGTCGTTCACCATGCGGTCTCGGGCGAAATCCCGGGGAGGCGCTCCGGAAGTTCGCCCCCTGTCGAGGTGTTGGGCGATCAGCTACTTTGCTGGGCTCGACGCCGACGGCGAGCGCACGCCCGCATGAAATTTGTTATCTTTGGACTTACGATCAGTTCCTCCTGGGCGAACGGGCATGCGAACGTGTGGCGGGGGCTGGGTCGGGCGCTGGCGCAGCGCGGGCACAAGATCGTGTTTTTCGAGCGGGATGAGCCGTATCATGCGGCGCATCGCGATCTGGACGACTGGGCGGATGGCGAGCTGAGGATTTATTCGGATTTCAACAAGGTGCGTTATTTGGCGCGCCGGCATTTGGCGGAGGCGGATGTGGCGATGGTGACATCGGGTTGTCCGGATGCGTTGGCCGCGACCGAGCTGGTGTTGGAGTCGCGGGCGCAATTGCGGACGTTTTACGATTTGGATACGGCGGTGACGCTGGACGGTTTGGAGTCGGGAAAAGCGGTGGATTATGTTGGTGCGCGCGGGTTGGCGGATTTCGATCTCGTGCTGAGCTGCACGGGTGGGCGGGCGTTGGAGGAGTTGCAGCGGAAGTTGAAAGCGCGGCGCGTGGCGGCGCTGTATGGCAGCGTGGACCCGGAGGTGTATCGACGCGTGCCGGCGGAGGAGCGGTTTGCGGCGGATTTGTCGTATTTGGGAACGTATGCGGCGGACCGGCGGGCGGCGTTGGAGGAACTCTTCGTGGAGACGGCGCGGCGGTGTGGAGGGAAGAAATTCCTGATGGGAGGCGCGCGATATCCGCAGGATTTCCCCTGGCTGGATAACATCTACTTCGCGCAGCAAGTGGAGTCGGGGCAGCTTCCGGCGCTTTATTCGTCGTCGCGGCTTACGTTGAACATCACGCGAAAAGCGATGAAAGAGCGGGGGTATTGCCCCTCGTCGCGATTGTTCGAAGCGGCGGCGTGTGGTGTGCCGATCTTGAGCGATCGATGGGAAGGTTTGGGGCGGTTCTTCGAGCCGGGGCAGGAAGTCATCGTGGCGGAGAGCACGGATGAGGCGGTGGCGGCGATGGAGTTGTCGGAGGCGGAGCTCGCGCGGATCGCGCAGGCGGCGCGCGAACGCGTGCTCGACGAGCATACGGCGGCGCATCGGGCGCGGCATCTCGAAGCGATTATCGAAAACACGCAACGCGCGCCGGAAGAGGCGGAACTCGAAAGGATTCGGGCGCAGCTGCCGGCGCGGGGCGCGGGCGATTTGGTGGAGGCGTAGCGGGCGCGAACCGAGCATTCAAAAAACGGATACGACCATGGTTGAAGCAGTGATGTTTTGGAACGAGCCGAACAACAAGTCCCACTGGGCCTTCGAAATCGACCCGGAGTGGGCGGTCTTCGCCGAGATGGTGAAACGCGCGGCGGATGCGGTGGCGGCGGAGCGGCCGGGGTTGTTGCGCGCGTTGGGCGGGATGTCGCCGATCGATGCGGGCTTCACGCGCAACATGGCGGAGAAAGGCGTGCTCGATAAGTTGGACGTGATCGCGGTGCACGGATTTCCGCTCGATTGGAATCACTGGCAGATCAACGAGTGGCCGGCGAAGCTGGCGGAGATCCGAGCGGTGACCGCGTTGCCGATCTGGGTTTCTGAGGTGGGCGTGTCGACCTTTGGCGCGGAGGAAGTGCAGGTGTTTGGTTTGAATCGCACGGCGGAGTTGCTGGTGGGGCGCGTGCCGCGGATTCACTGGTATAGCTTATACGATTTGCCGAAAGCGTGGCCGGCGACGACGCGGCACAAGGAGGCGGAAGGGTCGGCGTATTACCGGCATTTTTATATGGGGCTCTTGCGCGAGGACGGTTCGCCGAAGCCGGCGGCGGAGGAGTTCCGGCGTCACACGCCGGAGATGGGAATTTGCCAATGGTTTCATTTCGAGGATCACCGGCTGGACGATGCGGTGCGGTGGATGCGCGAATTGGGCGTGAAGTATCTGCGCACCGGGCTGAGTTGGGCGGATAGTTTTCGGCCGAATGCGGACGCGTGGTTCGACCGGCAGATGGAAGCGCTGGCGGAGTTCGATGTGACGCTGACGTTTTGTTTCACGCCGGAGCATCGCGGGATGCAGCCGCATCACACGAGTCCGCCGCTGGTGATGGATGAGTATGCGGAGTTTTGTGCGCGGATGGTGCGGCGGTATGGCGGGACGAAAATGGCGGAGCGGCGGCCGGTGGTGCAGGCCTCGGTGGAGCCGGCGGCGGCGATTTGAGGAAGGCGGAACAACAAGGGATTTTAACATGATTGCTCCAAAATTACGGCCGCGGGCGGGAGCGCCCGATCATCGGAGGAAAGTGCGGATGGCGATTGTCGGCGTGGGGAATTGCGCGTCGTCGCTCGTGCAAGGCGTGGAGTTTTATCGCAATGCGCCGGAGGACGAGCGCGTGCCGGGGTTGATGCATGTGAACCTCGGCGGATATCACGTGCGCGACATCGAGTTTTCGGCGGCGTTCGATATCGATGCGAACAAGGTCGGTCGCGATCTCGGCGAGGCGATTTATGCGGCGCCGAACAACACGTATCGCTTCGCGAATGTGCCGGAGTTGGGCGTGAAGGTGCATCGCGGGATGACGCACGACGGGCTCGGGAAATATCTTTCGGAAAAGATTCAGAAGGCGCCGGGGCCGACGGACGACATTGTGAAGATCCTGCGCGAGACGGGCACGGATGTGGTCGTGTCGTATTTGCCGGTGGGATCGGAGATGGCGACGAAGTGGTATGTGGAGCAGGTGCTCGAGGCCGGGTGCGGGTTCGTGAATTGCATTCCGGTGTTCATTGCGTCGCAGCCGTATTGGCAGCAGCGATTCGTCGAGCGCGGGCTGCCGATTATCGGCGACGACATCAAGTCGCAGGTCGGCGCGACGATCACGCATCGGATGCTGGTGAATCTGTTTCGCGAACGCGGCGTGAAGCTGGATCAGACCTATCAGCTGAACTTCGGCGGCAACACGGACTTTTTGAACATGCTCGAACGCGAGCGGTTGGATTCGAAGAAGATTTCGAAGACGAATGCGGTCACGAGTCAGTTGGGGGAACCGATGCTGGCGAAGGACGTGCACGTGGGTCCGAGCGATTTCGTGCCGTGGCTGACGGATCAGAAGTGGTGTTACATTCACATGCACGGGACGACGTTTGGAAACGTGCCGCTGAAATGTGAGGTGAAGCTCGAAGTGTGGGATTCGCCGAATTCGGCGGGGGTGGTGATCGACGCGGTGCGTTGCATCAAACTCGCGTTGGATCATGGCGTGGCCGGGCCGTTGATTGGGCCGGCGAGTTATTTCATGAAGTCGCCGCCGGAGCAGTTTACGGATCACGAGGCGCGCGAGCGGACAGAGGCGTTTATTCGGGAGTTCGCGTATGAGCGGCCGGTGGATCGGCCGATGGTGAAGAGTGCGAGTGCGGCGGGTTTCAGCGAGAAAGGATGACGACGTTTTATTTGATTCGGCATGCGGAGAAGGATGCGCGGGACGATGTGTTGGCGGGGCGGACGCCGGGGATTGGGTTGAACGAGCGAGGGCGGCGTCAGGCGGAGGCCATCGCGCGTCGATTGGCGGCGGAGCGGATCGAAGCGGTTTGCGCGAGTCCGATGCAGCGGGCGCGAGAAACGGCGGAGGCGCTCGCGCGGAGAGTTGGCGTGGAGGTGCAAACGCGGGCAGGGTTGCACGAGATCGAGTTCGGGGAGTGGACGGGAAGGACGTTCGCGGAACTCGAAGCGGTGGAGAGCTGGAAGCGGTTTAATCGGTTTCGCAGCGGGACGCGGGTGCCGGGCGGGGAGACGATCGCGGAGGTCCAGACGCGATTCGTCGCGGAGATGCTGCGATTGCGCGAAGCGTATCCAGATTCTGGTGTCGCGCTGGTGAGTCATGGCGATCCGATCCGCGTGGCGCTGGGATATTTTTTGGGGGCGCCGCTGGATCACTTTGAGCGGATCGAGGTCGGTCTCGCATCGATCAGCGTGGTCGCGATCGACGAATTCGGGGCGAGGGTTTTGCGGATGAACGACACCCATGGAACAGCGGATGCTTGAAGCGGGGGCGATGAACGAGCCGTTGGCATCGGGGGAGGCTTGGATGCGTTGCATGCGCGCGGGCGAGTTTGAGGCGGCGTGGCGGATCAGCGACGCGGTGCTGTGCGAGCGGGCGGGGGAGCGATGCTGGCATTTGCCGCGACACGAGCAGTGGATCTGGAACGGCGAGTCGCTGGCGGGGAAACGCGTGCTGGTGCGGTGTTATCACGGGCTTGGCGATACGGTGCAGTTCATTCGTTACGCGCCGATCCTGAAGAGCGTCGCGCGCGAAGTGGTGGTGTGGGCGCAGCCGGGATTGCTGCCGCTGTTGGAGACGGTGGAAGGGATCGATGAACTGCTCCCGCTGCATGACGGGACTCCAGAAACTGGATACGATATCGACGTGGAGCTGATGGAGCTGCCGCATATTTTCCGGACGACGTTGGAAACGATTCCGAATCGCGTGCCTTATTTGCGCGTGCCGCGCGGTGAAGGCGTCAAAGGTGAGCTGGCGGTGGGGGTGACGTGGCGCGCGGGGGAATGGGACCGCGAGCGGTGGGTGCCGGCGGGATTGATCGCGTTGCTCGCGCTCGTGCCGGGCGTGCGGCTTTATGTGTTGCAGGATCGGGCGTCGGCGGGCGAGTGGCCGGAGGTGTGCGGGCCGATGTTGTGTCCCGAATCGCCGAGCGCGTTGGCGGAGGCGATCGCGATGATGGATTTGGTGATCACGGTCGACACGCTGGCGGCGCATTTGGCGGGAGCGCTGGGTGTGCGAACGTGGACCTTGCTGCCGAAGAATGCGGATTGGCGTTGGATGGAAGAACGAGACGATTCGCCGTGGTATCCGACGATGCGATTGTGGCGGCAGGAGAACGCGGGCGAGTGGGAGCCGGTGATGGAGCGGGTGGCGCGGGCCTTGAGGGAGTTGGCGGTGGAAAGAACCACGAAGGGACAGTAAGCCGTATCCGTGCGAGTGAACCGCGAAGGACGCGAAGAGGCGCGAAGGGGAAGGGCCGTTCTCAACAGACCCAGGGCTTGTCGCGGAGCGGTTGGGCCGGCAGCGGGCCCGCAGCCTCACTCTCTCCTCTGAACTTCGCGTGACTTCGCGTTCTTCGCGGTTTCCAGTGAACACGTCGGGAAATAAAAAAGCCCGACGTTTTGGTCGGGCTTTGGAGATGGCGGGGTCGGGAGACCCCGCCCTACAATTTGGATCAGGCCAGCTTGGGGGTTTCGGCGAGGGCGCTGTCGAAGGCTTTCAGCATTTCGGCAATGGTGGCGTCGGTTTCGTCGCCCATGTTGGAAATGCGGAACGTCTTGCCCTTGAGCTTGCCGTAGCCGCCGTCGATCACGAGCTGGTGCTTCGACTTGAGCGTCTTGTTGAGCGCGGCGAGGTCGATGTTGAGCGTGTTGGCGAAACAGTTGAGCGAGATCGAACCGAAGCCTTCTTTCGGGAAGAGCTTGAAGCCCTTCGCGAAGACGTGGTCGCGGACGGTCTGGTTCAAACGCGCGTGGCGGGCGTAGCGGTTGTCGGCGCCCTCGGCCTTGATGTCTTCGAGCTTCGATTTGAGCGCGTAGATGTGTGGGATCGAAGGCGTGCTGGGCGTCATGCCGTTCTCGTGGTTTTTTTGGAATTCCACGAAGTCGAAGTAATAGCCGCGGCCGGGTTGGGTGGCGGCGCGATCGAGCGCGCGTTTCGAGACCGAGAGGAGCGCGAGGCCGGGCGGGAGGGCGAGGGCTTTTTGCGATCCCGTAATGAAAACATCGATACCGAGTTCGTCCTTCTTGATCGGCATCGCGCTGAACGAGCTGACGGTGTCGACGATCGAGATGACGTCGGGGAACTCGCGCACGACCTTCATGATGGCGTCGAGGTCGCTCATGCAGCCGCATGAAGTTTCGTTGTGGATGATCGTGATGGCGTCGTAGGCGCCGGTGGAGAGTTCCTTGCGGACGGCTTCGGGATCGACGGGCTGGCCCCATTCGAATTTGAGGGCGCCGGCGGCGAAACCGCAGCGTTGGGCGACGTCGTTCCATTTGTCGGAGAACGCGCCGTTCATGCAGTTGAGCACCTTCTTCTTGGTGACGTTGCGGACGGCGCCTTCCATCACGCCCCACGCGCTGCTGGTTGAGAGATAGACGGGATCCTTCGTGAAGAAGAGCGCCTGGAGGTCCGGCTGGATGGAGTTGTAGAGCGCGACGAAGTCGGTGCTGCGGTGGCCGATCATCGGCTGGGCCATGGCGCGCAGGGTTTTTTCCGAGACGGCGATGGGGCCGGGGATGAAGAGTTTGTAGCTCATGGTGGGTGCCCGTAGGCGCTTCGGAAAACAGTTTACGCTTTTCGCCGGGTCAACCTTCATTCGCCGAAACGCAGCGCGACGACGCGGCGGCCGCGGCTTGCGGGGGCGGGGAGCGCCAGCAAGCTGGCGGCCTACGTTTCGGTCGGGCTTCAACTCCAACGTCACACGAATGTCGCAGTCCTGGTTCAAGAAGAAGGTCAACGCGCTCGAGCTCTACACGATCGACGTGATTCTCGGACGACGCGCGGACACGGGTGCGGCAGTTTATGGCGCTTTTTTGCAGGTGCTGTCGTGGTTGTTCAACGCCATCGCGCAGACGCGGCTGTGGCTTTACAAGAATCGGATCCTGCACGACCAGCCGCTCGGGTGTTTGG
>JAFAAS010000184.1 GCA_023426435.1 Verrucomicrobiota bacterium | reverse complement strand
GAGCAGGGGGGAAGGGGCAGGGAGCAGGACTTCGTGCTGGAGTGCGACGATGCGGCGGTGCCGGTGGATGGGAGCAATTTGGTGTTGAAGGCGGCGGAGGCGTTTCGGGCGCGGACGGGGTGGAAAGGCGGGGCGAAGTTCGTGTTGAAGAAACGGATACCGGTCGGGGCGGGGTTGGGCGGCGGGAGCAGCGATGCGGCGGCGGCGTTGCGGGGGTTGAATGAATGGGCGGGCGGGAAGTTGAGTGCGGTGGAGTTGGGGGAGGTGGCGGCGCAGGTGGGGTCGGATTGTGCGTTGTTTTTGCACGGAGGGCCCGTGGTGATGCGCGGGCGCGGAGAAAAGGTGGTGGGGTTGAAAGCGGGTGGGGCGGAGCGGATCCGCGGGCGGAAAGTGTTGGTGTTCAAGCCGGCGTTTGGAATTTCGACGGCGTGGGCGTATGGCCGGATGGCGGCGGGGGCGCCGGGGAGTTATTTGCCGATGGAATTGGCGGAGGCGCGGTTGGCGGCGTGGTTGGGGGATGCGGAAGCGCCGGCGGAGGATTTGCTTTTCAACAACATGGAGACGGTGGCGTTTGCGAAGTATCCGGCGCTGCCGGTGTTGTTGGAGCGGTTGCGGGACGAGTTTCGGGTGTTGCCGCGGATGAGCGGGAGTGGGAGCGCGTGTTTTGCGCTGCTGCGCGAGGATGTTTCGGTCGAGAAAATGACGGCGCGGATTCGGGAAGCGTGGGGCGCAAGTGCATTTGTGGAGCAGATGCAATTTGGCTGATAAATCCGCATTGACCCGCTGGCTGTGGGACGCGTTAACGTCCGGCGCCGCCGGCCGTCCTCAGCCGTCGGCATTTGGCATTACTTAATGGATCAAAGCGCAAAGAACGAAATCGTCGTCCAAGGCATCGCCGCCTCGCAGGGCATCGCCTATGGGCAGGTCTTTGTCTATATCCAGAGCAACGTCGAGGTGCCGAGTTATCAGGTGGAGCCGGAGCGGCGGGCGGCGGAGGTGGCGCGGCTGGATCAGGCGTTGTTGGTGACGCGGCAGCAGATCGCGAAGATCCAGGCGGAGGTGGAGAAGAATCTGGGGAAGGAGGAGGCGTTGATCTTCGATGCGCATCTGCTGGTCCTCGAGGACCAGGCGTTGATCGGGGAGACGGTGCGTGAATTCGAGGCGACGGGGAGGAACATCGAAACCTGTTTCAACAAGGTGTCGCAGCGATACGTGCAGGCGTTTTCGGAGATCGACGACGAGTATTTGCGCGAGCGGGCGGCGGACCTGCGCGACGTGGCGCAGCGGGTGTTACAGAATTTATTGGGGCAGGCGGAGAACTCGCTGACGCGGCTGGCGGACAAGCGGATCGTGGTGGCGAACGACATGTCGCCGTCGGATTCGGCGAGCATCGATCGGAGTGCTGCGCTCGGGATCGTGACGGACACGGGCAGCAAGACGAGTCACGCGGTGATTGTGGCGCGTTCGATGAAGATTCCGGCGGTGGTGGGTTTGCGGGATCTCACGGCGCGGGTGAAGCATGGGGATTGGGTGATTGTCGATGGTTACGACGGGGTGGTGATCATCAATCCCTCGGAGAGCACGCTGTTCCGTTATGGGAAGATTCAGGAGCAGAAGAAGACGTTGGAATCGCGGCTGTTGAAGGCGAATGCGCAGCCGGCGGTGACGTTGGATGGGGTTGAGGTGATGTTGATGGCGAACATCGAGAAGTCGGATGAGGTGACGCTCGTGCGCGATTACAATGCGACGGGCGTGGGGCTGTTTCGGACGGAGTATATTTTCCTGAGCTCGTCGCGGATCCCGACGGAGCAGGAGCAGTTTCTGGCTTACAAGGCGGTGGCGGAAGGGGTGGCGCCGAATCCGGTGGTGATTCGCACGCTCGATATTGGCGGCGACAAGCCGATGGCGGGGATCCCGGATTTGTTTCCGAAGGAGAACAATCCCTTCATGGGATTTCGGGCGATTCGGTTTTGCCTGGAGAATCTGCCGATCTTCAAGGACCAGCTGCGCGCGATCCTGATGGCGAGTGCGTATGGGAAAGTGAAGCTGATGTATCCGATGATCAGCGGTCACGAAGAGCTGGCGCGGGCGAATGCGGTGCTCGGGGAGTGCATGACGGAGTTGAAGGAGCGCGGAGTGCCATTTGATGAAAACATTTCGGTGGGCGCGATGATTGAAGTGCCGAGCGCGGCGATGGCGGCGGATTTGCTGGCGCCGGACTGCGCGTTTTTCAGCATCGGGACGAATGATTTGATCCAGTATCTGCTCGCGATCGATCGCGTGAACGATCGGATCGCGCATCTTTACGAGCCGACGCATTGCGCGGTGTTGCGCACGTTGAAGCGGATCGTGGAGGAAGGGCATCGGCAGAAGCTGCCGGTGAGCGTGTGCGGCGAGATGGCGGGCGATCCGGTGTTTGCGCCGCTGTTGCTGGGGCTGGGCGTGGATTGTCTGAGCATGGCGCCGCCGTGGTTGCCGGCGGTGAAATACATCGTGCGCTCGATGACGATGGCGGATGCGCGGGCGCTGGCGGAGGAGGCGTTGAAGATGACGTCGCCGCGGGAAGTTTACGCGAAGTGCGAGGCGTTTTATCGGGCGCGGGTGAAGCTGGAGTGAGGGGCTTTCGATTTTCGAATCTCGATTTTGGATTTTCGATTGGGAGGGCGGAATCGAGATTTGAAGTTCGAGGTGGCGTTAGAACGTGGCTTGGAGGGTGAACGCGTAGGTTTGTCGGCGCCAGTCGGAGTAGGGTTGCACGCCCGAGCGGATCGAGTCGGCGGCGTAGAACGGCGGGGCGGCGTCGAAGAGATTGTTGATGCGGAGCTGACCGCGGAGGCGATGGCGCGGGTTTTTCCACGGTATCCATTTGGTGAGGTCGGCCTGCACGTAGGCGTCGAATTGAAGATACGGATCGATCGTGCGGCGGTGTTGCGCGGACCAGAATTCGACGGGCAGCCGGCGGGAGTGATAGTAGTGTCCGTCGATGCCGAAACCGAAAACGCGGTTGGACCAGCTGCCGCCGAAATTCAGGCGGTGTTCAAGCAGCGGGAGCGTGCCGTCGGGGGCGCGAATGTGGTCGACGGTGGGGCTGTCGGGGAAGGTTTTAGTTTCGTAACGCGGGAAGTAGCTCCAGCGCGTATAGAGATCGAGACGGCCGCCGAAACTTTCGGTCCAGGCGTAGTCGGCGGCGGTGCTCCAGCTTTGCGAGTGGCGCTCGGCGAGGTTGATGGGGCCGGTGAGAACATGCTCGATGCGACCGGTGGTGGGTGAGCGGCGGATGCGGTCGGGGAAATCGGCTTCGAGGTTTACGGCGGCTTGAGGGTCCAGCGTGAAGAGCTCGTCGGCTTTGCGCGTGTCGGAGAAATCGGCCGAGAGGCGGAAGCGGTGGATTTCGCCGCGTTGCACGAGGAGACCGATGGTGCGGGTGATGTTGGCTTCGGAGCGGAGGTTTGGGTTTTGCGCGATGCTGGTGTTGACGCCGTATTCTTCTCCCGGAAAGCGCGGATCGCGGATGTTGGTGAGCTCGACCTCGCCGCCGCCGGGACCGGGGCCGCCGGAGACGCGACGGCTCATGAACGGAGTGGGAAAACGGTTTGAAGTGCTGACGGAGCCGCGGAAGGAGAGGCCGCCGCCGAGATCGAATTTGAGGCCGGCGGTGGGGGCGAGATTGGATTCCTGGGCGGAGTCGGAGACGACGTAGCGCGCGGCGAGATCGGTTTGGATCTCACGTATCCAGGAAGGCAGGACATGCGGCGCGACGACGGGGGCGAGGAGCTCGCCGAACACGCTGACCCGCTCGACGGTGCGGCCGGAGAAGCGAGCGGGAGCTTCGACGAGCTCGCCGCGGCCGTTGCGGAGCTCGGAGGTGTGACCGGCGAGCTGGTTGATGCGGTAGTCGGCGCCGAAGTTGACGGCGCCGCTGCCGGTGGGGAGTGGAATCGATTGATTGGTGACGCGGACGGCGGTGTCGAACGTCTGGTAATCGCCGCGGGTGACGAAGCGATCGCGGCCGCCGTAGAAGACGATGACCTCGTCGTAGAACGCGTCGGGCGGGGCGTGGAGTTGGGTATCGCGCAGAGGATTGTAGCGGCCGGTATTGACGAGCTGCTGCCAGGCGTCGGCGTCGGTGCCCTGGATGCCGCGATAGCGGGTGAGGCTGTGGCCGTATTGGGCATCCAAGGACACGCGCCAGTCGCGGGGAAATTTGGCGAGGACGCCGGCGACGATGGAATAGAAGTCGACGCGCGCTTCGCCGTAAGGCTGGCCGAGGCGGGGAGCGGTTTCGTTGAGCGTGACGAGGATCTCGCGCGCGAACGGGTTGAGCGGGGAGTCGGAGGAGAGCGCGAGCGTGCCGCGGAAGACGTCGGCGCCGCGGTGAACGACGGAATGGCTGTAGATGGCGTCGAGTCCGAATTGGAGCCATTCGCTGACGTCGTAAACGGCGGAGGCGAAATAGCTGCGGCCGCGTTGGCGGCGTCCGTAAACGAAGTCGGAGCTGTCGAAAGAGTTGGCGAGACCTTGGGGGAGATCGAAGAGGCCGGTGTTGCGAACGCCCTCGCGGCCGGCGAAGGCGGCGAGATGGTTGGCGGCTTCGGCGCCGGGTGCGACGGAGGTGACGGACGAAGTGCCTGGGCCGAACAAAGGAGAGCCGTCGGCGCTGACGATGTTGGGCGTGGCGCGGTAGAGGAGCTCGGTGGGCGTGGTGCGGGCGGGCGAGTGGCGGCGGATGTAGCCGAGCTCGGATTCGACGGGCGGGGTGGAGGCGGTGACGGTGGCGCTGAAGCGGACGCGGAGTTTGTCGGCGAGGAAGGATTCGCCGTGTTGGAGCGAGGCGGTGAATTGCGGCGCGTCGTAGCTGGCGAGCGCGTTGGTGTAGGTGGTGGTGAGTTCGGTGCGGGTGACGGTGGGGCGGAGAACGATGTTGATGACGCCGCCGACGGGATTGCCGCTGTAGAGGGCGGAGGCGGAAACGGGGAGGACCTCGACGCGATCGACGAGTGAAACGGGGATGAAGTTTACGTCGGGCGGAGGTGTGCGCTGATCGACGACGAGGATTTCGGGCATGCGGCGGCCGTTGACGAGGATGATGGTTTCGTCGCTGGCGAAGCCGCGAAGCGGGAGGTTGAAGCTGCCGCTTTCGAAGAGGTTTTGGTTGCCGCCCTGCTCGGGCGGTGGAGTGGTGGAGTTGGCGTCGAGGATGTAGCGTTGGAGAAAGCCGTTGAGGTTAACGGCGCCGCTGCGAGCGATCTGCTGGCGATCGTAGATGGTGTAAGGAAGGACATCGTCGATGGAGCGGGGCAGGTCGAGGTTGCCGGCGGCGCGTTGCGGTTGGAAATCCTCTTCGGAGCGGTCGCGCCAGCGGCGGAAGAACTTTCCTTCGACGATTTGCGGGGCGAGTTGGACGATGCCCTCGGCGGGCGAGAGCGTGTGTGTTTCGATATTGGATACGCGGCGCGGTTCGACGACGACGTTGGCGATTTCGAGCGGGCGGTAGTTTTCCCCGCGGATCAGGAGGCGATGGGTGCCGGGCGGCAGATGGGGGAGATCGAATTCGCCGTTGAGATTGGAAAGCGTGGTGGCGCGAAGTTCGGGAATGGAAATCTCGACCTTGGCGGCCGGGGTGGATTCCGGCGTGAGCAAGCGGCCTTTGATCGAGCCGGTGGGTGCGGCGGAGCGGGCGACGATGAACGTGCCCCGCGCGGTGCGGCGCGCGTGAAAGCCGGTGTGTTGAAGGAGCCGGGTGAGGGCGGCGGCGGGCTCGAGTGAGCCGTGGACGGCGGTGGAGTGGACCTGGCGGAGCTCGTCGGACGGAAAAAGGACGTCGACGCGTGCCTGCTGGGAGAAAGCGAGGAGGGCGTCGGCGGCGGTTTGGGCGGGGATGTCGAAGGCGGTGGGGGCGGCGGCAGCGAGAACAGGGAGGAGAAAAATGGAGGCGAGCGTGGCGAGAAGCGCGCGGAGGCGTAGGCGGGAGGGGATCAAGCGGATGGGGCGTTTGTTGCGCGGTGAGGGCACCGCGCCTCCATGAAGGAAGAGTCAGGTGAAATCACGCGGCGGGGCGGGCGGTGACCTGGATGGAGCCGTCGCGATCGCTGAGAATTTGGACGGGATGGATCGATTCGAGCGCGGTGAAGAAACCTTCGAGGTCGTCGAGGTTGAAGCGGCCGCCGATGCGGAGGTCGGCGATGGCGGGGGCGGCGGTGATTTTGCGGCCGTGATGGCGGGCGAAGTGAGCGAGGGCGTCGCGCAGCGGAGTGTCGGCGAAGACAACGCGGCCATCGCGCCAAGCCAGTCGATCGGCGAGTGCGGCCGGAGAGAGCGAAGTGACGGAAAGTTGTTCGCCTCGCGCGGAGAAGTGGTCGCGGGCGGTGAGGGCGACGGGGGCGTGGGAGGCGCCGGCGCGCACCTGGACGGAGCCGTCGAGGACGGTGACCTCGAAGGATGACGCGGCGTCGGTATGAACATCGAAGCGCGTGCCCGTGACGCGGATGGAACCGGCGGGAGTTTCGACGATGAACGGGCGAGCGGTGTCTTTGGCGACGGTGAAGAACGCCTGGCCCTGGGCGAGGCGGACGCGGCGCTCGTGGCGATCGAAGTCGACGCGCAACGTGGTGTGAGCGTTGAGCTCGAGTTGAGAACCGTCGGAGAGGGTGAGGGCGTGGCGTTGCGCGACGGCGGTGGCGAGGTTGTGCGAGTCGGAGCGAGGTTGGGTGAAGTGGAAAGAAAGCGCGATGGCGGCGGCGGCGCCGAGAACTCCGCCGACCCAGAGCGCGCGCCACCGCGACCTCGGTGGGCAGGCGGGCGATGCGATCGCGGGCATCGACACGGCGCCCGATTGGACGAGGGCGGGCAGTTGTTGCTCGAGGTCGGCAGAGAATTGGCAGTATTGCGAGAGGAGGGCGCGGTGGGCGGGGTTTTCGGCCAGCCAGGCGTCGAGTTCGGTGCGGTCTGCAGTGGAAAGAGAAGAGCCGTCGAGGCGGGCGGCCCAGAGGGCGGCGCGTTCGTCGGCGGAAGGATCGAAGGAGGGGGAAGGGTTCATGGGCGGGCCTCCGGGCTGTGGCGGGGGGAGGTGGCGCGGGGCGAATTCGGTTCGCAGGCGCTTGGCGCTACGGATTCAGAGCGGTTGGCGAGGGCGGCTTTGAGGAGGCGGAGGGCGCGGGCGTGTTGTTTTTCGACGGTGCTGATGGCGATGCCGAGACGCGTGGCGATTTCCTGGTGCGAGAGCATCTCGACCTTGCGGAGAAGGAGAACGGCGCGGCAGCCGGGCGGGAGTTCGGCGATGGCTTGTTCGAGGGCTTGGAGCTCCTGGCGGGCGATGACCTGGTTGACGACGCCCGGAGATTGGGATGCGGCGAGTTCGGATGGAGCGGAATCGAAGGAGACGGGAGAGCGGTTGCGGCGGTGGAGACGGTTGATCGCGAGATTGCGAGCGGTGGTGAACAGGAGGGCTTGGGGTTTTTCGATGGGTTGTCGGGATTCGGCGTTGTAAACGCGAAGATAGGCGTCGTGGGCGATGTCCTGGGCTTCATCGGGATCGCCGAGAAAACGCGTGAGGTAGCGGCGCAGCGGAGCGAGCGTGGCGCGATAGAGGCGGGCGAATTCCGACTGGCGAGGCTCCTGGTCTGCCATGATGACAGTCGATGGCATAGTGGGAGGGTGGAGACCGTGCAAAGGCGGTTCTGCGGGACGGGCGGAAAGAAGAGCTGGAGCCGGTGAGGGCATTTCGAGGTGAATGACAGGTGAGGGCGGAGAAGCCGCTAGTCTGAGGGCGAAGTTTTTTTGGGGAACGGAATCGCGCGGTGGGGGCACCGCGCCTCCATCGGCTGAGGCCTATCCATGATATCAACCGCGAAGGGCGCGAAACGGCGCGAAAGGGCGAAGGCAGTTTTCAAGCGGCAAGATCCTTTGCCAACGAGTGAGCGTCATCAGGCCTCCCGGTATCGTTACTTTTGATCTGAGTTTCGCGTGTCTTCGCGCGCTTCGCCGTATCCACGAAATGTTACGGACTCGGGCGAACGGGCGGTGGCGATGGCGTGGGCGATGTGGTGAGCGGCGGCGGTGCAGGCGGCGGGGGTGTGGTCGCTCATGACCTGGAGACGGAAGCGAGCGGTGGCACGGGAGACGGCGGGGTATTCGATGAGGTTGGCGAGGATGCCGGCGGACGAGAGGGTGCGGGCGGCGAGGCGCGCGACGTCGTCGCGACCGACGAGAACGGGAACGATGGGGGAGGCGTGTCCGAGGACCGAGAGCTCGTGGGCGGACAATGCGGAGCGGAGGGCTTGGGCGGCGTTGAGGAGTGCGGCGCGGCGTCGATCGCCTTCGTTGGAACGGATGAGCTGGAGGGCGGCGAGAGCGGTGGCGACCTGGGGTGGAGCAAGGGCGCTGCTGAAGGTTGTTGTTGGCGCCAGGTAGCGGAGGAAATCGCCGAGAGCGGGATCGCGGGTGGCGATGAAGCCGCCGTTGGTGGCGAAAGTTTTGGAGAAGCTGCCGACGACGAAGTCGACTTGGCCGAGGAGATTTTGGGCGCCGATGCTGCCGGTGCCGCGGGGGCCGGTGCTGCCGAGATCGTGTGCGACATCGACGAGAAGGGAGGCGTTGAACTGGCGGCACAGCGCGATGAAGCCGGCGAGGTCGGGCGTATCGGCGTCCATCGAGAACAGTCCCTCGGTGATGACGAGAATGACGTTGGCGCGATCGCGGGCGCGGATGGAGGCGAGTTTCAGGCGGACGTGATCGAGGTCGAGATGGCGATGAAGGTGGAGATTGCGGGTCGAGGCGGCTGCGCCCTCGTGGAGGCAGTTGTGGGCGAGTTGGTCGATGACGACGTGATCGGTGTCGCGGACGAGTGCGCGGATTGCGCCGTAGCCGGCGGCCCAGCCGGTGGGGCAAAGGACGGCGGAGGAGAGGCCGAGGTGTTGAGCGAGTGCGGATTCGAGCTCGGAGGAAAGATCGATGGCTCCGGCGAGGACCGGCGCGCCGCCGCTGTGGGGGCCGAAACGTTGAAGGGCGTCGAGGACGGCTTGGTGGATGTAAGGGTGCGAGGAGAGGTTGAGGTAGTCCTGGGACGCGAAGTTCAGGCCGACGGCGACGGAGCCATCGGCGAGTCGAAGGGACGTGGTCGCGGCGGGTGGACGGAGAAGTTTTTTGGAGAAAGGAAAACCGCCGAAGGCGATGCGTTCGTGGAGCCAGGAGGAGAAAGCGGAGGCGCGGGCGGAGAGTGTGGGGCCGCGCGTGGCGAGGAAGTCGCGGATGCTGCCGGTGAGAGCGGGCGTGGGCGCGTGGGGAGGCGGAGGGGTTTGGAGGGTGAGCATCACGTGCGCGCTGAGGCGCATGTGAGGAAAGACAAGGGAGCGGGGAGGAACCGCTATTGGGGTTGGGAGTTAGGGCCTTTCAAATAGAACTGTGGCCGACCCGGTGTAGGGATACACATACGACCCGCTTGTCATTCTGAGCGAAGCGAAAAATCCAGGGCGACAATCGCACGCGGGCGCACACGTGGATTCTTCGCTTCGCTCAGAATGACAGAAGGGCGCGGCTATAATCTTATCGAAAAGCACCAGGCTCTCGCGGAGCACGCGAAAGGACGCGGGGGGCGGTTCGGGTGCGAATCGGGACGTTGCGTGGCCAACAGCCCGACGGGACGTCGGGCTCCACCTTGCTCCCGACGGGTTAGCCGATGAATTCGGGTGGGGTGACGGTGGACTCGGCTTTGGAGAAAAGGCGGCGGATGGCGGCTTCGATTTCGTGAAGCTTCACGGGTTTCGAGATGTAGTCGTCCATGCCGGCCTCGAGGCAGCGTTCGCGGTCGCCCTGCATGGCGTTGGCAGTGAGCGCGACGATCTTGGGCTGGCGGTCGGCGGGGAGGCGGGCGCGGATCTGGCGGCTGGCTTCGAGTCCGTCCATTTCCGGCATCTGAAGGTCCATCAGCACGAGGTGGTAGCGGCGCGTTTCGAGGGTCGTGATGGCCTCGAGACCGTTGCCGACGGCGTCGGCGCGGTAGCCGAGACGGTCGAGGAAACGGAGGGCGACCTTTTGGTTGACGGTGTTGTCCTCGGCGAGAAGGACATCGAGCGGGAAGTCCTCGGAGAGACGACGCGTGAGGCCGCTGGCGGTGTGGGAGCTGACGGTGGCGACGCCGGCGGGATTGAAGAGGAAGGCGAGCGAGTGGAGCAGCGAGGCGTTTTTGAAAGGCTTGAAGATTGTGGTGAACGGCTGGCCGTCGCCGGGTGCGGCGGGCGGGGTTTGGCCGAACGGAAGCATGAGGAGCCGCGGGACCTTGAGGTGAAGCAGCGCGTCGATGGGAGAGGAGCCCTCGGTTTCGTCGCCGTCGACGATGAGGAGCCGCGGAGGTGAAGGAAGTTCGCGATCGAGGGCGGCGGCTTCGCGGGCGTTGGCAGCGAAATGGCAGTGGGCGCCGAGTTGGTCGAAGGTGGTGCGGAGACGGCGCCGGGTGGTCGGGTGATCCTCGACGCAGAGGACGACGGCGTTGCGGAGGGTTTCGAGGCCGGGCGGATGAACGGGATCGGCTTTGAGTGCGGCGGCTTCGGCGGCGATGGTGAAGA
This sequence comes from Verrucomicrobiota bacterium, assembly GCA_023426435.1. Lineage (GTDB taxonomy): Bacteria > Verrucomicrobiota > Verrucomicrobiia > Opitutales > Opitutaceae > Opitutus. Next base: position 10,455 of record JAFAAS010000184.1, on the reverse strand, counting down.
TGAAGGAGGAACCCTGGCCGGCGACGCTTTCGACGCGGATGCCGCCTCCCATGAGGATGGAGAGGCGTTGAGAGATGGCGAGGCCGAGGCCGGTGCCGCCGTATTTGCGGGTGGTGGAAGAGTCGACCTGGCTGAAGGCTTTGAAGAGACGATCGAGGCGGTCTTTCGGGATGCCGATGCCGGTGTCGTGAACGGTGAATTCGAGCATGAAGCGCGAATTCGAGGAAGGGGCGGGGGAGAGGCGTTTGACCTCGATGGAGATGCTGCCGCTCGGAGTGAATTTAACGGCGTTGTTGACGAGATTGACGATGACCTGACGCAGGCGGGTGATGTCGCCCATGATCCATGCGGGGATATCGGGCTCGATGTGGTAAACGATCTCGAGCTTCTTGGCGGAGGCCTGGAGGGCGAAGAGGTCGAGGGCTTCCTCGATGCAGACGGCGAGTTCGAACGGCATGTGTTCGAGCTCCATCTTGCCGGACTCGATTTTGGAGAAATCGAGGATGTCGTTGATGATCGTGAGAAGGGCTTCGCCGGAGGTGCGGATGGTGTTGACGAAATCGCGCTGCTCGGGGTTGAGCGGCGTCTCCATGAGGAGGGACGTCATGCCGATGACGCCGTTCATGGGTGTGCGAATTTCGTGGGACATGGACGCGAGGAATTCGGATTTCGCGCGGGAGGCGTCGTCCGCCTCGATCTTGGCGCGGCGGAGCATTTGCTCGGTTTCGACGCGCGCGGTGATGTCGGTTTCGATCGCGATGAAATTCTGGAGCTGGCCGGTTTCGTTGCGGATCGGCTGGATCTCGAGGCGCAGGTGGTATTTGCGACCGGATTTGGAGTAGTTGACGACGTCGGTGGAGAGACCCTGACCCTCCGTCATGGCGAGACGGATACGTTTGACGATGGCGGGGTCGGTGTCGGGCCCGTGCATGAAGTCGGCGGGCGATTTGCCGACGACCTCGTCGAGCGAGTATTCCATCACGCGGGTGAAGCTCTCGTTGACCCACTCGATGGTGCCGTTGGGGGAGGCGATAAGGACGGGGTTGTCGGTTTTCGAGGCGACGAGGGAGAGCTTGCGGGTTTCGGCCTGGGATTCGCGGAGGGCTTGTTCGGCTTCGCGGCGGGCGGTGATGTCTTGGACGGTGCCGATGATGCGCGTGGGCTTGCCGGCGGCGGAGGCGGCGACGGTTTTGGAGCGGGTGTAAACCCAGCGGTATTCGCCGGTTTTGGCGCGAACGCGGTATTCGGGTTCGATGAACGAAGCGATGCCGCCGAGCTGGGATTCGACGCGGCGGCGGTAGAGCGGGAGATCGTCGGGATGGATGAGCGATTGCCAGGCCTCGACGGTGGCGGGCATGCGACCGTGATCGTAGCCGAGCATGGCCCAGAGACCCGGGCTGTAGTAGAAGTGGCCGGCGGCGACGTTCCACTCGAAGATGCCGATCTGGGTGGAGTCGAGCGCGAGGCGGAGACGCTCGTCGGAGATCTTGAGGCGGGCCTCGACGCGGCGGCGTTCTTCGTTTTCGGCCTGGAGGTTGAGGTTGGAAAGTTCGGCGGCGCGCTGGCCGGCGCGGGCGCTGCGGGCGAGGTGAACGCTGAGGCCGAGAAGGAGCGTGATGCCGAAGCCGGCGCCGAGCGCGAGCTCGGGGAGGAAGCGCCGCTCCTGTTTCAGGGCTTCGGCGGAAGGCGTAAGTGAAAGTCGGATACGCCGGTCGAAGATGGTGTAGGCGCGTTCGACGGTGAGGCCGGCATCGCGCCCCTGGCCGGACGGATCGGTGGATTCGAGGACGGATTCGTTGCCGACGCGGATATCGACGATGTAGTCGGAGCGAAGCTTGTAGTCGTTGACGAGGCGGGCGAAGAACGGGCGGTAAACGTATTCGCCGGCGACGAAACCGGCGGGCTGGCCGGCGCGCGTGATGGGCGAATAGATCGCGACGCCCTTGCCGTGGAGACCGACGTCGATGGTGCCGGAGATGTTGGGGGCGCGATTGTTGCGGGCGCGTTCGAGGGCCTGGCTGCGGATGGGGTCCTGGGAATGGTCGAACGAAGCCGAGGTGGTTTCCTCCTCGGGGGGGAAGGCCCAGATGGTGCGGAAGTCGGAATTGACGACGGCGATGGAGACGCAGCCGATATCGCGCGCGGAATCGTTCCAGCGTTCGCGGGCGTCGGCTTCCCAGATGGCTTGGGCGTTGGGGGCGACGCCGGACCAGATACGCGCGAGACGTTCGATGGAGGCGGCCTGGGCGGCGAACTCGTATTGGATGGTGTTGGCGAGGGATTCCATCGCCGTCTGCGTCTTGGTGGCGAGGACAGCGGTTTCGCGTTCGCGGAGACCGATCCAGAGAATGATCGTGAGCGTGAGACAGCCGACCACGGCGGGCATCGGCGACCAGGACGGGGGGCCGCCCTCGGCCTTCATGGTGTCGCGCCACGCGAGGAGAAGGAGTGCGAGGCCGACGACCAGGAGGGCGGCGGCGCTGACGGGGGAAGTGGCGGTGTTGGTCCCCCAGCGATAGACGGCGGGGAGGCTGGCGGCGTAGCCGAGAAGCGTGGAGAAGCCGGCGGATGCGGTGATGGAGCTCACCACGGCCTCGGCGAAAAGTCGGGCACGCGCGCCGTGAGGGAAGCTGCGCCAGGCGAGCACGAACGACACGAGAAGAATACAGGCGGACGACATGGCCGACATGCGGCCCGGGTCGGCGGTCTCGGCGAGCAGGTGGTCGGTGACGAGCAGCTCGTCGATGAGCAAGTTGACGTTGAAGATGTTCTCCGCGAGCGAAAGGGCGGCGATGGCGGCGGGGAACAAGGCGATCCAGGCGACGCCGACGATACCGAGTTCGATCCCGAGAAACACGACGCCGAGCAACAGGACACACAGGGCGTCGTTGGCCTTGATGGCGACGCCGGCGCCAAGCGGTTGGATGAGCGCATCGGCTCGCAGCCACCACCCCATCAGCACGGTGACGCCCACCCCGATGAGCAGGATCGCGATTGCCAGCGACGAACGCTCCAGCCAAGTGCGGCGTGGCATTGTGGGCAAGTGGACCATTGGGGTGTTTACCCTATCTAGAGTGGTTCAGAGACGAGGATCAACGTGTTTTATCGGGCGGCGGAGGAGAATCTGTTGGAGTGGATGACGGAAGAGCGGGCGTCGGCTGGGGGGTGGTCCCATTGGTTCCGGGGCTCGTTTGGCCAAGCGATCGAAGCAAGTTACTGGGCCCCATGACGAAGGCCCATTTGGGCTGATCGAGGGGGCCGGTCAGTTTCACTTCGAGAATGGTGGCGATCGGCGTGAGGACGGCGCCGACGACGTTTTGGAGGAGCGAGCCGCCCTCGTGGAAGGGGAAGACGCGGGCGTTGAAGTCGAGTTGGCGGCGCTGGAGGGAGTAGTCGCCGTGGGCCTGGATGGCGGAGTTTTCGCCTGTGATGTCGACGGCGGGGAAGACGAGGGTGGGACCCTCGACTTTGAAATCGCTGCGGGCGGAGTTGAAGCGCAGTGCGGTGAAATCGAGGAGCGCGGAGAGGCCGCCGAGGAGGCGGATTTCGCCGAGCTCGGCGCCTTGGAGCGCGGCGTTGCCGGAGCCGCGGTAATTGTAGAGATCGTCGACGGGGCCCTCGGCGGAGAGAGAGAGGTCGAGCCGGACATTGTTTTTGCTGGAGACGAAGCGATCGGGGGCGGGCGGAGGATCGCCGCGGCGCAACGCGATATATTCGCCGACGGCGGAAACGGCGCGGCCGAGGCTGGCGGCGCGAAGGGAAGCGTCGAAACCGAGACGACGGACGCTGGCGTCGTCCCACACGCGGGCGTTGCCGGAGAGGGTGCCGTCGGCGATTTCGGCGGTGAAGCGTTCGAGCGTGACCTCGCGATCGCGAACGGTGGCGGCGAAGGAGAGGTTGCGAGCGGGGAAGCGGTGGAAGGAAAAGGCGCCGGTGGAGTCGCCGCGGATCGAGAGCGTGTAATGGGGGCCCTGCGGAGAGGCGGGACCCTCGAAGTGCCCGATGATTTTGAGGTCGGGGTTGGTTTCGAAGAAGTAGGGATCGAGCAGAGGAGCGAGTTGAGGGCCGATCAAGTGAGCGCCGTGAGTGAAGGGAAGCGTCGATTCGAAGGAGAGGGTGAATTCGCGCCATGCGCTTTGAGAGAGATCGAAGTGGCGGGTGAACGTGCCGCGAAGTTCGCCGGGACCGTGGGTGGCGAAAAGTTCGAGGGCATCGATGATGTTGGGACGAATGAACATTCGCGTGCGCGCGTAATCGAAAGGCGCGTTGCGGATGACGGCGTCGCGGGCTTCGGCGAAAAGGAAGACGGACGTCTCGTGACCGGCGCGCCAGCGGCCGGCGACGTCGACACTCGCGAGCGGCGGCGAGTGGGGAAAGTCGAGCGTTTCGAAAAAGTTGGTCCACCACTCGCGAAACCATGGGGCGATGACGAGCGGACGGAGTTGTCCATCGAGGAGGAAACGAAATTCGTGCGTGGTGAGATCTTGTTCGAAACGGCCGCGAGCGACGTTGTCGCCGAGCCGGGCGAACGCGTGGGTGGCGGTGATGTGTTGTCCGTCGAAGGCGAGTTCGCCGGTGAGGGAATCGAAGACGACGCCCCGGCCGCCGATGTCGCGGGTGGCCACGCGCGCGGTGGCGTGTTCGAAGCGCCACGCGGGGGCGAAGGAGGCGCGGGCGGAGAGAGCGATCGGAGCGCCGACGTGGAGGAACGGGCGGAGATCGCGGCGGAGCAGGGTGGTGATCGGGTCGAGCAGTGCGGGGGAAAGCGCGCCCTCGAAGTGAATCGTGGCGGTGCGCTGGTTGAAGTCGGCGCGGGCGTGAAGCGCGGCGGGTGTGCCGGCGTAACTGGTGAGCACATCGGCGTCGATCCGCGGCCAGGAGGAAGGCTCGACGTGGGCGGCGATGGCGTCGGAAACGAAACCGCGGGCGGAAACGGTGCGGGCGGTGAGTTGGATTTCCCGTGGATCGAAGGAAAGCGGTTCGCGGCGGAGGAAGCCGCGCGTGTGAGCGGAAACGTGTTGGACGACGATATCGTCGTCGGTGCGAAGCTCGTCGACGTCGACGCTCGCGGTGACGAGCGCGGATGTTTCGGCGAGCAGCGGAACTCGCGCGGTGGCGTGGACGTTGGTGGCGTGGAGACCGCGGAATTGCGGGAGGCGGATTTGGCGGGCGGTGAGGCGGACGGTGGCGACGGCGCCGCGGGTGGTGGAAGGCGAAAGGGAGACGTGGACGGCGGCGCCATCGAAAGGCGTGACGTGTTCGGCGGCGCGGATGAGCTGACGGCTGAAGGCGGGGTAGTGTTCGGCGAGAGCGGCGATGAACGGGAGCGGGGCGACGCGGTCGATCTCGCGTTGGCGGGGGAGGTGGATGGCGCCGGAGGCGGTGACGGGGATGCCGGCGACATGCGTAGCCAAACTTTCGATACGGAGCTCGCGGTTGGCGGGGGAGACGACGATGTCCAGGTCGCCCAGCAGTTGTTCGCTGCGGCCTGACGGCGCGAGCATGGCGGGAACGGAGAAGGAGACGCCGGTGGCGTGGATGCGGCGGGCTTCGAACTGGCCGGCGGCGAGAAGCCAGGGATTGAGCTCGATATAGACGGCGCGGATATCGGCGACGGGCTCGGCGTAGGCGGGGAGCGAAAGGCGGAGGTTTTCGAGGACGATGCCGCCGGTGGGATCGAACGTCGCGCGACCGAGCCGGGCGTGAACGCCGGATTGTTGGAAACGTTCTTCGAGGGAGCGGAGGACGAATGTCGGGACGGTGAGCTCGCGGGAAATCGCGGAGACGATTTGCGCGAGGAAGATGAGGAAGAGGCCGATCCAGAGGAGCCAGCAGAGGAACGTAACGAACGCGTCGGTGCTGACGCGGGCCGCTTGCCAGAGCTGGTGGGGGCGGAGAGGCATGTCAGAGGGGCTCAGCCAGATTCAGGCAGAAGAAGAACCGCGAGGGGACACGATGAACACGAATTCGGACGAGTGGGAGATCCTGGCGGGGCGAGTTGCTTTGCCCGCTTTTCCTGGTTTTAGGGCGATGGAGCGGGCGGAGGGCCGGGGTCGCGCGGGGATTGGATCAGCGACCAGAGCGCGTCGAGGAACGGCTGTTCGAGCGCGAAGACGACGTTGAACTCGTTGGAAGGAGAGCCGGCGAGCTGGCGGTTGCCGCCGACGCGGGGCGAGAGGAAAAGCGTGGTGGTGCTGGTTTGATCGGCGGCTCCGCCGACGAGGCTGATGGTGGCGTCGAGCCGGTAGCGCCACGGGCGGTCGTCGCCGGCGACGTTCACGCGGTCGGAAAATTGATCGAGGATGAATTCGGCGGCGCGGAGCGAGCGAAGATGAGAGAGGATGGTTTGCACGGCCTCGGGCTGGGAAATGGATTCGGTGGGACGGCCCGCGGGATCGATGGCGGTTTCGAGAACGACGGAGTTGTCGGAGAGATCGGTGAGCTTGAGGGCGGCGATGCGGGCGCCGGCGGGAAGTTCGCGGAGGAGACGTTCGCGCCAGGCGCGAGGCTGGGCGGGAAGTTCGCGGAGAAATTCCTGATCGATGGCGTAGATCGAAGGAGACGCGCCGGTGCGGACGTAAGCGGTGCCGTTGGGCTGGGCGGGGAGGCCGATCTGGAAGGTGATCGGAGGCTGGCCGGGAATGGAGAGCGAGATTTCGCGTTCGGGGCGGTTGAAGCCCCAGGCTTCGAGATCGGCGTCGCGCGGGGCGTCGCTTTCGAAACGTTGCGCGGCGAGGAGGGAGAGTTGTTCGAGCAGCCGGGTGACGGCGCTGCGCTCGGCGGTGAGCGTTTGCGGGCCCTGAGTGCCGTCGCCGCGAAGAACGATCTGCCAGGCGGCGGAGTCGGCGGGTTGGGGGCCGGTTTCGAGACGTTGCAGCGTGACCGGAGGCTGGCCCGGGGCGGCGAGGGTGACGGACGTGACGGCGCGCGGATCGAAGTCGAGGATGCGGGTTTCGCGGAGCGTCACCTGCGCGCGGTCGAGGACGGACTTCAAGGCGGCGGGTATGGAAACGGTGAATACCGCGTCGCGGCCCTCGAGCTGGGCGTAGTATTCGATATCTGGAGACGCGGCGGCGCCGGTGGGGGCGGCGGTCGGGCCGATGGCGGCGCCGAGGAGAAGGGTTTCGCGGCGGCCGTTGCCCTCGAGGCTGACGCGGAGCTCGGGGCGGTCGGACGGCAGGGGCGCAGGCGGATTTTCGGTGATGAAGGAGCGGACGCGGAGGGCGTTGAGGCCGTTGATGGCGAGCTCGGTGGCGTTTTTGGAAGCGCGCGCGCTGATGGGCGCTTCGAAAGTCCAGCGGGAGCCGTCGCGGCGCAGGCGGACGCGGAGCGTGGCGGGGGGCGGAGTCTGGAGGTTGAGGGAGCGGGCTTCGAAGACGGGGATGGTGAAGAGAGCATCGGCGTGGAGCTCTTCGAAGGTGAGCGCGAGGCTGCGGGCGAGGCTTTGGTTGACGACGTGGATGCGCGAGTGGTCGGGGGAGAGAACGTAGAGGCGGATGCCGTCCTTGGTGGTGTCGCCGAGCTGCAGTTCGGTTTCGGGTTTCGAGCTTTGGGTTTCGGGTTCGGCGGAGGAGCCGCTGGAGAAAGCGACGGTGAGTTTGGGTTGGTCGAGGCCGTAGTCGGCGAGGGACTGGCCATTTTTCTCGAGATCGCGGACTTGGAAGCTGGTTTCGTGTTCGAGGAATTGGAGGTCGTTGACGATGCGATTGACGGCGTTGGGGTTGGCGGGCCACTCGATCGGGTGCGTGACGAACCAGGTGTCGCCGCGTTTTTCGAGCGCGAGGCGATGCGTGGCGGTGGAGATTTCGAGCGTGCGGATGTTGGCGGCTTCGGGGCCGAGCACGCGGCGGCGGGCTTCCTTCCAGTTTTCCTCGGTGCGCCAGCGTCGCTCGAACTGGAAGATGAAGAAGAACAGCGCGACGTTCAGGAGGAGGAGAACGAGAGTGACTTTGGTGCGCATGGATGCGGAAGAGCTGAGAGTCTAAAGCCCGGAGCCTAGAGCTTGGAAGTGAAGTTCGGGGAGTTTGGGCGCATGGGCTGTGGACTCAGGGGGCGTCAGCTTCGCCTCGTCCAGTAAACGAGGAGGCCGAGGAGGGCGGCGGCTCCGGGGAGGGCGAAGATGAGGGTGTAGCGGAGGCGGGTGAGTTCGCCGGCGCTGAGGGAGAGTTGGAAACGCTCGATGGGGCGGGCGGGGATGTTGAATTGGGAGTCGCGGTCGACGGTCCAGTTCACGGCGCTGAGGAAGATGTTTTGGTTGGCGACGTCGGCGATGCGGTTGTTGGCGATGAGGTCGCCGGTGCCGAAGACGACGACGCGACCGCCGCGGACGGAGAACGGAAGATTGTCGCGGACGGAAACGCGCTCGGAGGCGACAATGACGCCGAGGCGATCGCGCGGCTCCATGCCCGGAAGCGGGCGGATGTCGACGCCCGGGTTGAAGGTGGGGATGACGTTTTGGCGGTAGCTGACCTCGCCCCAGGCGGTGGTGGAGGTGGCGGCGAGCGTGGTGACCGTGACAGTGTTGCCGAGGGAGCGACCGGGATCGGGGCGAACGCTGCGAGCGGGGCCGATGCGCGGCTGGAGATTGTAGTCGATCAACGTGCGCGTGATAGGGTGCGGCGTGAGGTGACGAAGGAGAAGTTCGCCTTCCTCGGTCATGTTGTCGGGACCGACATCGTAGATGACGTCGTCGTCGACGAGGATGCCCCAATCGAGAAGCAGGTCTTCGAGCCCGTGCGGTTGACCGGGGGCGAGCAGGAGGATGAGACGGCCGGCGTCGGCGGCGAGGTATTGGCGGAGGAGTTCCTGTTCGATCGGTTGGAAGCGGCCTTGCGGGGCGACGGCGATGAGGACGGAGGCGCCCTCGGGGATTTGGCGGGTGTAGGCGAGATTGACGGAATCGACCTCGAAGTTGCGTTGGCGGAGGACGTCGCGGAGTGCGGACAAGCCGCGCGTGGAGTCGACCTCGTCCGGGCTGAGCTCGCCGTGGCCGGCGAGGAAGTAGATTTTTTTGCGTTCGGGACTGGAGACGTCGAGGAGAGCGGACGTGATGGCTTGTTCGCCCTGGAAGGCTTTTTTCTCCCGCTGTTCGACCCGGTAGAGCTCGCCGAGCGTGACGGTGCGGCGCTTGTCGCCGGCGATGAGGATGATGCTGTTGGGCTGATCGATGCCGAGTTGGTCGGCTTCGCGGCGGCGGATGTAGATGTCGAGATAGTCGACGGTGATCCGGCGGTGCGGATCGCCCTCGGTGACGTAGGCGTATTCGCGGAGCAGGCCGCGGACATCGCGGTAGGCTTGCGCGAGATTTTCGTCGTCGGAGTCTTCTGTAATGGTGACGACGATACGGACGGGTTGCGGGAGATTTTGAAGGTAGCCGATGGTTTCGGGGGAGAGCGAATAGCGGCGGTGAGAGGTGAGGTCGAAGCGGCCCCACGCGTGGTTGCGAGCGAGGTAGTTGAGTCCGCCGAAGAGCGTGAGGAACAGCACGGCCTGAAGCACGAGGTTGATCGTGCGAACCCAGCGGGCGGCGCGGAAGCTGTCGGTGAGCGGCATGGGTGCTGGTTGAGAGTGGAGGGAGGCGGAAGAAACGAAACGCTCACGCGTTCCGCTACGAGGAGGATCTCAGGCGTGGAGGAGTTTCGCTTCGACGCCGAGGATGCTGAAGATGAGGGCGAGGACGGTGCCGCTCAGGTAGAAGAGAAGTTGGCGGGTATCGACGACGCCGCGGGCGAAGTCGTCGAAGTGAGTGAAGACCTGCGCGTAGTCGACGGCGGCTTTGAGCGGTTGAAGGACATCGCGTTCGAGCCAGAGCGCATCGCTGAGGTAGCGACCGCCCACGATGAGGGCGAAGAGCATCGTGAAGCAGAGGATGCCGGCGACGGCTTGATTGCGGGAGAGCGAACTCGCGAAAATGCCGATCGCGATGAAGAAGAGTCCGGTGATGGCGATGAAGAGATAGCCGCCGAGAAGGGGGCCCGGATCGATGAAGCGAGCGTCGCCGGAGAATTTTTTGAGGATGTAGAAGAAGCCGGACGTGGAGCCCCAGAGTGCGAGGTAGAGAAGGTAGGCGGCGCCGTATTTGCCGAGAACGACCTCGGCGGTGGTGACCGGCGTGGTGAGAAGGGTTTCGATGGTGCCGAGGCGGCGTTCCTCGGCGAGGGACTTCATGGTGAGCAGCGGGACCATGAAGAGAACGGGCAGCCAGAAGAGTTGGAAGAAGACGTGGGCGGGGGAGAGTTCCTGCGGGGTTTTGGAGTAGCTCTCGAGGATGCCGGTGAAGATGAACCCCATGATGGAGAGAAAGAGGACGGCGGCGATGTAGGTGCTCGGGTTGACGAGCAGCATGCGGACTTCGTGGCCGAGGAGGGTGAGGAAGTGTTTCATTCAGCTTTGGGCCGGGATCAGTGGCGGGCGCATACGTGGATGTCAGGCTAGCCTTCGGCTGAACTTCGCTTC
>JAFAAS010000197.1 GCA_023426435.1 Verrucomicrobiota bacterium | reverse complement strand
GTGGGGTTGAGCGTGAAAGAGGGGAGGTTGGTGTCGGCGGCATTGGGCGAGCCGATGCCGGAGGTGGTGACGAAGGCGGAGGCGGTGTTTTCGTTGGATGCGAACAGTGGCGAAGCGACGGCGACGTTGGGGGGCGAGGTGGAGGCGAAGGAGTTTGGGCGGTTGATGCCGGAGCTGGCGGTGATGGGGGCGTTCGACGGGCGATTCGATGCGCAGGTGGCGCGGCGTGGTGAGGCGGTGATGGTGGAGCGTTTTGGACTGGCGATGAAGGGCGAAGGCGTGGCGGGCGAGGAACCGGAGATGCGGGCGGTGTTGGATGCGCCGGTGAATGTGATGGAGATTTTGGATACGCGCGTGGCGACGGTGACGCTGGAGAAATTTCCGGTGACGTGGGCGAATCCGTGGCTGGTGTCGGCCGAGGTGGAGTTGGGGCCGGCGCAGTTTGGCGGCGAGTGGGCGGTGGAGTTGGCGGATGGCGCGGAGCGGGTGGTGATGACGGCGGTGCGGCCGAGTGTGGTGGCACCGGTGGTGTTCGAAGGGCTGCCGTTGCCGCCGGGGACCTTTTCGTTGAGCCCGAGGCTGGAGTTGACGAGTGCGGGCGTGCGCGTGGACGTGGCGGATTTTTCGGCGGTGTCGGAAGCAGGAGAGAGGATGAGTGGGCGGGCGGGCGTGACGTATGATTTCGAAACGGAAGCGATCGGGCTGGACGGCGAGATGAGCGGGAGGGTGCCGACGGTGCCGTTTTCGGTGACGGCGCGGTGGGCGGGAACGATGATGGGCGACGTGCTGGAGCTGCGGACGCTGGACGTCGAAGGGCGGGAAGAAGGACGCGAGGCGCGGCCGATGGAAGTGAAGTTGTTGCGCGCGGTGACGGTGGATTTGGAAACGTTGAACGTGCCGGCGGTGGACGAGGCGCGGGATGTGTTGCGGTTGAAATTCGACGGGTTGGCGCTCGGGTGGGTGTCGCAGTGGCTGAGCGATGCGGTGGTGGAAGGATCGCTGGGGCGAGGTGAGTCGGTGGTAAGTGTGGCGGACGGAGGAAAGCTGTCGCTGGTGACGATCCAGCCGTGGGAGCTGGCGGGCGCGAAGCTGGCGGTGGGTGGACGCGAAATGATCGACGGCCGAGTGGCGTTTTCGCCGGGCGGGGAGTTTTTGGAGAACCGGATCGAAGCGAAGGTCGGGCGTATTGAAGGTTTGGATGCGCGGGGAAATCGCGTGCGAGGGGACGTGTCGGTGTCGGCTCGAGTCGCGGAGAAACGAGCGACGATGGATGTGACGTTGGAGGCGGAGCTGCCGGCGTTGCCGGGCAGCGAAGGGACCTTTGGGGTGGTGACGGCGACGTTGAAGGCGAGTGCGCACAACGAGTCGGAGACGCTGGTGGCGATGGACGCGTTCGAGTTGCGGGTGAGGAATGCGGAGCGGGAGCTGGCGAGCGTGGTGGCGCCGGAGCCCTTTGTGTTGGGATTGGCGAACAGCGGGACGGCGGTGCTGGCGACGCTGGCGCCGTTGCGCGTGAGTGTGGGAGAGATGCCGCTGGCGTGGGCGAAGCCGTGGATCGGGTCGATGGAGTTGGACGGGGTGTTGGAGCCGTGCGAGTTCGCGGTGACGGGGAAGATGACGAAGTTGCTGGTGCGGCCGTTGACGCCGGTGAACGTGCGCGAGCTGGCGGTGTGGAATGAGGCGGGCGAAATGGTGCGGGAGGCGGCGTTTTCGTTTTTTCCGGGGTTGGACCTGACGGTGATCTGCATGCCGGTGCCGGAGTTCATGCTGGTGATGCAAGGGCACGCGCATCTGACGAACGGCGCGTTGGACGTGGCGGGGAAGCGAGCGATGGACCTGGATGGGGCGCTGCGGTTTTTGGGGAATGACCGGACCGTGTTGCCCAGTGGCGTGGAGCTGACGACGCGGCTGGAGTTGTCGGCGCTGGCGGGCGTGGCGGCGGTGAAGGCGAGCGGAGTGCCGGCGGACGGTTCGGTGGTGGCGAGGGTGAATGGCGATTTGCTGGGGAAGGCGCCGATCGAGTTTTGGACGAGAATTGAAGGTGTGCGGGCGGCGGATGGGACGCGGGATCTTCCGGCGGTGGAAGTGGAGTCACATGGAAAGGTGTCGCTCGAGGACGGATTTTTTGGGGACGTGGCGGTGACGATGGAGACGCAGCCGCGGATGACGGATGCGCGGTTCGAGATGCGGTTGAATCCGAAGGACGCGATGCTGCAGGTGGCGTCGGGATTTCGGAGCCGGTTTTTCGATGCTGGGGAAGCGCTCGAGTGGGCGAAGGTGTTTCAACCGGCGAATGGGGAGGCGGTGGTGGCGGAAAGCGGTGAGAAGCAGGCGGGCGAACGCGGGGGAAAAGAGTATGAGCAGTGGGGCGTGCCGTTTTGGTCGGTGGTGCGCGGGCACTTCGATTTGGAGATGGGCGCGGTGCAGTCGGGACCGTATCGGGTCGACGAGCTGCGCGGGCGGTTGGAGCTGCGCGACCGCGAGGTGGAGTTGAAGGATTTGCGCGGATCGATGTTTGCGGGGCGGTGGAGTGGAACTGTGCGGATCGATTATCGGCCGGAGGACAAGGAGGCGGACCATGCGTTGACGGGTGAATTTCGGATCGAGCAGTTCGATTCGTCGCGCGTGGTGCAGACGGTGTTTCCGGAAGAGCTGTCGTCGGTGGAGGCGAAGATCGACGTGCGGTCGACCGTGCGGAGTCGCGGGAATGCGCTGCCGGAGTTGATCGAGCGGACGGCGGGGGAGTTTACGGTAGAAGGGAGGGAAGGCGTGGTGCGGTTGAAGGTGCCGAAGCAGGAGCTGGCGGCGACGGCGGCGGTGTTTGGCGGGACGATTTTGTTGTCGCCGGAATTGCGGGCGTTGGGGCGGTTGTTGAAGAAGTTTGCGGAGATGCCGGTGGACGAGATTCGGATCTCGGGCGAGCGGACGGAGGCGGGCGAAGTGGCGCTGAAGGAGCTGCGGATCGAGTCGCCGCAGGCGAAGCTTGTAGCGAAAGGACGGATACCGGCGGTGGACGGCGAACCGTTGATGAACCGACCGCTGGAGTTATCGATCGATCTCGCGGCGAAGGACGAGATGGCGGTGATTCTCGGCGGGATGAGTTTGATCGAGAAGAAGCCGCGGGCGGACGGCTATCGCGGGTTGAAGGAGCAATTCGTGCTGGGCGGAAAAGCGGGCGAGCCGGACACGGGGCCGCTGTATGATTTGCTGGCGAAGGCGGTGGTGGGCTCGAAAGGAACGTGGGGGTTTTTGATGCGAAAAGTGCAGAATGAAGTGAACAAGATGAAGGCGAAGGAAGAGGCGGCGAAGAAGACGGCGGAGGTGCGGTCATGAAGGAGCGCGGGGTGAAGTTGCGCGGCCGGCGCTTAACCTACTGGGCGCTGATGGTGCTGTGGATGGTGCCGTTTTGTGGGGCTGAGACGCGGACCTTGGTGTTGCACGGGACGGTGACGAACACGACAGAGGACGAGGCGACGGCGAACGTATTGATGGTGTTGGCGGTCGACGGCGAAAAAGTGGTGGGAGAGATGAAGACGGAAGCGCCGCTGGCGGGAACGGGGAAGCTCGAAGGACGGATGGTCGGGGCGTGGTGTGAGCTGAGCGGCGAGATGCAGGAAGGCTTTCGGATTTCGTTTCGCGGCGCGGTGAATGCGAAGGATTTTCGCGGAACGTATATCGCGGCGGTGCCGGGCGAGCCGGTGCAGTATGGGAAGTTCGAGCTGAAAGTGCAGGCGCCGGCGAAGGTGGTGGGCGGCCGGTGAATGTGGATGGTGTAACCTATTAGGTTACACTCTCCCGGGGGGCGGGATGTGTTGTTGGGACAACCCGGCGGGGACGTCGGGTTCGACCTATCCGAGCGTTTCCAGGGCGAGGGCGGCGGCGGCGGTGCGGTTTTCGACGCCGAGTTTCGCGAAGGTGGACTCGAGGTGTTTTTTCACCGTGGTGAGTCCGATGCCGAGGATCGTGGCGATTTCGGGATTTGTTTTGCCGCGCGCGACCCAGAGGAGGATTTCGGCTTCGCGGGGAGTGAGGCCGAGGGTTTCGAGCGACTCGCTGGTGGCTTCGGCGGTGTTGGCGCGGCGGGGTGCGACGACGACCCGGCGCAAGCGCGCGTGGACGGCGGCGATGAGGTCGTCGGGCGAGACGGGCTTGGTGAGGTAGTCGTCGGCGCCGAGATTCATGCCGGCGCGGATGTCGCCTTTCTCGCTCCAGCCGGTGAGGAAGATGAACGGAAGGTGAGCGGTGGCGGGTTCTTGTCGCAGCGTTTCCAATACACGATGTCCGTTCATCTCGGGCATGGTGATGTCGCACATGACGAGATCGGGGTGTTCGCGGCGGGCGAGGTCGATGCCCTCGCGGCCGTTTCTCGCTTCGATTACGGTGAAGCCTTCGGCAGCGAGGAGGTCGGCGAACTGGCGGCGCAGTTTTGCTTCGTCGTCGATGACGAGGATTCGCTTCACGGTGGGCGGAGGCTGGCGGGGCGGACGGGTGAAGTAAAGGCGCGGAGTGGCGGAGGGTTGCGAGTAGGGGTTTGGGCGGATGGGGTCGGTGGGAAAGATTCAAGCCCGACGAGGACGTCGGGCTCCACCGGTGGGCCGGATGGCCCAGGGGCGGGCGGCCAATGGTGCGGCGAGCGGAAATCTGAGAGGATGGCCTTCACACGCATCATTCCCATGAAACCTCCGATTCTTCTGCTTTCCTTTTTCGCGAGCTTCGCGGCGCTCTTTTCACTGAGCTACAGCATCGAACTGGCGATCTCTCCGCTGGTGGTCACCGGGCTGCTGGTGATCTTCCGGGCTGATTATGGGCGGCGGGTGAAGTCGCTGCCGCTGAACATCAAGGAGCGGAAGTCCGACGAAGGACTTCGCCTTGCGGCCTGAAGGCTTTGTCACTGAGAACGTCACGCTGTCCAGCCATGACCTCCGGTGAAGTTGCGCTCGTGCAGGAGTCTTTCCGCAAGCTGGCTCCGATTTCGGATTCGGCCATCGCGCTGTTTTATGCGCGGTGGTTTGAGCTGGATCCGGGTCGGCGGCGTTTTTGTTGCGGTGCGATGGCGGTGAAGGCGAATCGGCTGATGCGGAGCATCGCGAGCATCGTTTCCCGATTGGACAATTTCGATGCGTTGCGCGGTTCGCTCGGGCGATTCGGTGCGCGGCAGTCGAGGCTTGGAGTGCGCGAGGAGCACTACGTGACGGCGGGCACGGCGTTCTTGTGGATGCTCGAGAAGACGCTCGGGCTGGAGTTCACGCCGGCGGTGAAGTCGGCCTGGACGCGGTGTTATGTGGAGGTCGCGACGGCGATGATGGATGGCGCGCAGGTGCAGCAGAAGGCGGCGTGAGGCGGCGATGGCGAATTTTCCTTCCTTACCCCCATTGGTTGCGGAACAGCCCGACGGGGACGTCGGGCTCCACCTTTTTCAACACACACTACCCTGATGAAAACGAAAATTACCTCCCTGATTGTGGCTGGTTCGATGCTGGCGGGCGTGGTCCTGCTCGCCTTCAATGTGCGAGCCGGCGAAGCGGCGCTTGCGAGCAAGGAGTCGGAGCATGGCTTGCTCGTGGAGCGCGGCCGCTACCTGGTGAACGGCGTTGGAGTTTGCGCGGATTGTCACACGCCGAGGAATGAGCGTGGCGAGTTGATCCCGGAGCTCTCGCTCGAAGGTGCGCCGCTGGGCTTTGCGCCGACGGTGCCGATGCCGTGGGCGCCAGCGGCGCCGCCGATTGCGGGGTTGAAGGGGATGACGGATGAGCAGGCGAAGACGTTTTTGATGACGGGCGTTCGTCCGGATGGTTCGAAGCCGCTGCCGCCGATGCCGGAGTATCGTTTCTCGGAACCGGATGCGGCGGCGGTGCTGGCGTATTTGCGGACGATGGGGAAGTGAGGCGATTTTTCTGCGGGCGTGGCGGTCATCCACTCGTGCACGCTCGCAGCTGTTAAACCCACGCAACCCGCAGGCGGGGTAGCGGCGAGCGTTCGCCGTTGCCTGCCTGCGGTTCTGTTTTATCGCTGAGAGCTTCGAACTGCATGACGCGCTCGGACTCCCCTACTCCCTTGACGGCGGCCGATGCGACGAGCGCGGAGTTGGCGCGCGTGCAGGAGGCGTTGCGGGTGAGCGAGGCGAGCCGGCGGGAATCGCAGACCTTTTTTGAGAAAAGTTTCGAGGCGAGTCCGGCGTTCATGACGATCGCGCGGATTTCGGATGGGAAGCTGATCGAAGTGAATCCGGCGTTTGTGCGGGTGTCGGGTTATTCGCGGGAGGAGGCGATCGGGAGATCGACGCTGGAGCTGAATCTTTGGGTTCGTCCCGGGCAGCGGGACGAATTTGTGGGGAGGATGCAGGCGGATGGCCGCGTGCGGGATTATGTGGCGGACTTTCGGACGAAGACGGGGGAAGTGCGGACCCTGCTGTTGAACGCGGATGTGATCCACATCGACGGGCCGCCGTGCATGGTGACGGTGGCGATCGACATCACGGAGCGGCAGCGGCGGGAGCAGGTGCAGGCGGCGACGTATGAGATTTCGCAGGCGGTGCTGGCGGGCGGGGATCTCGGCGCGCTGTTCAAGGAGATGCATCGGATTGTGGGCGGGTTGATGCCGGCGCGGAATTTCTATGTGGCGCTGCTGAGTCCGGACGGGAACGAGCTGTCGTTTCCGTTTTTCGTGGACGAGCATGTGCCGGCGGCGCCGCCGCGGAAGCCGGGGAATGGGTTCAGCGAGTATGTGTTGTTCACGGCCGAGCCCTTGCTGGCGACGGCGGAGGAGCTGGTGGGGATTTTGGCGGCGCGAGGGTTTTATCAGAAACTCGACCGGCCGGCGGCGCAGCGGTTGGGAGCGCCGTTGCGGATTGGCGGGAAGGCGATCGGGGTGATCGCGTTGCAGGATTACGAAAATCGGCGCGCGTATTCGGAGGATGACAAGCGGCTGCTGACCTTTGTGGCGGATCAGATGGCGGCGGCGGTGCACCGGCGGTTTGCGGAGGAGGCGTTGCGGCAGGCGGAGCTGCAGTATCGCGGGATTTTCGAGAATGCGCTGGAAGGATTGTATCAGACGACGCCGGACGGGAGGTTCCTGAAGGCGAATCCGGCGATGGCGCGTATGTGCGGTTATGATACGCCGCAGGAGTTGATTCGAGGGATGAACGACATCGCGCATCAGCTGTATGTGGATCGCGGGCGGCGGGCGGAGTTCTTACGGAGCATCGCGGAGCGGGACGAGTTGACGGATTTCGAATCGGAGATGCGGCGGCGCGACGGGACGACGATGTGGGTGAGTGAGTCGGTGCGGGTGGTGCGGGATGGACGGGGCAAAGTGAGCCATTTCGAAGGCGTGGCGGTGGACGTGACGCAGCAGCATGAGGCGGCGCGGGTGTTGCAGGCGGCGAAGGAGGCGGCGGACGCGGCGAGCCGCGCGAAGAGTTATTTCCTGGCGAGCGTGAGCCATGAGCTGCGCACGCCGTTGAATGGGATTCTTGGATACACGCAGATCCTGCGGCGGGATCCGGCGCTCGGCGAGAAGCAGCGCGAAGGCGTGCGGGTGATTCACGAATCGGCGGAGCATCTGCTGGCGTTGATCAACGACGTGTTGGATCTGTCGAAGATCGAGGCGGGGCGGATCGAGTTGCAGGTGTCGGATTTCGATCTGGTGGAATTCATCGCCGGCGTGGAGCGGGTGTTTGCGCCGCGGGCGAGGGACAAAGGGTTGTTGTTGGAAACGCAGGTGGATGCGGACGTGCCCCGCTGGGTGCGCGGGGATGAGCAGCGGTTGCGTCAGGTGGTGTTCAATCTCGTGGCGAATGCGGTGACCTTCACGCAGCGCGGCGGCGTGGTGTTGTCGGTGAAAGTGGACGGCGAGGCGCTGTCGTTTTCGGTGAGCGACACGGGCCGCGGAATCATGGCGGAGGACATGGGAAAGTTGTTCGAACCGTTTGTGCAATTGGGCGGACCGCGGGCGGGCGGAACGGGATTGGGGCTGGCGATCAGCCGGAGTTTGGTGGAGCGGATGGGCGGGAGGTTGGAGGTGGACAGCAAGCCGGGTTGGGGCAGCCGGTTTTGGTTTGCGGTGCGGTTGCCGGAGGCGGCGGAAGGGGCGAGTGGGACGAGCTCGGGGCTGCGGCGGGTGTCGGGTTATGAAGGGGCGGCGAGGCGGGTGCTGGTGGTGGACGATCATGCGGCGAATCGCGCGCTGCTGGTGGATTTGTTGGCACCGGTGGGATTCGAGGTGGCGCAAGCGGTGGACGGGGCGGGAGCGTTGGAGGAGGTCGAGCGGTTTGCGCCGGACCTGGTGTTGATGGATTTGAGGTTGCCGGGAGAGATCGACGGCTTGGAGGCGACGCGGCGATTGCGGGCGCGCGAGAAGGAGGCGGGTGAGAAGACGAGACGCGCGATCGTGGCGGTGTCGGCGAGCGCGTATGATTTGGATCGCAGCGAGTGTTTCGCGGCGGGCTGCGATGCGTTTGTGGCGAAGCCGTTTCGCGAGGAGGAATTGTGGGCGACGATCGGGCGGGTGTTGGGATTGACGTGGAAGACGGTGGATCCGGAGGAGACGCGCACGCCCTTTCCGCTGGTGGTGGAAGCGCCGCCGGTGGAGGAAGCGGTGGCGATTCATGAGCTGGCGACGAAAGGGGATGTGGTGGCGATCCGGGCGCGGGCGGAGGCGTTGCTGGCGCGAGATGAGAAGTATCAAGCCTTCGCGCAGGGCGTGTTGGATTTGGCGGGGCGATTCAAGATGAAGGCGATCCGGCAGTTTGTGGGGCGGTATCTTAACCACGGATGAACACGGATGCGATCGAACGGGAGTGAACCACGAATGGACACGAAGAGGCACGAATGTGCCGGAACAGCCCGCCGGGACGGCGGGCTTCACCTATGAGTGAGACGATTTTGATTGTGGACGATACGCCGGCGAATTTGGGCGTGTTGGTGGAGACGCTCGGGGCGGCGGGGTATCAGTTGATGGTGGCGGAGGATGGCGAGGAGGCGTTGGCGCAGACGGAGCAGACGCGTCCGGATTTGATTTTGTTGGATGTGATGATGCCGGGGATCGATGGGTTCGAGACGTGTCGGCGGTTGAAGCAGCGCGAGCAGACGCGGGATGTGCCGGTGTTGTTCATGACGGCGTTGAGCGAGACGGCGGACAAGGTGAAGGCGTTTGCGGCGGGCGGCGTGGATTACATCACGAAGCCGATCGAGCATGAAGAGGCGCTGGCGCGGGTGCGGACGCATCTGACGCTGCGGAGATTGCGGCGGGAGCTGGAGGAGCAGGTGGTGTTGAGGGACCGGTTCATGCGGATTGCGGGGCACGATCTGCGGAATCCGCTGTGTTTGATTTTGATGTCGGGGGCGCTGGCGCGGCGGGAGAAAGGCGTGCCGCCGAAAGTGCTGCAGTGTTTGGACAACATTGCGGATTCGACGATGCAGATGAGGAGGATCATCGACACGTTTCTGGAGCTGCGCGGTTCCGGCGAGAGTGGTGCGATGGGGCGGGCGGATTTGCGGTTGATCGCGAAGGCGGCGGTGCGGCAGCAGGCGTTGGCGGCGGAGCAGAAAGGGATCGCGTTGAGTTGCGAGGAGGACGAAGCGGAGTTGCCGGCGGCGGCGTGCGAGGCGGGGTTGGCGTATCAGGCGTTGGCGAACTACGTGAGCAATGCGCTGAAGTTCACGCGGAGTGGCGGGTGGGTGCGGGTGAAGGTGGGCGTGTCGGCGGGAGGGACGATGTTGCGCGCGGAGGTGGCGGACAGCGGGCCGGGCGTGGCGGAGGAGGAGCGAGGGAAATTATTTCGGGAGCGCGGTGGCGTGTCGGTGAAGCCGACTGCAGGAGAGGAGTCGCATGGCGTGGGGCTTTCGATTGTGAAGCATTTGATCGAGTCGCAGTGCGGGATGGTGGGGGCGGATTTTCCGGCGGCGGGCGGGAGTGTGTTTTGGTTCGAGGTGCCGGTGGGGGTGTGACGGCGCGGCGGATCGAGCCGGGCGTGCCGCTCGTGCTCTTGATCGTGATCGCCCAGTCGCTTCCGAGCACGAGCACGAGCACGAGCTCGATTGAGAGGGGAGAAGCGAAAGTGGACTCGCGCAGACGGTGGTGGTGAGTAGGCTTTTTCGCGTGGAGACGATGCAGATTCATCATCCGCCCTCGCCGAAGAAGCCGAGTTATCCGGTGCGGAGCGGGTTGCGCGGGTATTTGCGGCGGTATCGGCGGGAGCGGGAGTTGCCGGTGAGTTACGAGCGGCTGCTGGGATTTATCGAGGCGGTGCCGATCAACGACGCGCGTGGAAAGCCGACGCTGTGGGACAGCGTGATTTATCACGTGGAGGAAATGACGGAGCTCTATGAAGGGCTGAAGCGGATCTATGCGCTGCTGCGGGTGGACGGCGATTTGTCGGTGATGCAGCACCTCTATGTCGATCGGGTGGACTTCTGCGGGTTCGGGAATTCGAAGCCGTTTCGTATCCGGATCGTGAATGCGTTTAACGACAACCAGGACTATTTTTACGTGAAGAAGGCGGATGCTTCACGCGTGTATGGGTTGGAGTTGGAGCATTTGTTATCGCCGAACCGGCTGAACTATTTCACGTCGGCAAACACCTTGATCGAGGAGCACATCGTGGGGGTGCCGGGGGACATGTTCATCGCGAATCATCTGAATTCGGGGCAGGTGAAACCGATCCGGATCGCGAAGGAGCTGGTGAAGTTCAACGAGCGCTGCTTCGTGCGGCTGTTGGGGGATATGCGCTCGTATAATTTCGTGGCGGTGATGACGCCGGATTTCGAGGAGGCGCAGCTGCGGATTCGCGCGATGGATTTCGACCAGCAGTCTTACAGCGGGCGGAAGAATTTTTATCTGCCGCAGTTCTTTTTGGACAACGCGCCGCTGGCGCAGTTTTGCATCAGCCATCTCAATCCGGAGACGGCGTGGCAGTATCAGCGGGAGGAGCACGCGCTGATGTTGCAGCGGGCGGGGATCATTGCGGACCGGCTGATTTATCTGCTCGAGGAGATGGCGCGGGATCCGATTGCGCCGATGGGGAAGGTGTTCGAGCTGCGCGCGAGTTTGGCGGAGCACTTCGGGCGCGACAGCTATTTGAAGTGCGAGTCGATGGGGGCGCTGGTGCGCGAGAATCTGGAGTCGATTCGGCGGCAGATTGGGCGGCCGCCGTTGCGGGTGGAGTTGGTGCGGTAGGAAGCGGCGGGGTCGGGAGACCCCCGCCCTACATTCGAAACTATTTCGTGGCGGAGAAGTCGGTGGGGAGGAGGAAGACGGAGACGACTTTCGAAGCGAGCGGGCCGTCGACTTCGGTGTCGGCTTTCATCTTCACCCACTCGGGGTCGGTGCGGAAGGATTGCCAGGATTTGGCGGCGGCTTCGCGGGACTCGTGCGCCATGATGTAGATCAGGGTGTTGGCGGCGCCTTTGTCGGCGTCGAGGGGATGGAAGTAGCCGAATTCCTGCATACCGGCTTTTTTGAAGAGGTCGGTTTCGCCGCCGCCGAAGCGGGCGTCAAGTGCGGCGAGTTTGTTGTCGGGCGTGGTGTAGGTGCGCAGTTCGAAGACGCGAGGCTGCGCGGTGGTGCTCGAGGCGATGGCGGGCGAGTAATCGGTGGCGGTGAGGAAGATCGATTCGACCTTGGCGACGATTTTGCCGTTGGCCTCGCTGGCGTCGCGCGCGGCATGCCAGACGGGATCGGCGAGGAAGGCGGCCCAGGAGGCTTTGGCGGCTTCGCGGCTGGAGTGAGCGAGGAGATAAATGATCTTGTCGGAGGAGCCGTCTTTTTCGTCGGCGGGCGTCCAGTAGGCAATGTTGGTCATGCCGTGTTTTTCGAAGAGCGCGCACGTGTGGTCGCGGAAGCGGGCGAGCAGGTTGGGCAGTTTGCCCGGGGGCGAGGTGTAGGTGCGGAGTTCGAAGACGCGGGTGTCGGCGGGGGCGGCGGTCATGAGGCTGGCGGGGAGAAACGCGGCGAGGATGAGAAACGCGAGGGCGAGGACGCGGTGGGGCATGGTGGTGGGGTTTGACGCAGGAAGCGGGAACGAAGGTGCGCGTGGCGGGCGCGGGGAGCCGGGCGGGGTAACGGCTCGGTTGGGGACACCTCGGCTACCTGATCAGGCGGGGGCCCAGGCACCGACGTGGGCGACTTCTTCCTGTTCGGCTTCTTCGGCGGGGAGCTCTTCGAGCGGGGCGAAACGTTCCGAAGAGAAACCGAGCTCTTGTTTGCCCTGATGGAACGGGTCGGGCGGATTTTTCAGTTCTTCGAGGAGGAGGCCGACGGTGGCGGAGTCGCCGCCGCGCACGATTTTTTCGCGGCCGAGGAAGACCTCGCGGATGGTGTAGACATCGCCTTTGACCGGCAGCTGTTTGTAGAGCGCCAGGATGACGGGCGTGAACGTGTCGTTAATGCAGACGACTTTCTGTCCTTTGACCATGGAACGGAGGATTGAATCACAGCGACCGCGAAGGTCACGGAGAGAGTGTCGAAAGCCGCGAGGTTTTCAAATGCGGGGCGGGTGTCGCGTTATTCGATGCGGCCTTCGTCGAAATCGATGAGGTCGGGGACGCTGATGATTTCGTTGGCGCGGTCTTCGCAGCCCATGGCGATGAGCGCTTTGCGAAGGAAGTCACGGCCGGCGTCGGTCATGCCCTTTTGGACGAGCTCGCGGTTCCATTTGGCGGCGCGCACATCGGCGGGGAAGAGGGATTTGAGCTTCTCGT
This sequence comes from Verrucomicrobiota bacterium, assembly GCA_023426435.1. GTDB lineage: Bacteria > Verrucomicrobiota > Verrucomicrobiia > Opitutales > Opitutaceae > Opitutus. Next base: position 87,108 of record JAFAAS010000197.1, on the reverse strand, counting down.
CGATCTCGGCGTCGGTGCTGGATTCGTGGACGATCTTTTCGACGGCGTTGGGATCGATGCCGAGGTGGAGGCAGAGGAAGCGGTCGATGCCGCGTTTGTAGTTTTTCGCGTAGCTCGGGGGGAGCGAGCCGTGCTCCTTCACGTAGCGGCATTTGGCGAGGAAGCGCGGGAGGTAGAGCAAGCCGGTGGCGCGATGCGCTTCGTAGGGCGAAGGGAGGCAGGTGAGGACGTCGCCGGAGGAGCCGGGGATGGGACGCGAAGGCATGAGAGAGTGTTTCGGGGAGGTCGGAGGTGCGTCAATGGCGAGCCGGAGCGAGGAACGCGGGGGCGGAGCTCCGGTCGGTTGCGCCGCCCGGGAGGGATTAAAACATGAGATGGTTTTTTCGAAGCGTGATGATGTGCGTGGCGAGCGGGTTGAGCGTGGCGGAGCTATGCGCGGCGAAGGCGGTGGAGGGCACGCGGGACGTGGGCGCGGTGTATGCGGAGTTTTGCAGCGGGTGTCATGGGGAAGATCTCGCGGGCGGAAAGGCGGGGAGCCTGATCGATGCGAAGTGGGAACACGGGGCGGATGACGAGCAATTGGCGCGCAGCATTTTGGATGGGTATCCGCGCGAAGGGATGCCGGGATTTCGCGGTGCGATTCAGGATGCGGAAGTGTTGGCGCTGGTGGCGTATATCCGGGAAGTGGCGACGCGGCAGGTCGATCCGCAGCCGGAGGAGGAGGCGGTGTTGCCGCGAGGGGTGCTGCAGAGCGAGGAGCATGCGTTTCGGTTGGAAGTGGTGGCGGAAGGATTCGATGTGCCGTGGTCGCTGACGTTTCTGCCGGACGGGCGAATGCTGGTGACGGAGCGCGTGGGGCGGCTGCGCGTGATCGAAGATGGGACGTTGAAAGACGAGCCCGTGCGCGGATTGCCGGAGACGATTCTGGTGCGCGATGAGGCGGGGCTGATGTCGGTGGTGGCGCATCCGAATTATGCGGAGAACGGATGGATTTATTTGTCGTTCAGCGATCACGGGCCGAACGAGACGGCGATGACGAAGGTGATTCGCGGGCGATTGCGGGACGGGGCGTTGGTGGAGCAGGAGAACGTGTTCGCGATTCCGCCGGGCGAGTATCAGCAGAGCAGCGTGTTGTTTGGCGGGCGGCTGGCGTTTCACGGTGAGCATTTGTTCATCAGCGTGGGCGAGCGCGGGATGGAGGAGTTCACGACGGGGGCGGCGCAGGATTTGTCGGTGCCGAACGGGAAGATCCATCGCGTGTATCATGATGGCAGCGTGCCGGCGGATAATCCCTTTGCGGGGCAGCCGGGAAAGTTTGGATCGATTTGGGCGTATGGCGTGCGGAATCCGCAGGGACTCGCGGTCAACGAAGCGGGCGAGCTGTGGGAAACGGAGCACGGGCCGCGGGGCGGCGATGAATTAAACCGGATCGAGCGCGGGAAGAATTATGGATGGCCGGTGGCGACGCGCGGGATGAATTACAACGGGACGCCGGTGTCGGAGAAGAAGGAGGCGGAAGGAATGGAGAATCCGGTGATCGACTGGACGCCGTCGATCGCGGCGAGCCAGATCGAGTTTTATCGCGGGGATAAATTTCCGCGATGGAAGGGGCAGTTGTTCGTGGGTTCGCTGGCGCAGCAGAAGTTCTTGCGCGTGGTGGTCGAAGGCACGCGGGTGGTGCACTACGAGGAAGTGTTCAAACGGCTCGGGCGTATCCGAGATATCAAGACGGGGCCGGATGGGATGATTTATCTGGCGATCGAGCGGATTGGGAAACTGGGGATGATTGTGCGGATGGTGCCGGCGGATTAGCGGAGGGCGAGGATGCTGAAGGCGATCGCGTAGATGGCGCATTCGGCGTGCAGCAGAGCGAAGCCGAAACGCCAGAAAGGGCGATGAAGCTCGGGCCAGACGCGAAGCCAGGGAAGGACGACGAGCCGTCCGCCCCACCACAATGCGATTGCGGCGCAGAGCAGACGTGAAGCGGTGCTGCCTTCGATTAAGATGGGAGCGAAGGCGAGGCATACGACTCCGAAGAACGCGATGACGGCGCCGATGAAGAAGTTCTGGGCGACGGCGAAACGGCGATGCACGAGAGGAAGCCGGGCGAGGTTTTGGTCCCAGTTCGGCGGGACCGGGGTGAACCAAGCGGCGACCAAGGTGATGAAGTGGAATACGCCGGCCAGGCGGATGCCGAGGAGCCAGAGCGAATCGGACATGGCGCAAGTGCAGCGAAACCGCGGCGCGGGCGCCAGAGACAAGTGCGCGCCGGAGAGGGCGGATTACCTTGATACCAGACGCTGGAAGTTCACGTCCGCGGCGAAGATGCCGACGAGGGTGCCGGAGGAGTCGTGGAGGGCGGCGGCGATGGTGAAGCAGAAGTCGCCGGTGGCGCTGGAACGATAGATGTCGGTGGAGGCGATGCTGCGGTGTTGGAGCGCTTCGCGATACCAGGGGCGGTCGGACCAGTCGCGACCGAAGCCGGAGCGGTCGTGGACGACGTCGCCGTTGCGGAAATGAAGGTTGTCGACGATCTGCCGGCCGGCGGAGTCGGTGAGGTATCCAAGTTCGAAATACGGGTGGGCGGGCAGCCAGGATTCGACGGCGCGTTCGAGGCGGGTGCGGCTGCCGATGGCGGCGACGAGCACGGGGAGAAGCGTTTCGACGGCGGATTGGGCGCGCGTGTGGGCGTCGAAGCGGAAGCGTCCGACGGTGAGGAGAAGCGATTCGGTCAGCGATTTGATGGAATCGCCGAGGCGGTGGACGGATTGGGCGCTGCCGAGTTGTTGTTCGGCGGTGCCGGCGATGCTGCGGACCTCGTGGTGGACGGCGGAGACGGTGCAGGCGGCGGAGGCGTCGGGAGCGTTGGCAGAATCGGTGGCGACGGCGGAGACGCGGGCGACGTGGGAGGCGATGTCGTTGATGCGTTCCTCGATGAGGTGGGTGCTTTGGCCGGAGGAGTCGGCGAGGCGTTTGACCTCGTCGACCACGACGGAAAACGCGCGTCCGGCTTCGCCGGCGCGGGCGGCTTCGATGCTGGCGTTGACGGAGAGGAGCCGGGTGTGGTCGGCGATGCGTTCGACGGTTTTGAGGGCGTCGTGCATTTGGGAGGACGAAGCGCGGAGCTCGGCGACGGCGGACTCGAGTTCGCGCGCGAGGGCGTCCATGGCGACGGCGGCGTTGGCCGCGCGGCTCGCCTGATCCTGGGCCATGGTTGCCATTTGGGCGGCGAGGGTGGCGAGTTGCGGGCCGAGCGCGGCGAGGTCGACGGAAGCCTGGGCGATTTTGGTGAGTTGCGCGGGAGCGGGCTCGCGGGCGGGCGAAGGCGGGGGCGGTGCGATGGAGTCGAGTGCCGGCGAGGCGGCGGCCGGGCGCTGGCGCTTCTTGGAAAGGAGACTCGGAAGCATGGAGTCTGCGGGGAAGCAGTGTTTGTGCGAGTCGGAGGCGAAGCGGCGAAAAAGTGCGTAGGGCAAGGAAACGGCTCAATCGCCGGTCGGAGTGGTCGCCGAAGGCTGGCGGTGCGGGGGGCGCGGAGATTGCGCGGTTTTTGCGGAGAGGCGCGTGAGATTTGGCGAAAGCGGGATTTACGCGTGACGAAGAGAGGCGACGGGCGTAGGTGAGCGGGCACTACCCCACTCCACCGCGCGATCATGACTGACGTTCAATTCCTGCTGCGCGCCGGCGAGATGCCGACGCATTGGTATAACCTGCTGGCGGATTTTCCGGAGCCGTTGCCGCCGCCGCTGCATCCCGGCACGAAGCAGCCGGCGAAGCCGGAGGATTTTGCGGCGATTTTTCCGGAGAATTTAATCGCGCAGGAAATGACGCCCGAGCGGGAGGTGGAGATCCCGGAGGAAGTGCGGCAGGTTTATGCGCTCTACCGCCCTACTCCGCTGCTGCGCGCGGTGCGATTGGAGAAGGCGCTGCAGACGCCGGCTCACATTTATTACAAATACGAAGGCGTGAGCCCGGCGGGTAGTCACAAACCGAATACGGCGATTCCGCAGGCGTATTACAACAAAGTGGCGGGGACGAAGCGGCTGGCGACGGAGACGGGCGCGGGGCAATGGGGTTCGTCGGTGGCGATGGCGTGCCGGGTGTTCGGGCTCGAATGCACGGTTTACATGGTGAAGGTGAGTTTCGGGCAGAAGCCGTATCGGAAACTGCTGATGCAGACGTATGGGGCGAATGTGTTCGCGAGCCCGAGCGAGCAGACGGAATTTGGGCGGAAGGTGTTGCGGGAGACGCCGGACAGCAACGGCAGCCTCGGCCTGGCGATCAGCGAAGCGATCGAGGACACGGTGACGCATCCAGGAACCAAATACGCGCTCGGGAGCGTGTTGAATCACGTGTGTTTACACCAGACGGTGATCGGGGAAGAAACGATCAAGCAGATGGCGCTCGCCGGCGAGGAGCCGGATGTGGTGGTTGGGTGCGCGGGCGGGGGGAGCAATTTTGCGGGGATCGCGTTTCCGTTTGTGCGCGGGAAATTGAAGGACGGGAAGAAGACGCGGATCGTGGCGGTGGAGCCGGCGTCGTGTCCGTCGCTGACGAAAGGCGAGCTGAAGTATGATTTCGGCGACATGGCGCAGATGACGCCGCTGATGATGATGCATACGCTCGGGCATGATTTCATGCCGCCGAGCATTCATGCGGGCGGGCTGCGGTATCACGGCATGGCGCCGATGGTGAGCCACTGTCGGAAGCTCGGTTTGATCGAGGCGGTGGCGGTGCCGCAGACGAAAGTGTTTGAGGCGGGCGTGTTGTTTGCGCGCAGCGAAGGTTTGGTGCCGGCGCCGGAGTCGTCGCATGCGATCGCGGCGGTGGTGGATGAGGCGGTGAAGTGTCGGGAAGAAGGAAGGAAGCGCGTGATCGTGTTTAATCTGAGCGGGAACGGGTTGTTGGATTTGGGGGCGTATGAGGCGTATCTCGGCGGCAAGATCGTCGATGGGGACGGCGGAGCCTGAGCTTCTCTCCTACCCTCCTGCCCGCTGTGGAGGCGGCGGGCAGTTATTCGGCGTAGTCGAATTCGCCGATTTTCGGGGCGGTGGAGTCGGGACCGACGAAGACCTCGAAGCGGCCGGGCTCGGGGGCGAAGCGCATGTCGGTGTGGTGGAAGGCGAGGTCGGACGGTTTCAGCGTGAAGGTGATCTCGCGGGATTCGCCGGGTTTGAGGCTGACTTTCTGGAAGCCCTTCAACTCGCGAACGGGGCGCGTGACGGAGCCGGCGATGTCGCGGATGTAGAGTTGGGCGATCTCGGCGCCCTCGCGGCGGCCGGTATTTGAGATCGTGATACTGATGCGCTGTTCGCCGTCGGGCGTGAGGCGCGCGGTGGAAATTTTCGGCGCGAGGTAATCGAACTTTGTGTAGGAAAGACCGAAGCCGAAGGGAAATTCGGGGGTGTTGGGGACGTCGAGGTATTGGGATTTCCACTTGTCGGGACCTTTGGCGGGATCGAAGGGGCGGCCGGTGGATTTGTGATTATAGAAGATCGGGACCTGTCCGATGCTGCGGGGAAACGTGACGGGAAGTTTGCCGGACGGGTTGTAGGCGCCGGTGAGCAGGTCGACGACGGCGGGGCCGCCCATCGTGCCCGGGAGCCAGGCGAGGAGGATGGCGTCGGTGTTTTCGATGGCTTGGCCGAGGGCGAGCGGGCGGCCGGCGAAGAGGACGAGGACGATGGGTTTTCCGGTTTGGCGGAGCTCGGCGAGGAGTTCGGCTTGGACGCCGGGCAGGTCGATTTCGGAGCGGCTAGCGGCTTCGCCGCTCATGAACCAACCTTCGCCGAGGACGGCGACGACGACGTCGGAGTTTTGGGCGGCAGTGACGGCTTCGGCGAAACCGGAGCGATCGTCGCCGGAGGATTTTGCGCCGAGGGCGTAGGTAACGCGGTCGGGGAAAGCTTCTTCGAGGGCGGTGCGGACGGTAATGGCTTCTTCTTCGCGGCCGCGACCGCGCCATTCGCCGATGAGGTCGCGTTGGGTGTCGGCGAGTTGACCGACGAGGGCGATTTTGGCGTCGCGGCGGAGCGGAAGGGCGTCGCGGGTGTTTTTGAGAAGAACGGCGGATTTGCGGGCGAGGTCGCGGGCGTGGGCGAGGTGGTCGGGGTGGAGCGTGAATTGTTTTTCGCGTTCTTCGTCGGAGTAGCGGTAGGGATCTTCGAAGAGGCCGAGGCGGGCTTTGGCGGTGAGGATGGCGGTGACGGCTTGGTCGAGGCGCTCCATGGAGACGGCGCCGGATTCGACGAGTGCGGGCAGGTGCGGGCCGTAGATGCGGCTCTCCATGTCCATGTCGACGCCGGCGTTGAAGGCGATTTGGGCGGCTTCGGATTCGTCGGCGGCGATGCCGTGGGGCAGGAGTTCGCGGATGGAAGTCCAGTCGGAGACGACGAAGCCGTCGAAGCCCCACTCGTTGCGGAGGATGTCGGTGACGATGAATTTGTTGGCGGAGACCGGGACACCGTTGAGGTCGTTGAAGCCGACCATGAACGTGGCGACGCCGGCCTCGAGGGCGGCTTTGAAAGGCGGAAGGTAGATGTCGCGCAGGGTGATTTCCGGGATGTCGGTCGTGTGATAATCGCGACCGGCTTGGGCGGCGCCGTATCCGACAAAATGTTTCGCGGTGGCGAGGATGGTGTCGGTGCGGGAGAGGTCGTCGCCTTGGAAGCCGCGGACGCGGACGCGCGCGATGGCGCTGGTGAGAAACGTGTCTTCGCCGGCGCTTTCCATGATGCGGCCCCAGCGCGGGTCGCGGGAGATGTCGAGCATCGGGGCGAACGTCCAATGCTGGCCGGCGGCGGAGGCTTCGATGGCGGCGATGCGCTCGGATTTTTCGATGGCTTCGAGATCCCAGGAGGCGGCGTGGCCGAGGTTGATGGGGAAGATGGTGCGGTAGCCGTGGATGACGTCGAAGCCGAAGAGCAGCGGGATTTTGAGGCGGGTTTGTTCGACGGCGATTTTTTGGTAGGCGCGCGTGCGGGCGGGGCCGATGGCGTTGAGGATGGAGCCGACGCGGCCGGCGGCGACCTCGGCCTCGAGGTTGCGGCGCGTGGCGGGGCCGGTTTCCTCGCCGGGGGCGGAGTATTGGATGAGTTGACCGATCTTTTCGTCGGTTGTCATCTCCGCGAGGAGCGCGGCGACCTGTTGTTTGATGGCGGCTTCGTCAGGTTTTGCGGATACAAGCAGCGTGGCGGAAACGGCGGTGAGCACGGCGGCGGCGGGGCGGAGTTTCATGGTGGCAGGGAGTTGCGAGACTGACACCGGCGCGAGCGAAGCCTTGCGCACAAGGAGGGAGCCGGGGGCGAAGATGCAACCGAGGCCGTGAGAATCTCTCCCCGGCGGGGTAAACGGTGCTGGGGGCGTCGTGGGAAAAAACGCTCGTCGGAAAAATTACGGATTGTTCGATCAGGAAGAGTAACGGAATGTCGCGGGTTGGCGCCCGGCGCGGAAGCGCGACCCTGAGGCGCCGCCCCTCAATTTTTCCAACGCATGAATCCTTACGTATCCGAAGTCCTCGATCTGGTGGCGCGCCGCAATGCGGGTGAGCCGGAGTTTCTGCAAGCGGTGCATGAAGTGCTCGAGTCGCTCGCGCCGGTGATTGAGCGGCACAAAAAGTATCGGGACGGACGCATCCTGGAGCGCGTGGTCGAGCCGGAGCGGCAGATTGTGTTTCGTGTGGCGTGGCAGGACGACCAAGGTCGCGTGCAGGTGAACCGCGGATTTCGCGTGCAGTTCAACAGCGCGATCGGGCCTTACAAAGGCGGGCTGCGGTTTCATCCGAGCGTGAACCTGGGGATTCTGAAGTTCCTCGGATTCGAGCAGATCTTCAAAAACGCGCTGACGACGCTGCCGATGGGCGGCGGCAAGGGCGGGTCGGATTTCGATCCGAAAGGAAAGTCGGACACGGAAGTGATGCGTTTCTGCCAGAGCTTCATGAACGAGCTCTATCGTCACATCGGTCCGAATACGGACGTGCCGGCGGGCGACATTGGCGTGGGCGCGCGCGAAGTCGGGTATTTGTTTGGCCAATACAAGCGGATCGCGAACGAGTTCACGGGCGTGTTCACGGGCAAGGGCCTGAAGTGGGGCGGCTCGCTGATTCGTCCGGAAGCGACGGGTTATGGCGCGGTGTATTTTGCGGAGGAGATGTTGAAGACGCGCGGCGACACGCTGGCGGGGAAGGTTTGCACGGTGTCGGGCTCGGGTAATGTCGCGCAATTTACGGTGGAGAAGCTGCTGCAGCTCGGTGCGAAGCCGGTGACGTTGTCGGATTCGGACGGCAGCATTTACGATCCTTCGGGTTTCACGCCGGAGAAGCTCGCGTGGGTGATGCAGCTGAAGAATCAGCGGCGCGGCCGGATCAAGGAATACACGGAGAAGTTTGGCGGGACGTTTCTCGCGGGGCAGCGGCCGTGGTCGGCGCCGTGCGATTGTGCGTTTCCGAGTGCGACGCAGAACGAGATCGATGGCGAAGACGCGAAGACGCTTTTGAAGAACGGGTGCAAGCTCGTGTCGGAGGGCGCCAACATGCCGTCGACGCCGGACGCGGTGCACGCGTATCTCGCGGCGGGGATTCTTTATGGGCCGGGCAAGGCGGCGAACGCGGGAGGCGTGGCGACGTCGGGCTTGGAGATGGCGCAGAATTCGATGCGGTTGAATTGGTCGCGCGAAGAAGTCGATCAACGCCTGCAACGGATCATGACGAACATCCACGAGAGTTGCCGCGCGACGGCGGCGGAGTATGGGGCGCCGGGCAATTATGTGTTGGGTGCGAACATCGCGGGGTTCACGAAAGTGGCGGATGCGATGTTGGAGCAAGGGGTGTTGTAAGCGGCGGAAATGAGGAACCACGAATGGACACGAACGAACACGAATTCCTGACCGGTTTTGATTCGTGCCAATTTGTGTCCATTCGTGGTGAGTATGAATAGAGGTTCGGGAATGGGAGGTGCGGCGAAGCCGGGAGCGCGGTCCACGGAGACGACGGGTCTGCAGGGCATTGACCGCGTGCTGCGCGGGATCGAGCCTGGCGACAACATCGTGTGGGAAGTCGACACGATTGAGGAGTATCAGGAGCTGGTGAGTCCGTATGTGGCGGCGGCGCGCGTGGCGGGGAGGAAGGTGATTTATTTCCGTTTCGCGGATCACCACACGCTGGTGGAGCAGGAGGAAGGCGCGGAGGTGTGCGAGGTGAATGCGGGCGCGGGTTTCGAGGCGGTGGTGCGGCAGGTGCACGATGTGATCGAGCGCGCGGGCACGCGGGTGATTTATGTTTTCGACTGCTTGTCGCATCTGGCGGACCGGTGGATGTCGGACCAGAGCCTGGGAAATTTCTTCATGCTGACGTGTCCGCGTCTCCGGGATCTGGAGACGGTGACGTATTTCGCGCTCTATCGGGACAAGCACTCGCTGTATGCGTTGGAGCCGATTCGGCAGACGACGCAGTTTTTGTTGGACGTGTTTCGTTTGGACCTGCGGCTGTATGTGCGGCCGGTGAAGGTGCAGCATCGCTCGCGCGAGGCGATGAACACGATTCACGTGCGGCACGGCGGGGAGTTTTTGCCGGTGAAGGACAGTGCGGTGCTGGCGCAGATCCTGTCGCGCACGCAGTGGCCGCGATTGCAGAGCGATCGGCGGAGCGGGTATTGGCGGCGGTTATTTCAGGAGGCGGCGCAGGTTTCGAAAGAGTGGCGAGAGGAGCGCGGGTCGGCGGAGCGGCGCGCGGAGATGACGAAGAAAGTTTTCGCGGCGCTGCGCGTGCATCGATCGGGCATCGCTTCGCTGGTGGAGCGGCATTTGACGCTCGAGGATTTTCTGCTCGTGCGCGATCGGATGATCGGGATCGGGTCGGTCGGCGGGAAGACGCTCGGGATGTTGGTGTCGCGCGCGATCCTGCGCGACCGCGATCCGGAGCTCGCGAGCCGGCTGGAGGCGCACGATTCGTTTTTCGTGGGGGCGGAAGTATTCGTGACGTTTCTCGTGCAGAACGGCGTGTGGTGGTTGCGCGAGGATCAGAAGAAGCCGGAAAAGTTTTTGGTGGGGTTGGATGAAGGACGGCGGCGGACGTTGAGCGGAATTTTTCCGGAGCACATCAACGAGCAGTTTCGCGGGATGTTGGATTATTTCGGCGAGTCGCCGTATATCGTGCGGTCGAGCTCGATTCTCGAGGATGCGCGCGGGAATGCGTTTTCGGGAAAATACGAAAGCGTGTTCGTGGCGAATCGCGGCTCGCGCGAGGAGCGGATGGCGGCGTTGTTGAACGCGGTGCGCCGTGTGTATGCGAGCGTGTTGGAGGAGGAGGCGCTGCGTTATCGGCGGCGGCGCGGGCTATTGGAGAGCGAGGAGCGGATGGCGCTGTTGATCATGCGGGTGTCGGGCGCGGCGCATGGACGATATTATTATCCGCAGGCGGCGGGAGTCGGACTGTCGTATAATCCCTTTGTGTGGCATCCGGACATCGATCCGCGAGCGGGCGTGTTGCGGCTGGTGTTCGGATTGGGCACACGCGCGGTGGATCGGTCGGATGACGACTACACGCGATTGGTGGCGTTGAATGCGCCGACGCGGCGGCCGGAGGCGAGCTTTGAGGAAGTGCGCGATCACTCGCAGCGGCGGATGGATTGTTTGGATTTGATGGAAGGGACGTTTTTGTCGGTGCCCTTTGGCGAGGTGTTGGAGGAGCAGGTGGATTATCCGGAGGATCTGTATTTCACGCCGACGGACGTGGAAGGTTATCCCTGCATCACGTTCGAGCGATTGTTGCGGGAGACGAGCGTGCCGGATGATTTGCGGCGGATGTTGCGCGTGTTGGAGGAGGCGTATGAGGCGCCGGTGGACATCGAGTTCGCGTTGAACTTCATCGCGGACGGAACGTATCGGATTCACTTGCTGCAGTGCCGGACCTTCCAGGTGCGGCGCGAAGGAGCGGGGCAATTGTCGGCTGTATCCGGAAAACAAACACGCTTGATGACGGCGCATGGCGCGGTGATCGGCGTGAGCCGCGAGGTGCGGCTGACGCGCATCGTGTATGTGGTGCAGGAGACGTATGCGAAGTTGACGGAGCAGGAGCGTTATGCGGTCGCGCGATTGATCGGGCGGCTGAATCCGACGCATCCGGTGGGCGATCGCGGGTTGATGTTGATCGGGCCGGGGCGCTGGGGGACGCAAAGTCCGGCGTTGGGGATTCCGGTGCATTTTGGGGAGATCAGCCGGGCGTCGGTGATCTGCGAAGTCGTGGCGATGCACGAGCGGTTGATTCCGGACGTGTCGCTCGGCACGCATTTCTTCAATGACCTCGTGGAGCACGACACGATGTATGTGGCGTATTTTCCGCGGAAGACGGGGAATTCGGTCGATGAAGCGTGGTTCAGGAACGCGCCGAGCCGGTTGTTGGAGTTGGAGCCCTCGGCGGCGGCGTTGGAGCACGTGGTGCGCGTGATCGATTTTCGGGAGGGCGACGAGTCGGTGTTTTTCCGCGCGGATGCGACGGCGCAGGAGGCGGTGGTGTTTCGGGTGGAGTGAGGACGGCTCGCCATCCTGGCATAAAAAAAGCCCGGCGGGGACGCCGGGCTCCACCTGGTGGTGATTTTGAGTGTTATAGCATATTCAATAATGTCATAGCCGTTGGCCGAATCGGAAATCCCGATTTGAACCACAAAGGCACCGAGCACACAGAGGAAGGCCACGGGATCTCTCCGTGCCTCTGTGTCTCTGTGCTTCACCTGAAGGGCTATAGTTTTTCTGAAAACGCTCTAAGGGAGATCGGTGGTGCCCATCAGGTAGCGGTCGCATTCGCGGGCGGCTCCCCTGCCCTCGTTGATGGCCCAGACCACGAGCGATTGACCGCGGCGGCAGTCGCCGGCGGCGAAGACGCCTTTGATGTTCGTCGTGTATTTCTCGTGCTCGGCTTTGATGTTCGAGCGCGGGTCGGTCTCGAGATTGAGTTCCTTGAGGAGCGCTTGTTCGGGTCCGAGGAAGCCCATCGCGAGAAGGACGAGTTGCGCGGGACGGGTTTGTTCGGTGCCGGGAACTTCGGTGGGAACGAACTGGCCCTTGTCGTTTTTGCTCCAGGTGATCTGGACGGTGACGAGTTCCTTTACGGCGCCGTTTTCGTCGCCGACGAACTTTTTCACGGTCGTGAGATAGACGCGGGGATCGGCGCCGAACTTCGCAGCGGCTTCTTCCTGGCCGTAGTCCATCTTGTAAACCTTGGGCCATTCGGGCCACGGGTTGTCGGCGGCGCGGTCCATCGGCGGCTTCGGAAGGATTTCGATTTGCGTGATGCTCTTCGCGCCGTGGCGCATCGAGGTGCCGACGCAGTCGGTGCCGGTGTCGCCGCCGCCGATGACGACGACGTCTTTGCCCTTGGCATTGATCGGGCAGTGTTCGGCGCCGCCGTTGAGGATCGCCTTGGTGTTCTCGGTGAGGAGCTCCATGGCGAAATGGACGCCCTTGAGGTTGCGGCCCTCGATGGGGAGATCGCGCGGCTTGGTGGCGCCGGTGCAGATGACGGTGGCGTCGTATTCCTTCAAGAAGATCTGCGGCTCGACGTTTTCGCCGACGTTGGCGTTGCAGATGAAGCGGATGCCGGACTCCTCCATCAGCTTGATGCGGCGGAGGACGACTTCCTTTTTGTCCAACTTCATGTTGGGGATGCCATACATGAGGAGGCCGCCGGGGCGGTCGGCGCGTTCGAAGACGGTGACGCTGTGGCCGGCCTTGTTGAGCTGTTCGGCGGCGGCGAGACCGGCGGGGCCGGAGCCGATGACGGCGACTTTTTTGCCGGTGCGGACGGCGGGTTTTTCCGGGTTAACCCAACCCTCGTCCCAAGCGCGGTCGGTAATCGCGCACTCGATGTTTTTGATCGTGACCGGCGGAGCGTTGATGCCGAGGACGCAGGAACCCTCGCAGGGAGCGGGGCAGACGCGACCGGTGAACTCGGGGAAGTTATTCGTCTTGTGGAGACGATCGATCGCTTCCTTCCAGAGGCCGCGGTAAACGAGGTCGTTCCACTCCGGGATCAGGTTGTTGATCGGGCAGCCCGAGGCCATGCCGCTGATGAGCTTGCCGGTGTGACAGAACGGAACGCCGCAATCCATGCAGCGCGCGCCCTGCGTGCGGAGTTTCTTCTCCTCCATGTGGTGGTGAAACTCCTTCCAGTCTTTGACGCGCTCGAGCGGCGGGCGGTCGACGGGAAGTTCGCGCAGGTATTCGATGAAGCCAGTGGGTTTGCCCATGGAGGGAGGATTTGAGATTTGAAATTTGAGATTTGAGATGCGGCGGGCGCTGAGCGCCCGACCGCTTAGTTGCCGCCGACGCGGGAGAGGTCGCGGGCGTTTTCTTCGAAGGCGGCCATGATGGCTTCGTCGCCGGTGAGTCCCTGGGCCTGCGCGCGCTCGATGCAGGCGAGCATGCGCTTGTAGTCCTTCGGGAGGATTTTCACGAACTTCGGCACCATGGCATCCCAATGGTCGAGGATCCGCTGACCGCGGGCGCTCTTCGTGTGGGTGACGTGGTTTTCGATGAGCGTGCGGAGCTCGTTGGCTTCGGCGGGCGTCTCGACTTTTTCGATACCGACCATGGCGCGGTTCACGTCCTTCGTGAACTCGCCGGATTCGTCGAGCACGTAGGCGATGCCGCCGGACATACCGGCGGCGAAGTTGCGGCCGGTGGTGCCGAGGACGACGACGCGTCCGCCGGTCATGTATTCGCACGCGTGATCGCCGACGCCTTCGACGACGGCGTTGACGCCTGAGTTGCGGACGGCGAAGCGTTCGCCGGCGCGGCCGCGGATGTAGAGCTCGCCGCCGGTGGCGCCGTAGAGGGCGACGTTGCCGACGATGATGTTGTCCGCGGGTTCGAAGGTGGAGTTCGCGGGCGGGTAGATGATGATCTTGCCGCCCGAGAGGCCCTTGCCGACGTAATCGTTGGCGTCGCCCTCGATGGAGAACGTCATCCCCTTCGGCATGAACGCGCCGAAGCTTTGTCCGGCGGAGCCCTTGAAGCGGATGCGAATCGTATCTTCGGGCAGGCCTTGTGGGCCGTATTTCTTGGTGATTTCGGAACCGGTGATGGTGCCGACGACGCGGTTGACGTTACGGACCGGGAGTTCGGCGATGACCTTTTCGCCGCGCTCGATGGCGGGCTGGCAGATCGGGAGGAGCTGCGTGAGGTCGAGGGATTTGTCGAGGCCGTGGTCCTGCTTGATCGTGCAGAAGCGACCCACGGAGTCGGGCACTTCCGGTTGATAGAGGATGTTGCTGAAGTCGATGCCGCGGGCCTTCCAGTGGTCGACGGCCTTCTTCGGCTCGAGGCGTTCGGTGTGGCCGATCATTTCCTCGATCGTGCGGAAGCCGAGCTGGGCCATGAGCTCGCGGACCTCCATGGCGATATACGTCATGAAGTTCACCACGTGCTCGGGCTTGCCGGCGTATTTTTCGCGCAGACGCGGATCCTGCGTGGCGACGCCGGCGGGACACGTATTCAGATGGCAAACACGCATCATGATGCAGCCGGTGGCGACGAGCGGCGCGGTGGCGAAACCGAACTCCTCGGCGCCGAGCAGCGCGGCGATGACGACGTCGCGGCCGGTCTTGAGTTGTCCGTCGGTTTCGACGGCGATGCGCGAGCGAAGGTTGTTGAGGACGAGCGTCTGGTGGGTTTCGGCGAGGCCGAGTTCCCACGGGAGGCCCGCGTGCATGATCGACGTCTGCGGCGAGGCGCCGGTGCCGCCGTCGTATCCAGAAATCAATACGACATCGGCGTGGGCCTTGGCGACGCCCGCGGCGATGGTGCCGACGCCGACTTCGGCGACGAGCTTTACGCTGATGCGGGCGTGGCGGTTGGAGTTCTTGAGATCGTGGATGAGCTCGGCGAGGTCCTCGATCGAATAGATGTCGTGGTGCGGCGGGGGCGAGATGAGGCCGACGCCGGCGGTGGTGCCGCGGGTTTTGGCGACCCACGGATAGACCTTGGTGCCGGGCAACTGGCCGCCCTCGCCGGGCTTCGCGCCCTGGGCCATCTTGATTTGGATTTCGCGGGCGTTGACGAGGTAGTGGCTCGTGACGCCGAAGCGGCCGGAGGCGACCTGCTTGATGGCGGAGTTTTTCGAGTCGCCGTTGGGGAGCGGGATGAACCGCTCGGGATCTTCGCCGCCTTCGCCGGTGTTGGATTTGCCGCCGATGCGGTTCATCGCGATGGCGAGTGTCTCGTGTGCTTCCTTCGAGATGGAGCCGTAGGACATGGCGCCGGTCTTGAAGCGCTTCATGATCGACTCGATCGGCTCGACTTCCTCGAGCGGGATCGGGTCGTTGAACTTGAAGTCGAGGAGGCCGCGGAGCGTGGCGATGTTCTTCGAGTTCTCGTTAATGATGGACGAGTATTGCTTGAACGTCGCGTAGCTGCCGGTGCGCACCGCCTTTTGCAGGTGGTGGATCGATTGCGGGTTGAAGAGGTGATATTCGCCCTCGTTGCGCCATTGGTATTGGCCGCCGGCGGGGAGGACGTGGCCGTTAACCGGGCGGTCGGGAAACGCGGCGCGGTGGCGCGAGAGCACTTCCTGCGCGATGACATCGAGGCCGATGCCGCCGACGCGCGAAGGGGTCCAGGTGAAGTAGTGATCGACGACATCCTGGCGGAGCCCGACGGCTTCGAAGACTTGCGCGCCGCGGTAGGACTGAATCGCGGAGATGCCCATTTTGGACATGACCTTGACGACGCCCTTCGACGCGGCCTTCACGAAGTTCTTGCACGCGGTCTTGTGGTCGACGTTCACGAGCAGGCCGTCCTGGATCATGCCATCGATCGTTTCGAAGGCGACGTAGGGATTGATCGCGGAGCAGCCGTAGCCGATGAGCAGCGAGAAGTGGTGAACTTCGCGGGCTTCGCCGGTTTCGAGAACGATGGAGATGCGCGTGCGCAGACCCTCGCGGATGAGGAAGTGATGCAGACCGGCGACGGCGAGCAGCGCGGGGATGGGAGCGAAGTCCTTGGTGACGCCGCGATCGGAGAGGACGAGGATGGTGACCTCTTCGTCTTCGATGAGGCGGCGGGCGATGTGGGAGATTTCCTCCATCGCTTTGGCGAGGCCCTTTTCGCCGCGGGTGGCGCGGAAGAGAATCGGGATGGTGCCGACTTTGAAGCCCGGTTGGTCGAGGCGGCGGAGTTTCGCGAACTCTTCGTTCGTGAGGACGGGCCACTTCAATTCGACGCGACGGCAGGCGAGCGGGTCGGGGTTGAGGAGATTGCCTTCGGAGCCGAGGCGCGTTTCGGCGGAGGTGATGATTTCCTCGCGGATGCAGTCGATCGGCGGGTTGGTGACCTGAGCGAAGAGCTGCTTGAAGTAATCGTAGAGCAGGCGCGGCTTGTTCGAGAGGACGGCGAGGGGGGTGTCGTTGCCCATCGAGCCGATGGCTTCGACGCCGTTGGTGGCCATCGGCGCGATGAGGATGCGCTGGTCTTCGAACGTGTAGCCGAACGCGATCTGGCGATGGAGCAGCGTGTCGTGGTCGGGCTGCGGAATTTTCGGCGCCTCGGGCAACTGTTCGAGTTGGATGAGGTGCTCGTTGAGCCACTGACGATACGGGCGCTCGGTCGCGAGCTGCTTCTTGATTTCTTCGTCCTCGATGATGCGGCCCTGCTCGGTGTCGACGAGGAACATGTGGCCCGGTTGGAGGCGGCCCTTTTGCGCGATTTGGTCGGCGGGGATGGCGTCGATCACGCCGGCTTCGGACGCCATGACGACGAGGCCGTCCTTGGTGACGTAGTAGCGGCACGGGCGGAGGCCGTTGCGGTCGAGGCAGGCGCCCATTTGCTTGCCGTCGGTGAAGCACACGGCGGCGGGGCCGTCCCACGGCTCCATCAAGCAAGAGTGGTATTGGTAGAACGCGCGACGATCGTCGTCCATGGTCTCATGGTTGGACCACGGTTCGGGGATCATCATCATCATCGCGTGCGACAATGGGCGGCCGGCGAGGACGAGGAGTTCGAGCGTGTTGTCGAACATCGACGAGTCGGAGCCGTTGGGGTTGATGATCGGGAGGATCTTTTGGATGTCGTCGCCGAAGAGTTCGGAGGCGAAGAGCGCCTGGCGGGCGTGCATCCAGTTGATGTTGCCGCGGAGCGTGTTGATTTCGCCGTTGTGCGCGATGTAGCGATACGGGTGGGCGCGGTCCCAGCTCGGAAACGTGTTCGTCGAGAAACGCGAGTGGACGAGGGCGAGGGCGCTGTCCATCGCCGGGTGTTTGAGGTCGGGGAAATACTGTTCGAGCTGCTCGGTCGTGAGCATGCCCTTGTAGACGAGGGTCTTGTAGGACAGGCTCGGGACATACCACATCTCGGCGCCGGAGAACGTGGACGTGCGAATCTCGGAGTAGGCGCGCTTGCGGATGACGTAGAGTTTGCGTTCGAACGCGGCGTCATCGAGGCCCTCGGCGCGGCCGATGAAGATCTGGCGCATGAACGGCTCCGCGGATTTCGCGGTGTCGCCCAGCATGGAGTTGTCGGTGGGGACGGTGCGCCAGCCGAGGAGGATTTGGCCTTCGGATTGGACAATGCCGGCGAAGACCTCTTCGAGTTTGCGGCGGGCGGTGGGGTTGCGCGGGAGGAAGACGAGACCGGCGCCGTATTGGCCGGCTTCGGGGAGGTTCAGGCGCGAGGACTTTTTGGTGACCTCGGCGAAGAACTTGTGCGGCATCTGGATGAGGATGCCGGCGCCGTCGCCGGTGTTCACCTCGGCGCCGCTGGCGCCGCGGTGGTCGAGATTTTTGAGGACCTGGAGGCCCTGTTCGACGATGCGGTGGGACTTGCGTCCCTTCATGTCGACCACGAAGCCGACGCCGCATGCGTCGTGTTCGAACCAAGGGTCGTAGAGCCCTTGTTTGCCCGGACGGAGTGTTTTAGGAGCTCGCGGCTTGGGGGAAGTGCTGCGGCGTGAAGTGGCTGGGCCTGTGTCCGATGTCCGGGTCTTATTCATTTAGGTCGGTTTGAGATCTGCGATCTGGAGAGGGGGAATCAGGGCGAAGCGGTGCGCAGCGCGGCCGGGTCGCCGGTGAGGCGCTTGCGGGAGTGACTGAGGTGGAAAATCGGAAGCATAAAAAAAGGCCGTTCTCGTCGTTGCGAGAGCGGCCCGTTGGGAGTCGTTAGTTACGGAGAGCTCTCAGCAGCATCAGAAGAAGCGCACCGTTTTAGTAGCCATCTTCGCGTGCTCTTCGTCGGAACAGCCGGCGTTCGTCGGAGCGTCGGCGGGGGCGTCGACAGGTTTTATCAGATCGTTGCTGAGAAGGTAGTTTTCGACCTCTTCGCCGGAGACGTCGGCGAGCATCACGCCATCGATTTCAACGCAAGGCGAGAGGGGCTGGCCGGACTTGGCGACCATCTCCGCGTAGTTGGCGCGGTTGTTGATGATGTCGATGTCCTCGTAAGCGAGGTTGTATTTGCGCATGATCGCGCGCACGCCATTTGACCAGCCGCAGGAGGGCTTGAGATAGGCTTTGATCTTCATGCGATGAACGTGTGCGGGTGCAAAAGCGGCGCAAGGTATAGGTCCGGTTTTCCGGCAATCAAGGACTGTTTTGGGCCAAAGAAGAAAAAGTTGTGCTGCGGAGAAAGGAGGGGGCGCGCGGCGGAGGCGGGAGTAACAAGTGGATTATTCGCTGCGTTCGGAATGACCGCGGCTCCCGCGATGAAGGTTTATTTTGGAGCTTCCCGCCGGGTGCGGCGGCTCGTATTAGGCGGGAAATGAAAGTTCTCGTGACCGGCGCGGCCGGGTTCATCGGCTACCATGTCGCGCGCCGTCTTGCGGAGACGAAGCGTTGCGAAGTCCTGGGCGTGGACAACGTGAACGAGTATTACTCGGTGGAGTTGAAGCGGGCGCGGCTGGCGGAGTTGGAGAAGTTCGAAGACTTTCGGTTTGTGAAAGTGGATGTGGCGGATGCGGCGGCGTTCGCGGGGGTGTATGCGCATTTCAAGCCGCAGTATGTGGTGCATCTCGGAGCGCAGGCGGGCGTGCGTTACAGTGCGGAGAATCCGGCGGCGTATGTGCGGAGCAATGTCGATGGGTTCTTGAATGTGCTCGAGACCTGTCGAAAAGCGCCGCCGAAGCATCTGGTGTTTGCGTCGTCGAGCAGTGTTTACGGGGCGGGAGCGGAGGTGCCGTTTCGCGAGGATGCGAACACGGATCGGCCGATCTCGTTCTATGGGGCGACGAAGAAGAGCAACGAGTTGATGGCGCATGCGTATGCGCATCAGCACGGGTTGATGGTGACGGGGCTGCGGTTCTTCACGGTGTATGGGCCGTGGGGGCGGCCGGACATGGCGCCGACGATTTTTTCGAAGGCGATTTGTGAAGGATCGCCGATCAAGCTCTTCAACGAAGGACGGAATCGGCGGGATTTCACGTATGTCGATGACATCGTGGACGGCGTGTTGAAGGTGCTCCTCTACCCTCCGGCGCAGCCGCCGGTGCCGCCGTTTCGGATTTTCAACATCGGGCACAATCGGCCGGTCGAGGTCGTGTTGTTTGTGCGAATGTTGGAAGAGTTGTTGGGAAAGAAGGCGGTGGTGGAGCTCGCGCCGCCGCAATCCGGCGACATGGTGGAAACCTGCGCGAGCATCGATCGATTGCGTGAAGCGATCGGTTTCGAGCCGAAGGTGACGCTGGAGGAAGGATTGCGGCGGTTCGTGGAGTGGTTTCGCGGGTATTATAAATAGAGAGGAAGACGATGAATGCGGGGGAGATCGCGGCGGCGGTGGTCATCGTTGCGACGCTTGTGGGCGTGGCGATCGGGCGTTGGCCCGGGTTGAAGATGAATCGGGCGACGATCGCGCTGGTGGGAGCGACGGCGTTGGTGGCGCTCGGGACGCTGACCTTGGAGGAGGCGTATGCGTCGATCGACTGGAACACGCTGCTGCTGCTCTTCGGGATGATGGTGCTCAACGTGAACCTGCGTGCGGCGGGATTCTTCGAGTTGGTGACGGCGAAGGTGGTGAGGCATGCGCAAACGCCGAGGCGATTGCTGGCGATGTTGGTTGGGGTGTCGGGTGTCTTTTCGGCGGTGTTTCTCAACGATACCGTGGTGCTGGTGTTTACGCCGCTGGTGTTGGATATCGCGGAGCGGCTGCGGCGGAATCCCCTGCCCTATTTGGTGGCGCTCGTGACGGCGGCGAATGTGGGGTCGGTCGCGACGATCACGGGCAACCCGCAGAACATGCTCGTGGGGATTTCGTCGGGGATCGGGTTTGTGGCGTTCATGCGCGAGCTCGCGCCGATTGCGGTGTTCGGGCTGGTGGCGATCTGGGGCGTGATCGTGATGGTGTATCGAAAGGAATTTGGGCGGGAGCGGTTTGTGGAAGGTTATGTGTTCGAGCCGGAGGTGATGAAGCCGAGGTTGAGGAAATCGCTGTTTGCGACGGCGCTGATGGTGATTGCGCTGGCGGCGGGAGCGCCGGTGCCCTTGTGCGCGGCGCTGGCGGCGGCGGTGTTGTTGGTGACGCGGCGGAATGGAACGGAGAAGGTGTTTCAGGAGATCGATTGGGCGTTGCTGGTGTTTTTCAGCGCGCTGTTTGTGGTGACGGGGGCGATCAGCGAATCGGGTTGGGGCGAGCGGTTGTTTGCGGTGTTGCGACCGTTTGCGGAAAACGGAGCGGCATCGCTGACGGGCGCGGCGGTGGTGTTGAGCAATCTCGTGTCGAACGTGCCGGCGGTGATGTTGTTTCGTCCGATCGTGCCGGGGGTGGCGGATCCTGAGTCGGTGTGGTTGACGATCGCGATGGCGACGACGCTGGCGGGGAATCTCACGCTGCTGGGATCGGTGGCGAATTTGATCGTGGCGGAGATCGCGCGCGGGCGCGGTGTGCAGCTGACGTTTTCCGAATATCTAAAAGCGGGCACGCCGATCGCGGTGGTGACGCTGGCGATCGGCGTGTGGTGGATGAGTTTTTGAGGCGTTGACGCGAAGCGGGTCGATAATCGCGACTTGACGTGTTCGGGTGAACACCGCATCGGTCGCGGAGATCCGATCCCAGCTTGCAGTGCCAAAAGCGCTCGGCAGGCTGCGGTTTCACTCCCCTCCTCCGAACGTTTGCGCATTTTCTAAAGCCATGTCCAAAGCTGCTCCTGCCAAAAACGCCGCCTCCGCCGCCCTGGCCACCGCGCCCTCGCGTGACAAGAACATCGATCTCGCCGTGTCGGCGATCACCAAGCAGTTCGGCGAGGGCTCGATCATGCGGCTGGGTTCGTCGAGCAAGATGAAGGTCGAGACGCTCACGACCGGGTCGCTGGCGATCGATCTGGCGCTCGGTGTGGGGGGATTGCCGAAGGGGCGGATCGTGGAGATTTACGGGCCGGAGTCGTCGGGTAAGACGACGTTTTGTTTGAGCGTGATTGCGGAGGCGCAGAAGGCGGGCGGGCTGGCGGCGTTCATCGACGTGGAGCACGCGTTGGATCCCAAGTATGCGCGGGTGCTGGGCGTGAATTTGGACGATCTGCTGGTTTCGCAGCCGGACTCGGGTGAGGACGCGTTGAACATCGCGGAGACGCTGATCCGCTCGAACAGCATCGACGTGATCGTGATCGATTCGGTGGCGGCGCTGATTTCGAAGCAGGAATTGGACGGACAGATGGGCGATGCGACGGTGGGATCGCAGGCACGGCTGATGTCTCAGGCGATGCGCCGCCTGACGGCGGTGGTGAACAAGACCAAGTGCATCTGCATTTTCACGAATCAGATTCGCGAAAAGATCGGCGTGATGTTCGGCAATCCGGAGACGACGCCGGGCGGGCGCGCGTTGAAGTTCTTTGCGTCGGTGCGCCTCGACATTCGTCGCAAGGACCAGATCAAGACTCCGGAAGGCAAGGTCGTCGGCAATCGCACGAAGATCAAAGTCGTGAAGAACAAGGTCGCTCCCCCGTTCACCGAGGTGGAGTTCGACATCATGTATGACGAGGGCATTTCGAAGGTCGGCTCGCTGCTGGATCTCGGGCTCGAGCACAAGATTCTCGAAAAGAAAGGCGCGTGGATTGCGCACGAAGGGCAGCTCATCGGGCAAGGCCGCGATGCGGCGAAAGCGACCCTGCGCGAGAAGCCGGAACTGGCGGAGAAGATCTCGAAGGCGGTGCTCGAGAAAGTGAACGTCACCGGCGGCGCGACGATCACGGGCGCGGAGGCCGAGTAAGGCGGGCGCGCGTGAAGCGGATTTCGGAGCGGCTTGAAGAAGCCGCTCTTTTTTTTCGGTGAAGGGCGAGGGCATCATCGCGCGGTTGCTGCGCGGAAGGGTTCGGGCTTGAATGGTCGCGTCATGTCTCGCCTTGAAGATTCGCCGGTGGCCGTGCGCGAAGCGGTGTTTGCCGTTCGCGGGTTGACGAAGACTTATGGCGAAGGCGATGCGGCGGTGCATGCGTTGGTCGGCGTGGACTTGGATTTGTTTCGCGGCGAACTGGTCGTGTTGCTCGGGCCGTCGGGGAGTGGGAAGTCGACGCTGCTCAATAATCTTGGCGGATTGGATGTGCCGACGTCGGGGTCGTTGTTGTATCGCGGGAATGATTTGGCGCGCGCGGACGAAGCGGGATTGACGCAGTATCGCCGCGACGCGGTGGGGTTTGTGTTTCAGTTCTACAATCTGATTCCGAGCCTGACGGCGCGGGAGAACGTGGCGTTGATCACGGAAATTGCGCGCGATCCGATGGAGCCGGAGGAAGCGCTGCATCTGGTGGGATTGGGGCCGCGGATGGATCATTTTCCGGCGCAGCTTTCGGGCGGCGAGCAGCAGCGGGTGGCGATTGCGCGGGCGATTGCGAAGCGGCCGGAAGTGTTGTTGTGCGACGAGCCGACGGGCGCGCTGGACGTGAACACGGGCGTGACGGTGCTCGAGGCGATCGAGCACATCAATCGGGAGCTCGGCACGCTTGCGGTGATCATCACGCACAATGCGATCCTCGCGGACATGGCCGATCGCGTGCTCTCGATGCGGGACGGAAAGATCGTGAGCGAGCATGCGAACGCGCGACGGGAGCCGGTGAGGAATTTGAAATGGTGACGGTGCTGGATTCAAACGAGCGAACGGCGGCGCGTGTTCGGCGATGAGTCTGCTCGATCGGAAGATGCTGCGGGATTTGCGGGCGCTGAAATCGCAGGCGCTGGCGGTGGCGCTGGTGATGGCGTGCGGCCTTGCGATGATGATCATGACGCGGTCGCTGATTCTTTCGTTGGAGACGACGCGCGACGATTATTATCGCGAGTATCGATTTGCGGACGTGTTTGCGCGGTTGAAACGCGCGCCGGATGCGGTCGCGAACGAGCTGCGCGCGATTCCCGGAGTGGCCGCGGTGCAGACGGGGATTGTGCTGCAGGCGACGCTCGATTTGCCGACGATGCTGGAGCCGGCGACGGGTTCGTTTCATTCGCTGCCGGAGCAGGGCGAGAGAGAGATTAACCGGTTGTATTTGCGACGCGGGCGATTGCTGGTGGGGCGGCAGCCGCAGGGGGAGCTGCTCGTTGGCGAGGCGTTTGCCGAGGCGCATGGGTTGGAGCCGGGGGATGAGATTGCGGCGGTGCTGTATGGGCGGCGGCAGACGTTTCGAATCGCGGGCATCGTGCTGTCGCCGGAGTTCGTGTTTGAGGCGCCGCCGGGTGCGGCGCTGCCGGATCATCGCACGTATGGCGTATTCTGGGTGCCTTACAAAGAGCTGGCGGCGGCGACGAACATGGACGGGGCGTTCAACGAAGTCGCGGTCACGCTGGCGCCGGGGTCGAGGGAGGAGGAAGTGATTGCGGCGGTGGATCGCGTGCTGCGGCCGTATGGCGGACGCGGGGCGTATGGACGCGAGATGCATCCGTCGCATACGCGGGTGCGGGACGAGATCCGTGTGTTGAAAGGATTGTCGGTGGGTTTCCCGCTGGTGTTTCTGAGCGTGGCGGCGTTCATGACCAACGCGGTGATGAACCGGCAGATCACGCTGCAGCGGGAGCAGATCGCGATGTTGAAGGCGTGTGGATTCAGCAATCGCGAGGTGGGCTGGCACTATTTCCGATTTGCTCTCGTGATTGTGGCGGTGGGGACGGTGATCGGCGCGGCGGGTGGAGTGGTGTTGGGGACGCGGCTGGTGGAGATGTATCATCTGTTTTTTCGTTTTCCGGATCTGGAGTTTCTCGTCGCGCGCGGCGTGTTGGGCGGAGCGGTGGTGGTGAGTGCGTTGGCGGCGTTTGCGGGAGTATGGGGAGCGGTGCGCGCGGCGGTGCGACTGCCGCCTGCGGAGGCGATGCGACCGGAGCCGCCGTCGAATTTTCGCCCGTCGGTGGCCGAACGGATGGGCGTGGGCGGCCGGCTTTCGGTGTCGTTGCGGATGGCGTTGCGCAACATCGAGCGAAGGCCGGTGCGAGCGATGTTGACGGGGGTGGCGCTCGCGCTGGCGACCGGGATTCTGATTGTGCCGAACGCGTTGCGCGACGGGATCAACTACGTGCTCGATTATCAGTGGGACGTCGTGCAGCGGCAGACGGTGTATGTCTCGCTGATCGAGCCCGGCCCGGCGCGGGCGATCGCGGATTTTCGCAGCCTGCCCGGTGTGATCACGGCGGAGCCGGTGCGCGCGGCGCCGGTCGAGCTCGCGTCGGGCGGCGTGGTGCGACGGATCGGGCTCACGGCGCTGCCCTCGCGCACATTGTTGAATCGCGTGATCGACGCGAACGGGCGCCAGATCGAGTTGCCGCCGCGCGGCATCGTGTTGTCGGCGAAACTGGCGGACGTGCTCGGGGTGAGGCCGGGCGATCTGCTCCACGTGCGCGCGCTCGAAGGGAAGCGGCCGTCGCTGGTGGTGCCGGTGGCGCGACTTTCGGAGGATTTTGCGGGCACGGCGGCGTTCATGGAGATGGGCGAGCTGAACCGGCTGCTCGGCGAAGGCGACCGGATCACGGGCGCCTTCCTCACGGTCGCGGAGGGAAAGTGGGAGGAGTTTCTCCGGGCGATGAAGGAAACGCCGCGAGCGAGCAGCGTTGTAGTAAAATCCCGGATACGGGAGAGTTTTCGGAAAACGACGGCGGAGAGCATCGGGTTGATTCAGAAGCTCTACATGGGCTTCGCGGTGGTGGTGGCGTTTGGCATCGTTTACAACAGCGCGCGGATTTCGCTGTCGGAGCGGCAGCGCGAGCTGGCGACGTTGCGCGTGGTGGGCTTCACGCAGGCGGAGGTGGGAGCGGTGCTGGTGAGCGAGCTGGCGATCCTTACGATCGCGGCGCTGCCGGCGGGGCTGATCATCGGATCGGTGTTTGCGGCCGGGATTATCCATTCCGTGAATACGGAGTTCGTGCGGGTGCCGGTGATCCTGACGATGGCGAACTACAGCCTCGCGGTGCTGGTCGTGGTGCTGGCGGCGGCGATTTCGACGCTGGCGGCGACGCGGCGTTTGAATCAACTCGATCTCGTCGGCGTGCTGAAGGCGCGCGATTGATCGGCGATTTTTCCATGAAACCCTCCGCTCCCCCACCCTCTGGCAAACCGAAGACCGCGCGCGGCGGCGTGCGACGCGGAGCGCGGCGCTGGCCGTGGATCGCGGGCGCGGTGCTGCTGGGGTCGATCGTGGCTGGCTTGTGGCCGAAGCCGGTGCCGGTCGAGGCGGCGGTGGCGACGCGAGGCGCGCTGGTGGTGACGGTGAGCGAGGAAGGGATGACGCGCGTGCGGAACCGTTATGCGATTTCGGCGCCGGTCGCGGGGCAGTTGCGACGCATCGATTGGAAAGCGGGGGCGGAAGTGAAGGCGGGGGAAACGCCGCTGGCGACGATTGAGGCGACGGGTGCTGATTTTTTGGATACGCGGACGCTGGCGCAGGCGGAGGCGCGCGTGCGGGCGTCGGAGGCCGCGGTGGCCGCGGCGGAAGCGCAGCGCGAACGGGCGGCGGCGGCGGCGCAGACCTTTGCGGCGGAGTTCGAGCGGTTGCGGCAGCTGCGGGACACCGGGGCGATCTCGGCGCAGGAATTCGATGCGGCGGAGATGCGGGCGACGACGGCGCAGCAGGAGGAGCGGGCGGCGGCGTTTGCTTTGCAGGTGGCGAGGTTCGAGGTGGAGCAGGCGCGCGCGGTGTTGACGCGGGGAAATCCGGCGGGCGAACGCGAGGCGGGGACGATGGAGCCGTTGACGGTTTTCTCGCCGGTGGATGGAAGGATTTTGCGCGTGTATCAGGAAAGTGCGCGCGTGGTGCCGGCGGGTTTTGCGTTGTTGGAGGTGGGCGATCCGACGGATCTGGAGGCGAGGATCGAAGTGTTGTCGCGCGACGGCGTGGCGATCCGGCCGGGGGCGCGCGTGATGATCGAACATTGGGGCGGGCCGCGGCCGCTGGAGGCGCGCGTGCGTTGGGTGGAGCCGTCGGCTTTCACGAAGATTTCGGCGTTGGGGGTCGAGGAGCAGCGCGTGTATGTGGTGGCGGATTTCGTTTCGCCGATCGAAGACCGCCCTACCCTTGGGGATAATTATCGGGTGGAGGGACGGATCGTGGTGTGGGAGGCCGACGATGTGTTGCGGGCGCCGGCGGGAGCGCTGTTTCAGCGTGGCGGCGAGTGGCAGGCGTTTGTTTTGAAGGACGGCCGGGCGCAGCGGCGGACGTTGACGGTGGGACGTTCGAATGGGTTGGAGACGGAGATCGTCGATGGACTTGTCGAAGGAGAGCGCGTCATCGTGTATCCCGGCGACAGTGTCAGCGACGGCGTGCGCGTGAGGGAGATCGAGGTGAGCGCGCGATAGAGCGTTTTCAGAAAAACTCTAGCCCTTCAGGTGAACCACAGAGGCACAGAGGCACGGAGAGATCCGGGGCCTTCCTCTGTGTGCTCCGTGCCTTTGTGGTTGAAATGGGATTCTCCGATTCGGCCAGCGGCTACGACATTGTTTAATGTGCTACCGTGGGCGCGTTTTACGGGAAGAGCCATTCGTGGCGCCAAGTGTCGCCCTGGCGGGTGAAACGTTCGCGGTCGTGGTGGCGAAACGGACGCTGCATCCAGAACTCGATGAGTTCGGGGACCAGTCGAAAGCCGGACCAGTGCGGCGGGCGAGGAATGGGGCCGAGCGGAAAGCGTGCGGCGGCGCTGGCGACGGCGGGTGCGAGCGAGAAGCGGTTGGGCATGGGTTGCGACTGGCGTGAAGCCCAGGCGCCGAGCTGGCTGAGACGAGGGCGAGTGGCGAAATAGGCGTCGGCTTCGTGGTCTGCGACGGGTTGGACGGCGCCTTGGATGCGCACTTGGCGCTCGAGTTTGGGCCAATGGAAGCAAAGGGCGGCGTGGGGGTTGGCGTGGAGATCGGCGGCTTTTGGGCTTTCGAGATTGGTATAGAAGACGAAGCCGCGGTGATCGTGAGATTTCAGCAGAACCATCCGCACGCTGGGCCGACCGGATGCGTCGGCGGAGGCGAGGGCGCAGGCGGTGTGATCGTGCGGTTCGTTGGCTTCGGCGTCGGAAAACCAAGTAGCGAAAAGCGACAGCGGATCAGCTTTGGGCATGGCGATAGGTTCGCGGGTCTGGGGCGCATCGTCTCGGTGGGAGTTGGCGAAAGTTGCGCGTCGATTGGCGGAGGCGTGGCGGAATTCGCGTTGCGTTCGGGGGTGTCCCGCTATGGTGGGGCGTTTGTGCCGCTCATTCATGATACCATTGCAGCTCTGTCGACTCCGGTAGGGACCTCGGCGTTGGCGGTGTTGCGGGTGAGTGGAGCGGAGGCGAGCCGTTTGGCTGCGGACATTTTCGGGAAGCTCCCGCCGGCGAGAGAAATGCATCGCGGGGAGTATCGAGATCGGAAGGGCGTGGTGTTGGACGACGTGATGTTCGTGGTTTTTCGGGGGCCGAAGTCCTACACGGGCGAAGATACGTTGGAGATCTCGTGTCACGGCAACCCGTTCATTGTTCGCAAGATACTGGACGATCTGGTGGCGCGCGGCTGCCGCTTGGCGGAGCCGGGCGAGTTTACGCAGCGGGCGTTTTTGGGCGGGCGGATGGATCTGAGCCAGGCGGAGGCGGTGATGGATGTGATTCATGCGCGCAGCGAACGGGCGCTGGAGGCGGCGAATCGGCAGTTGCGGGGGGCGTTGGGTCGGAGGGCGGCGGCGGCGGTGGACCGATTGCTCGGAGTGATTGCACGGGTGGAGGCGTATATCGATTTCCCGGAGGAAGATTTGCCGCCGGAGGATGAGGCGGTGGTCGCGGAGGGAATTCGGAGCGTCGCGGAGGACGCGGCTAAGTTACGAGCTACGAAGCATTACGGGGATGTTCTTCGAGGCGGCTTGCGAACGGTGATTGTGGGGCGGCCGAACGCCGGGAAGAGCAGCTTATTGAATCGGTTGGTGGGATACGACCGGGCGATCGTGAGTGCTGAACCCGGCACGACGCGGGATTTTATCGAGGAGCAGATCATGATTGGGCCGCACTCGGTGCGGCTGATCGATACAGCGGGTTTGAACCCCTCTCCTACCCTGCTCGAAGGTTTCGGTATCGAGAAGACGCGGGAGCGGGTGGAGGACGCTGATTTGGTGTTGCTGGTGATAGACGGCTCTGTGAAGGAAGAATTGGATCTTGCTGCGGGAGAACTTGTTGCGGGCAACACTCCCCTCCTCCGGGTGGTCAACAAGGTCGATCTGGTGCGGGGGGCGGAGGGGGAAAGTTCGAGCGGAGATCTGACCGATGGCGGAGGTGGGGAAACGATTTATGTATCGGCCAAAACGGGCGAAGGATTGGACGTATTGATTGCCGCGATTGCCGGGTGCGCCGATCGGATGCAGACGGAAACGGGTGAGGAGACGATTGCGGTTAACGCAAGGCATGCGGCGGCGCTGGCTGAGGTGGAGCGCTGTGCGGCGGCGGCGTTGGACAAGTTGAAGAACGGCGACGCGATGGAACTCCTGGCGAGCGATCTCCGGGGGGCGTTGCACGGTTGGGAGTCGATTTCGGGCAAGATCGATAACGAGCGGATGCTCGATCAGCTGTTTGCGACGTTCTGCATCGGAAAATAACCAGGATTCTTTGTGCGGTATTCGGATACTCCTTTTGACGTGATCGTGTGCGGGGCCGGTCATGCCGGTATTGAGGCGGCTTTGGCGGCCGCGCGACGCGGGGCCTCCACCCTACTCCTGACTGGGAATTTGGATACGGTTGGACAGATGAGCTGCAATCCGGCCATCGGCGGACAGGCCAAGGGGCAGCTCGTGCGGGAGATCGATGCCTTGGGTGGTGAGATGGCGATCAATACCGATGTCACGGGCATTCAGTTCCGGTTGCTGAACGAGTCCAAAGGCCTGGCGGTGCAGTCGCCGCGGGCGCAGTGTGACAAGAAAGCGTATCAATTCCGCATCAAGCACACGTTGGAGCTCCAGGAGAATCTCCAGATGTTCCAAGCCACGGTCACTGGCCTGATTTTTGAAGACGACGCGGTGGTGGGTTGCCGGACGAATCTCGATTTGGAGTTTCTCGGTCGGACCGTCGTGATTACGACCGGCACGTTCCTTCGCGGGCTAATGCACATCGGCCAAAATCGGAACGAAGGCGGGCGCTTGGGCGACTTCAGCGCAAAAACGCTATCGGCGAGCTTGGCGGAGGCAGGGGTCGAGTTGAGGCGTCTAAAGACGGGGACGCCGCCGCGGTTGCTTGGTCGGAGCCTGGATTTCAGCAAAATGACTGAACAGCGAGGAGACGCGGTGCCGACCTTGTTCGCGTTCCACGATACTCGCTGCGATCGAGATTTGTTCCACGTGGAACAAAGCGGGGAGCAGCGGATGGGTTGGAAGCCGGGTTGTGAACAAGTTTCGTGCTGGATGACCTACACCACGGAGGAGTCCGCCAAGCTGGTGCGGGATAATTTAACGAGGTCCGCCATGTATAGCGGAAACATAGAAGGCGTAGGACCAAGGTATTGTCCAAGTATCGAGGACAAGTTTGTGCGCTTTGCGGACAAGCCAAGACACCTGATTTTTCTCGAACCGGAGGGTAGGACGACGAACGAATTTTATGTGAATGGCTTGTCAACAAGTCTGCCGTTCGAGGTTCAGATGCAGCTTGTCCGAAGCGTTCCAGGGTTGGAGAAGGCGGTTCTTCTGCGTCCGGCCTATGCGGTGGAGTATGACTTCGCGCCGCCGACGCAGCTGAAGCCGTCGCTGGAATCCAAGAAGGTGAGGGGGCTTTTTCTGGCTGGCCAAATCAATGGCACCTCGGGCTACGAAGAAGCTGCGGCGCAAGGTTTGGTGGCGGGAGTGAATGCGGTGGCCCTGCTGCGTGAGGAGGAACCGCTCGTGATTCGCCGTCACGAGGGTTACATCGGGGTGTTGATCGACGACTTGGTCACGAAGGGCACCAACGAACCGTATCGGATGTTCACGAGCCGGGCGGAGCACCGGTTGATGTTCAATCATGGCAGCGCGGAGTTGCGCCTTCGCCATCATGCGCATCGCTATGGACTTCTCTCCGCCGAGCGCTTGGGGCGGGTGGATGAGAAAGCGGCGGCGATTGCCAGGTGGATTGCTCGCTTTGAGCAGGAGCGGGTAGGGGGGCTCACTTGGGGCGAGCGACTCAGGCGGGATGAGGCCGAACTCGTGTTGCCCGATGCGTTTCGTTCCGAGAGCCAGGAAATCCGACAGGAAGTTTTGTATCAGACTAAATATCAAGGTTATCTGGAGCGTGAGCGGCGTCAGATCGAGAAGCTCTCGCATGCGGAAGCCATTCGGATCCCGGCATCCATGGACTTCCTCCAGCTGCGCGGGCTTCGTCGGGAAAGTGCCTTGAAACTGGCGGAAATCAGGCCGGCCACGCTCGGGCAGGCGGGCCGGATTAGCGGGGTTAACCCAGCGGATATCAACGTCTTGATGGTTGCGATCGAGGCGGAGGGTTTAAGGCGGAAAGAGGGAGGAGTGGCGTGAGCACGTCTGAGCGATCATCGCTTCTTCCGCAAAGTCGTCCGGAGCATCAGGCAGTGCTGGAGGCGCGGCGCGCGGATCTTGTGGCTGCGCTTCGGCATCTGCTTCCTTCCGGCGCCTCGGAGATCGTTTGGGAAGTGGGTTCCGGGCATGGCCACTTTCTGGAGGCATATGCTCAGGCCCACCCGCAGCGGGTCTGCGTGGGCATTGATATCGAGAGCGATCGCGTTGCCCGTGCGCGGCGGAAGCGAGATCGCGCGCAGCTGGCCAATTTGCATTTTTTGCGGGCGGAGGCGCGGCTTTTTATCGAAACGCTTCCGCCTGAAGTGCGGTTTTCATCGGTGTTTGTGCTGTTTCCCGATCCGTGGCCGAAGCTTCGCCATCATAAACATCGGGTGATGCAGCCGGACTTTCTGACTGCGGTGGCGGCGCGGATGTCGCGGGGCGGGCGCCTGTTTTTTCGAACGGACGATCGCGACTATGCCGCGTGGACGGAGCGGCTTCTTTGCGAGCATCCGAGGTGGCGGTTGGTGGCGGAGGGGTGGGAGTTTGAGCACCCCACGGTTTTTCAAAGTCGCGCGGCGGACTATCGATCGCTGATCGCGGAAGCGGTGGTGGGCGACCGGCTGTCATAAGATTGCCGGCGCAGTTTCCCGCTCTCGCTTATTTATCGGGAGTCGCTCGGATTGCGGCTTTTCAGGGGTTGACCGACGCTTGGCGGACCGCCTTGCTCTCCCTTTTCCCTCGGCTCACAAGCCGCCACCACCAATGTCACGGGTCACTAAATACCTCTCGCTGTTCGCGGCCTATCTCTTCGGATCTTCGTTCCTCCTTGCGGCGGGCGTTGCTCCGAGCGCGGCCAAGCTGATCGAAGTCGGTGGATTCACGATCACCAATTCAATGGTGACCGGCTGGATCGTTTCGCTTCTGCTTGTGACCCTGGTGCTCTGGCTGATTGGCAAACCGTCGATCGTTCCGAGCAAGGGTCAGGCCGTCATCGAATCGCTGATGGAAGGGCTCGGAAGCATTCTCGAGCCGATCGTGGGAAAGAAAGCGTTCCCCGCGGCGTTTCCGCTCCTGGTCACATTTTTCATCTTCATCCTCTTTCATAATTGGATGGGGCTGCTTCCGGGAGTGGGGACAGTTGGGACGGACGTTACTCATGCTGACGGACGCCACGAATTCATTCCTTGGATACGTCCGCACAATTCCGACTTCAACGGCACCATCGCGCTCGCCCTTATTTCCTTTGGCGCTTGGGCGATCATCGTCTTCAAGTTCGTCGGGCCGAAGATGATTCTCTGGGACCTCTTCGGTAACAAGGCCGAGAAGAAGGAAACGCCCGGCTGGCTCTATCCGGTGCTGTCGCTCGTGTTTCTCGTTGTCGGTTTCATCGAAGTCTTCTCGATCGCGATCCGTCCGTTCACCCTTTCGGTCCGTCTGTTCGGAAACGTATTTGGCGGCGAGAGTCTGCTTCACGGCACGAGCTTCATTCCGGTTTTCTATTTCATGGAGCTGCTCGTGGGCGCGATTCAGGCGTTTGTGTTCACGCTGCTCACCGCGGTGTATATCGGCCTCCTCGCGAATCACGAAGGTGGCGACCACGCTCACGACGAAGAACACGGTCACGCTCCCGCCGAAGCTCATCATTGATCCCTTTACCGCCGGGAGCGTGCCAAAGCGTGCGCACGGCGGCATCCAACAAACAAATACATCCACACCACCATGCTCCTCGCTGAAATCACGGGCAACATCACCAGCGCATTCGGCCTTCTCGGCGCCGCCATCGGCGTCGGTCTCATCGGCTTCCGGGCCGCTGAAGCTGTCGGCCGCAATCCGGCCGCTTCCGGCAAGGTCCTCGTCCAGGCCATCATCGGTATGGCGCTCGCGGAAGGTCTCGGCATTCTCGCCCTCTTCCTCGCTTAATAAAGTTCTCTCCGGCAGCGCGATTCGGTCGCGCTGCCATTTCCCTTTCACCCGATCCGTTTCGTTATGACGCTGCCCCTCATCCTCGCTGCCGCTGTCGAGAACGCCGCCGAGCCCAACATGCTCACGAAGTTCGGCGTCGAATGGAAATACGTCGTCTGGCAGCTCATCAGCTTCGTCGTCGTTCTCTTCGTTCTCTACAAGTTCGGCATCAAGCCGGTCACCGCGACGATGGAGGAGCGCAACCGAAAGATCGAATCCGGGATCAAGCACGCGGAGGAAATGCAGGCGAAACTCGCCGCCGCGCAGCAGGAAAGCGCCGCCATCGTGAAGAAGGCGCAAGTCGAAGCCACCCGCATCGTCGACGACGCACGCAAGACCGCGAAAGAGTTTCTCGACAAACAAACCCAGGAAGCGACGACGAAGGCCAGCGACCTTCTCGCCAAGGCGCAGCAGGCGATCGAGCTCGAGCACAAGAAGATGCTCGCCGATGCCCGCACCGAGATTGCGCGCCTCGTGGTCGCCACGACCGAGCGCGTGCTGGCGAAGAAATTGACCGACGCCGATCGCGCTTCCTACAACGACGCGGCCGCCCGCGAGCTGACGAGCGTCTGACCTGATTTTCGCCGCGCGCCATGGCCTCCGCCAACAAGCAGATCAACCAACTCGCGAAACAGCTCTATAAACTGAGCTTCGAAAACGGCGCTCTCTCGGCCGATCGCGTTTCCGGCGTGCTGGCTTACATCCAGAAGCACCGGCCGGCCCACACGGTCGCGGTGTTGAAAGCCTACCAACGCTTCGTCGCCGCCGAAGTTTCGCGCGGCCAGGCCGTGATCGAGCACGCCGGTCCTGCGAACCAGGCGTCGCTCGACTCGATCGCGGCGGCGATGGCGCAGAAATACGGTCGCAGCGTCACTCCGATCGCGCAGCGTAACGACGCGCTTCTCGCCGGCCTGCGCGTCCGCGTTGGCGACGATGTTTACGAATCCTCTGTTGCCGGCCAGCTCGCCGCCCTCGGCGCCGCCGTCTGAGTTCCACCGCACCCCGAATCCAAATTTCTAATACACGTTTCCGATGAGCACCGTCCTCGCACAAATCGAACAACAGATCGCCCAGCTCTCGACCAAGGCGGTCAAGAAGAACACCGGCCACATTCGCACCGTAGCCGACGGTGTTGCGCGCATCGACGGCCTCTCGGACGTCATGTATAACGAAATGGTGCAGTTCCCCGGCGGGGTCATCGGCATCGCGCTCAATCTCGAAGAAGACGAAGTCGGCTGCGTCGTCCTCGGCGACATTTCGAAACTCAAGGAAGGCGACGAAGTTCAGACGACGGGCAAGCTCCTCTCCGTTCCTGTCGGCAAGGCCCTGCTCGGCCGCGCGGTCGATGCGCTCGGCAATCCCGTCGATGGCAAGGGTCCGATCGCGGCCACCGAAACGTATCCGGTCGAAAAGATCGCCCCCGGCATCATCGTCCGCAAATCCGTTTCCCAGCCGCTCTTCACCGGCATCATGGCGATCGACTCCATGATCCCGATCGGCCGTGGCCAGCGCGAACTGATCATCGGCGACCGCGGCACGGGCAAGACGACCATCGCGATCGACACGATCATCAATCAGGCGAAGATCAACAAAGTCGGTCTCGCGTCCGGCGATCCGAAGTTCCGCCCGGTCTATTCGATCTACGTCGCGGTTGGTCAGAAGAATTCCAACATCGTCCGCACGATCGCCGCGCTCGAAGCTGCCGGCGCCCTCGAATACACGATCATCGTCGCCGCTCCCGCCGCCGACAACCCCGCTAACCAATATCTCGCGCCTTACTCCGGCGCCGCGATGGGTGAGTGGTTCATGGAAAACGGCATGGATGCGCTGATCGTTTACGACGATCTCTCGAAGCACGCGGTCGCCTACCGCCAGATTTCGCTGATCCTGAAGCGTCCCTCCGGCCGCGAGGCCTATCCGGGCGACGTGTTCTATCTCCACTCGCGCCTGCTCGAGCGTTCGGCCCGCCTCGAAGGCAAGGGCTCGCTCACCGCGTTGCCGATCATCGAAACGCTCGCCGGCGACGTCTCGGCCTACATTCCGACGAACGTCATTTCGATCACCGACGGCCAGATCTTTCTCGAGACCGACCTTTTCAACCAAGGCATCCGCCCGGCGGTGTCCGTCGGTCTCTCCGTCTCGCGCGTCGGTTCCGCCGCGCAGATCAAAGCGACGAAGCAGGTCGGTGGTAAGTTGAAGGGTGAGCTCGCGCAGTTCCGCGAACTCGCCGCCTTCGCGCAATTCGGCTCCGATCTCGATGCGAAAACCAAAGCTCAGCTCGAGCGCGGTGCGCGCATCGTCGAGCTCTTCAAGCAGCCCGCGTTCAATCCGATTCCGATCGAACTCCAGGTCGCGGTGCTCTTCGCGATGCAGAAAAACTATTTCGACGCGATCGACACCAAGAAGGTGGTCGCGGCGGCGAACTCGTTGAAAGAGTTCTTCGCCACCCGCAAGGACGCGCTGCTCACCGAAATCCGCACCAAGGCCGCTCTCGACAAGGATCTTGAAGCCAAGCTTCAGGCCGCGCTCGAGGAGTGGAAGCCGACCTTTGCTGCCTAACGTAATTTTCGAATTTCGATTCTCGATTTTCGACCGGTCCCGGCCGGGACCCTGAAATCGAAAATCCAAAATCCAGAATCGAAAATCTCACATGGCTTCTACCAGAGACATTCGCCGCCGCATCAAGTCGGTCAAAAACACCCGCCAGATCACCAAGGCGATGGAGCTTGTGGCCGCTTCGAAGATGAAGAAGGCCCAGCAGATGGCGCTCGCCGGTCGCGCTTACGCCGACCTGATGGCGCAGATGCTCGGCGCGCTGGCCGATCGCGTGGAGGAAACGCAGCATCCGTTTCTCGCCCGTCGCGAGGTGAAGACCCGCGGTATCCTGCTTGTCACTACGGACAAAGGTCTCGCCGGTCCGCTCAACGCGAACCTCTTCAAGCTCGTCACCGAGATCAAGCAGCCTGCCAAATACGTCGTCATCGGACGCAAAGGCGCGCAGTTCCTCGCCCGCACGCATCGCAACCTCATCGCCGATTTCCAGGTGAGCGACAAAGTCGCTTTCTCCGAAGTGAAAGTCGTCGCGGAGTTCATGGTGAAGCAGTTCCTCGATGGCGTCGTCGACACCGTCGAAATCGTGTATCCGCGTTTCAAGAACACGCTGGTGCAGATCCCGACCGTGCTTCCGCTGCTCCCGCTGACGAGTGTCAAGGATGCGGTCGCCGATCTTCGTTCCGACGCGGGGCACACCGCGGCTCCGGCGGCACCCAGCGCGACGACCAATCAGATGTTGTTCGAGCCCAGCGCCACGTCGGTGCTCGAAGCGCTGCTGCCGCTCTACATCAATCGCGAAATCTATCAGCAGGTGCTCGATGCGAAAGCCTCGGAACACAGCGCCCGCATGGTCGCGATGAAGACCGCCAAGGACAACGCCACGAAGCTCCTCGGCGATCTCACGCTCGAATACAACAAAGCCCGCCAGGCCGGCATCACGCAGGAAATCCTCGAAATCGCGGCCGCCCAGTTCGCGAGCAGTTAACCGTCTCCACTCGTTTCCGAAAATCCCCATCCGTCTCTTTCCAAAATGAACACAGGCAAAATCGTCCAAGTCATCGGCCCGGTCGTTGACGTTCAGTTCGCCGAGAACGCCATCCCGCCGATCTTTCAGGCGCTCACCGTCGAGTTCACGGCGGGCGGCAAAAAGGAAGTGCTGACGCTCGAGATCCAGCAGCACTTGGGCGAGGGGATTGCCCGCGCGATCGCGATGTCCTCCTCCGAAGGCCTCGTCCGCGGTATGACCGTCGTGGATACGGGTGCTCCGATTTCCGTGCCCGTCGGCGAAGGCGTGCTCGGCCGCATCTTCAACGTCACCGGCGACACCGTGGACGGCAAAGGCCCGGTCAACTTCACGAAGAAGTATCCGATTCACCGCCCGGCCCCGACGCTCGTCGACCAGAACACGAACGCCGAAATCCTCGAGACCGGCATCAAGGTCATCGATCTGATCGCTCCGTTCACCAAGGGCGGCAAAGTCGGTGCCTTCGGCGGTGCGGGCGTCGGCAAGACGGTCGTCATCATGGAGCTCATCAACAACATCGCGAAGGCGCACGGCGGTTATTCCGTGTTTGCCGGCGTCGGTGAGCGCTCCCGTGAAGGCAATGACCTTTACCACGAAATGTCCGAAGCGGGCGTTATCGACCAAAAGGATCTCTCGAAGTCGAAGGTCGCGCTCGTTTACGGCCAGATGAACGAGCCGCCGGGCGCGCGCATGCGCGTCGCGCTCTCGGCCCTCGCGATGACCGAGTATTTCCGCGACGAGAAGAACCAGGACGTGCTCCTCTTCGTCGACAACATCTTCCGTTTCTCGCAAGCCGGTTCCGAAGTATCCGCTTTGCTTGGACGCTCCCCGTCGGCGGTCGGTTATCAGCCGACGCTGTCGAACGAAATGGGCCAGCTCCAGGAGCGCATCACGTCGACGAAGAAGGGTTCGATCACGTCCTTCCAGGCCGTTTACGTGCCTGCGGACGACCTCACCGACCCCGCGCCGGCGAACACGTTCGCGCACTTGGATTCGACGATCGTGTTGGAGCGCTCCATCGCCGAGCTCGGCATTTACCCGGCCGTCGATCCGCTCGCGTCGGTGTCGAAGGCGCTCGCGCCCGACGTCGTTGGCGACGAGCACTATCGCGTTGCCCGCGAAGTCCAACGCGTTCTCCAGCGCTACAAGGATCTTCAGGACATCATTGCGATTCTCGGTCTCGACGAACTCTCGCCCGAGGACAAGCAGACCGTTTATCGCGCGCGCAAGATCCAGCGCTTCCTTTCGCAACCGTTCGCGGTCGCGGAAGTGTTCACCGGCACCCCGGGCAAATACGTCTCGGTCAAGGAAACCGTTCGCGGCTTCAAGATGATCCTCGACGGCCAGCTCGACGACGTGCCCGAGGGCGACTTCTACATGAAGGGCGGCATCGACGAGGTGCTCGCCGCCGCGAAAAAAGCCTAACTGACCTCCCGCTAAACACGCGAAATTACGCGAACCGTTATATTTCGCGCCTTTCGCGTGGTTCGCGGGCCAAATCAAATGCCTCTCACTCTCGAAATCGTCACTCCCGAAGCTCGCGTCTATTCGGACACGATCGACACGGTCGTCATCCCGACGGTCGAAGGCGAAATCGGCGTGCTGCCGGGCCATATTCCGCTGCTGACTCAAGTTGAAGACGGCGAGCTCCGCGTCACGAAGGGCAACACCACCGAGCTCCTCGTGATCGGGAGCGGTTTCGCCCAGGTCGAAGGTGATCGCGTCCGCGTTTTGGCGGAGCACGCGATCAACCAGGAAGTGATCGACGAGAAGGCGGTTGAAGAGGCGATGGCGCGGGCCGAAGCGCAGTTGGAGGATGCCGCGCACCTCGATCCCAACGAGTTCGAGCGGCTCCAAGGTCTCGTCCGCTTCTCCGGCGTTCAATTAGCCGTGAAGCGTCGGAAGCGCTAAAATTCTTACAAAGGCCCAGTCGCTTCGCTGCGGCTGGGCCTTTTTCTTGAACGATCACTGAAATCGAGTCTCATTCCCCGGGTGACCGCTTTGAGTCGAACGACGACTGCGCTTTTGCCGCTGTGCCAGCTGCCTGCCGGTGGCGTCGGGCTGGTGCGGGAGTTGGCGGGCAAGAGCGAGTTCTGCCAACGCGTGCGCGAAATGGGCCTGGGCGAATCCGCGTGTATCACGAAGATCTCCGGCAGCAGCACGGTGCTTTGCCAAGTCAACGGCAACCGGGTCGCCCTGAGTCACGACGCCGCTAAAAACATTCTCGTCGAGCAGCTTCGGCGCGCCTGAGTCTCCTCCATGGCCAATCCGGTTGCTCTCTCCGCGCTCGCCGTCGGCTCGTCCGCGGTCGTCAAAGAATTTCCGAAATCCGGCACCGCGTTTCTCCGTCTTCGCGAGATGGGCATGAGTCCCGGCACGCGCATCACGCTCGTGCGCACGGCGCCGCTCGGCGACCCGATCGAAATCAAAGTTCGCGGTTACAATCTCACCCTCCGCAAAACCGAAGCGGAGCACGTGCTTGTGGAGCCCGTTTCCTGACATGGCCCTGCCCGCACACATCGCCGCCGCGCCGACGTCCGCGTCCACGCGCACCCCGACCTACGCCCTCGTCGGAAATCCGAATTGCGGCAAGAGCACGCTGTTCAACGCGCTCACCGGTCTAAAACAAAAGGTCGGCAACTATCCCGGCGTCACCGTCGAAAAGAAGATCGGCACCACCTACTCGCAGCACGGGCAGCCGATGACGGTGATCGATTTGCCTGGCACATATTCGCTCGCGGCGCGTTCGCCGGACGAAGCGGTCACGCGCGACGTTTTGCTCGGTCGCCGCGCCGACACGCCTCAACCGGATCGCGTGCTGTGCATTCTCGACGCGACGAATCTCGAGCGAAACCTCTATCTGCTCCATCAGATCCTCGATCTCGGCCGGCCCGTCATCGTTGTGCTCAACATGATGGATCTCGCGGCGACAGCGGGGCTCAACATTCGCGTTGCCCGTCTCGAGCACGAGCTCGGCGTGCCGATCATTCCCTGCGAAGCGGTGCACGGAAAAGGACTCGTCGAACTTCGACTCGCGATGAGTCGCGTCGATCTGCCGCTCGCGCGTCACGCGTGGGACATCCCGGCCGAAATCGCGCCGGCCGTGGCCGATCTCCAAGCGTCGCTTACCGCGAATGACAAAAAAGCTCCGCTGGTCGCGCGCGCTGAAGCGCTGTTGTTGTTGACCGATCAGGACAGCGTGCGCGTGGCGGGCTCGACGCCGCTCAGCTCGCGCACGCACGAGATTCTCGAAGGCTGGCAAAGCCGCTGGCAGAAAGAAGGCACGGACTGGGCCGGCACGCTCGTGAATTCCCGCTACGATGCGATCGGTGAAATCGCGCGCGAAGTGGTTATTCCGGCCGGAGAGACGGGGCCGAGCACGTCGGATAAAATCGACGGCGTTGTCACGCATCCGCTGTGGGGCTGGGCGACGCTCGGCGCGATCATGACGCTGCTCTTCCTGAGCATCTTCACGTTCGCGGAGTATCCGATGAACTTCATCGACGAGCACATGGCGGCGCTCTCGAACTGGGTGAAAGACGCGATGCCGGCAGGCGATCTCCGCGACCTGATCACCGATGGCGCGATCGCGGGCGTGGGCGGCGTGATCATCTTCCTGCCGCAGATTCTGATTTTGTTTTTCTTCATCGGGCTGTTGGAGAGCACCGGCTACATGGCGCGCGCGGCTTTCATCATGGACCGCTTGATGAGCCGCGTCGGTCTCAACGGGAAATCCTTCATTCCGCTCCTCAGTTCCTACGCGTGCGCGATTCCGGGGATCATGGCGACTCGCACGATCGAGAATCACAAGGACCGTTTGGTCACGATCCTCGTGGCGCCGCTGATGAGCTGCTCGGCGCGGTTGCCGGTTTATCTGTTGATGATCGCGGCGCTCGTGCCCGGCGAACGCGTGCCGATTCTGACCAAGGTCGGCATCATGCTTCTGATGTATGCGCTCGGCACCTTCGGGGCGTTCGGTTTCGCGTGGCTTTTCAAACGCACGCTGCTGAAAGGCGAGCCGCCGCTGATGATCATGGAGCTGCCGCCGTATCGGATGCCTTCGCTGCGCGACGTCGTGATGCACATGCTCGAGCGAGGATGGATCTTCATCCGCCGCGCCGGCACCGTGATTCTTGGGATCAGCATCGTGCTGTGGTTTCTCGCGGCGTATCCAAAAGCTCCCGACGACACGCCGGCGCAGGAACAGCTCGCGCAAAGTTTCGCGGGGCGCGCGGGACATCTGATCGAGCCAGCGATCAAGCCGCTCGGTTTCGACTGGCAGATCGGCATCGGGCTCATCAGCTCGTTCGCCGCGCGGGAGGTTTTCGTTTCGACGATGGGCGTCGTGTTCAACGCGCAGTCCGAGGACGAGGAGGATACCGAGCCGCTGCGACAGGCGCTCCTCGGCGCGCGCTGGCCGGACGGCGCGCCGCTGTTCACGCCGCTGGTGTGTTTCACGCTGATGATCTTCTACGTGTTCGCGATGCAGTGTGTGAGCACGATCGCGATCGTGCGACGCGAGACGAATTCGTGGCGTTGGCCGCTCTTCCAAATCGCCTACATGACTGGCACGGCGTGGATCTTGTCGTTCATTGTTTATCAAGCCGGCCGCGCGCTCGGCTACTGAGATGACACCTGAAGTCCAAACTGTTCTCGCGCTTCTGGTCGTGGCAGTCGCTGCGATCTGGCTCGTCGCGCGCGCGGTGGCGAAGCGGCGAAATCCGGGTTGCGGTAGCGATTGCGGAGCGGTCAGCCCGGAGTTGAAGAAACTCCAGTCGCATCTCGCGAAGCGGAAGTAGCGCGGGACCAGAGGTCGGATTGAACGAGGCCGGCGTCGAAGCTGCGACGGGCGGCGAGCGTGAATCCTTCGCGGCGAAGAAAGGAGTCTGGCGGAGTCACACGACGCGCGCGGATCCGAGTCACCGGCCGGAAAAAGGCATACATGGCCGCGTGGATCGCTCGGGCACGCTGGCGTCGCCAACCTCGCGCCGGTATTGAAAAATCGGAGACGAGCCACACGGCATGCGCGCGCGCGGCGGAAGCGAGCGAGGCGACCACGTCGGAGAGTTCATCGGGCGGGAAGCAATCGAGGAAGAAGTGCGTGGCGATCGCATCGAAGCGATCGTTCGTCGGTGGAAGTTTGGGCAATGCGGTGGTCTGAAACTGGAGGCGATCCGGATTCGGGACGGAGCGGGTCTGCGCGCGGGCGCGCGCGAGCATTCGCGGGCTCGAGTCGACACTGAGGATTTCGAGATCTGGAAAACGAGCGGCGGCCGCGCGCAGGAAATGGCCGTGCCCAACGCCTGCAATCATCAGACGCTCGCAAGGTGCGAGGGCATCGAGATGAGCGACGCGTGCACGCTGAAGACGCGGGCCGGCGAGGAGGCGCTCCATCCAAGTGTAGTGCGGGGCGAGGACGTCGAAGGACATGGACGTGGATTCAGCGAGAATCTCGGGAGAACCGCGCTTGGACGCGAACGAACGTGAAGAAAATCCTCATTGTTTTTGTGAGAGTTGACGGCGAGCGTTTCGGCGCCGAAGACGCACGTATGAAACCAAGGATCAGTGTCATTACGCTGGCTGTGGACGATCTCGATCGATCACTGCGTTTTTATCGAGATGGGCTCGGACTGAAGACGGACGGTATTGTTGGGCAGGAATTCGAGCAGGGGGCGGTGGTGTTTTTCGAGCTGGAGAATGGCCTGCGAATGGCGCTTTGGCCGAGAACGATCTTGGCGCACGACGCTGGCATGCCGACGAACCCGGGCGGCTCGCCGACGTTTTCGCTCGGACACAACGTTCGCTCGGCAGCAGAAGTGGAAGCGGTGATGGAGCAGGCTGAACGAGCGGGCGCGATCATCGTGAAGCCGGCGGGGAAGACGTTTTGGGGCGGTTATGCCGGAT
This sequence comes from Verrucomicrobiota bacterium, assembly GCA_023426435.1. Taxonomy (GTDB): domain Bacteria; phylum Verrucomicrobiota; class Verrucomicrobiia; order Opitutales; family Opitutaceae; genus Opitutus. The sequence continues at coordinate 44,791 of JAFAAS010000197.1, read as the reverse complement.
ACTTCCAAGATCCGGATCAGCACCTTTGGGAAGTCGTGTGGAACCCGGAGCTTCTGCCGGAGGAATGAAGTTTTAGGGCGTTTTCAGAAAAACGATAGCCCATCAGGTGAACCACAGAGGCACAGAGGCACGGAGGCACGGAGAGATCCCGTGGCCTTCCTTCGTGCTTCAATCGGGTTTCCGATTCGGCCAACGGCTATGACATTATTGAATATGCTATAGTGTCCTGTCCCGCAAGTAACGTTAGGAATTCGAATGCCAAATGATGGTTGTCATTCTGAGCGCAGCGAAGAATCCACGTGTGCGTCCGCGGCCGGTCGTCCGCCCTGGATTCTTCGCTACGCTCAGAATGACAACCGCTGTTAGGTGCCCCGAATTATCGAGGTTTCCTGCGGGACAGGACAATAGGTCGCGGTATCTGGCGGTGTGCGCTCGGTTCAACGCGCTGGTTTGACGACGCGATATTTCAGGTGGGCGACGCCGCGGCCTTCGAGGACGCGAATGAGCTCGAGCGAGAGGTCGGGCGGCGTGGAAAAATCGCGGAGTCGTTGACCGCCGCCGAGGAGGAGGGGCGCGACGTGGATTTCGATTTCGTCGAGGAGTCCGGCGGTGAGGTATTGCTGGACGACGTTCGCGCCGCCGCCGAGTGCGATGTCGCGGCCGCGGGCGGCTTGCTTTGCTTGGGAGAACGCGGGTTCGATGCCGTCGGTGATGAAGTGGAACGTGGTGCCGTTTGGCATCGCGAGCGGTTCGCGTGCGTGGTGGGTGAGCACGAAGACGGGATGGCGAAACGGCGGATCTTCGCCCCACCAGCCGCGCCAGGGATTTTCGCTCCATGGACCGCGCTCGGGACCGAACATGTTTCGGCCCATGATTGTGGCGCCGATGTTTTCGAAAGCTTCGCGCAGCACGTCGTCGTTGACGCCGGTTTCGCCGTCCGCGTCGCCGCCGGCGTCGCCGTGAAGCGTGCGAAACGTTTTCGTCGGGCGCACCCAGTCATGAAGGTGAAGCGCGCCTTTTCCGAGCGGGTGTTCGAGACTTTGGTTGGGGCCGGCGATGAAGCCGTCGAGCGACGCGGTGATCTGGCATTTGAGTTTGCTCATGGCGGTGCGAGCGGGCGTGAAGTGAGGGTTCACGTCATGGACGAACGGACCCGCGGATTTTCGACACCGGAGCGAAAAAAGTCCGCATCGAGGCGGACGAGTGATGACGCGGGTGGATCAGGATGATCGCGACGGAGTGGGAGGGTATCCGGGGATATTCCGGCCCAGGATAATATCGCGTCGGACGCGCCAGACGCCGTCTTTCTTTTCTGGATACGTCAAGCCGGAGCCGCCGCGGCCGTGGGCGGATTGCTGGCGAAGGCTGCGGGGCAGGTCGGGGTCGTCGTCGAAGATGACGTTGTCGATATAGTAAGTTCCGACCCCGGGTTCGATGACGTGCATATGAATATGCGCGCATTCGGCACCGTCGGGATAGCCGGCCGGGCGAATGGTATCGAAGCGATAGCGGCCGTCGGCGTCTGTGCGTGCCCAGCCGCGCAAACGACCGTGGAATGTAGTGTCTTTCGGATACACGCCGGTGGCGTCGGTGTGATACGCATAGACGACGATCCCTGCTGCGGGTGATCCGTCGGGCCGACGCACGCTGCCTTCGAGGATCAGTGGCTCGCCGGGTTCGTCTGACGGAGCGATGCGCGCGGTCGAGGCGAGTGTGGGCGGAAGGCCTTGGAACACGAATTCGCATCCCTGGCAGGGGCCGCCGATGACGGGCGTGGTTTCGAGCGCGAGTGGTTGAGCCGGGCTGAGGAAAGGCCAGCAGAGCGCTGTCTGCAGGAGGATGAGGGATTTGCGAGCGGGGTGCATGGTTGGGGTGGGGAATTGCGCCGCGGAAGACGGAGCGAAGCGTGCGTGGGCGAGTGCGCGATGAAAGCAGGCGGGCGAGGATGAGTTAGGGGTCGCTTTCACCTCGTCCGCGAGGACAGAGGGATCGTTGAGGTGCGCGCGATGAAATCGAGCATGAGTGAGGCGGCTTCGGCGGGATGGGTTTCCAGCAGCATGTGGCCCGCGTCGAGAAGGTGCGCTTCCATCCGCGGCAGGTCGTGCATCCACGAGAGGACTTCGGTGAGTTCGAAGAAAGGATCGTGCCGGCCCCAGATCAGGAGCGCGGGCGGTTGGGAGCGTTGGAGGTAATTCGGATGACGTTCCGAAAGTAGCGGGCCGAGTGGGGCGTTCCGTGGAGGAGCAGCACGGCGGGGTTGGAGGCCTCGCCTGCTGTCATGAAGGACAATTCGGTGCCGTGGGAGAGGCGCAGTTTGCCCCGGGTTGCTGGGGACGTTTCAGGCATTCCCAATTCCGAGGGTCACGATAGGAGCGGCGGTGGCGTGGCGGCGGAAGCGCGGCGGCGACGGTGCCAGAGAACGAGTCCGAGCAGTGCGACGGCGCCGGCCGCGTAAGTGGAGGGCTCGGGGACGGGGGTGAAGTCGACGGATTGGGCGAGGCGACCGCTGACGGTTTCGAAGACGGCGCCGCCGTAGCCTTCGCTCAGGTTGGGGATGTCGAAGAAGGTGCGTCCGCCGTGGAGGTAGTAATAGGCGCTGCTGAATTCGAAGGGCGGGATCAAGGTCGAGAGATCGGCGGGCGGGTGGGCGAACTCGAAAGTGACGTCGAATTCTTCGAAAACCGGACCGTCGTATTCGAAGGTTATGCGGTTTTCGCTGAACATCATCGTTTGGAGCGGCCGGATGATTTCGAAATCACCGAGGCCATCGTAGGCGTGCACCTTGATGCGCCAGACGTTGCGGTCGGGGTTGGAAAACGAGTAGTAGCCCTCGCTGCCGATCGCGTCGTTGACGTCGTAATAGAGATCGAGCCGGGAGATGAAGCCGCCGGCGTGGTTCCACGGGATGGACGCGTCGTTCGCGCGGAAGATGAGTCCGCTCCCGCCGTCGAGTTGCTGGGTTCCGATCAAATGCACGAGTTGCGCGTGGGCGGTGCCGAGGAGGGCGCCGCCGAGAAGGAGGATGCGGATGAGAAAGCCCGTGGGGTTCATGGCGACCTACGATAGCCCGCGGCGAAGTCTTGCACCATAGGGGCCGGGCCAGCGCGGAGCATCGCGGTCCTCCCGATGGCTGTAGCGGCCTAGGACGTTATGGGTGGGCGCTGAAGGCTCGTGAGGCGCGCCGTTGGAGTTGACGCGGTGGCGCGTTGCGCTTGGAGGGTTTTCTGCGCACATTATGCGGATGAGCAAGCGGCTGATTGTTTCCGATCCTGACATCCTTGGAGGGACGCCGGTCTTTGGAGGGACACGGGTTCCGGTAAAAAATCTGACGGATTGCTTGGGATCGGGGGGCTCGATCGACGATTTTCGGGAAGATTTTCCGTCCGTCAGTCGGGAGCAGGTGGTCGCGTTTTTAGAAGAAGCGCGTGCTCATCTGAGTGCGAATATCGCGTGAGGCATGCGCATCTTACTGGATGAATGCCTGCCGCGGCGGCTTAAGTGGGAGCTAGGCGGGCACGAAGTCTCAACTGTTCAAGAGGTGGGTTGGACGGGTAGGTCAAACGGAGTGTTGCTCGCGTTGATAGCAGGGAAGTTCGATGCATTTCTGACGGTCGATCAAAATCTCCCTGCGCAGCAGAAAATCGCGGAGCTGCCGTTTGGCGTTGTAGTGCTGCGAGCGCGATCGAATCAGCTTTCGGACCTGCGACCGCTGGTGCCGCAGATATTAGAGGCGCTGAGATCTTTGAATGCAGGTGTGGCGGCAATCGTCGGAGCGGCCGATTAACGGACATCAACGTGAGGATGTGCGGGATGGCCCAGCGTCGACGAAACTTGGCGGGATGCGTGGGGCAACTTGGATTTCGGTCTTCGTGGAGGTGAGAGCGGGGCTGGTCGCTTCGAGGGTGATGAGGCCGGGTTTACCGGTGGATTGGACGATGATTTGAGCGAGGCCGTTGAAGGTGGAGCGTTTCCACTGGGGCGCGGGGGAGTCGATGCGGAGGGCGGCGGGGTGGAGTTGTTTCAACGTGTCGCGTGTGCCCCAGTCTTCATAGCGCGTGGCTTCGATGCGAAGGATGTTGCCGGTTTCGCGGAGTGTGGAGACGTCGAGCGCGAGTTGGGTGCGCGACTCGGCGGGCGGGGCGTTTCGATAGAGGGGGACGTCGTTGAGCGTGGCGGTTTGGTTGGTGCCGAGGGCGTTGAGGAGGAGGGTGACGGATTCGCCGTTGGCGAGCGGCGGACGGTCGAAGGTGGCTTCGAAGATGTTCTGGCCGGTTTTGACCGAACCGTCGGGAGCGGTCCATTCGCCGAGTTTCGCAGTGCGGATCGGGGCAATGTATTGATCGGGCTCGTGGCTCGAAGGATCGCCGTTGCCGACGCCGAGGATGCGAGCGGGGCCATGGAGGGTGAAGGTGACGGGGACGTTGGCCGTGGGAACGAGGCGGCCTTGGGCGTCGCGGGCTTCGACGGTGATGACGGAGAGGTCGCGGCCGTCGGCGGTGAGTGTGGTGCGATCGGGGATGAGGGCGAGGGTGGCGGGTTCGCCGGTGGTTTCGATTTTGATCGTGGCGATTTCTTTGCCGTTGCGGAAGCCGCGGGCGAGGAGCGTGCCGGGAGTGTATTCAACGTTCCATGACAGGTGTCCGTGGCGCGGCATGGTTTTGCGGCCGAGGGAGGTGTCGTTGAGGAAAAGTTCGACCTCGTCGCAATTGCTGTGGGCGCGGACCTCGATGGTTTCGCCTTCGCGGCCGGGCCAGTTCCAGTGGGGGAAGACGTGGAGGACGGTTTCTTCGGTCCACCACGATTTGAGGTAGTAGTAGCTGTCTTTGGGAAAACCGCACTGGTCGAGGATGCCGAATTGCGAGCCGGTGGCGGGCCAGCCGAAGGGCGTGGGTTCGCCGCGGTAGTCGAAGCCGGTCCAATAGATCACGCCGGCGGCCCAGGGGCGGGCGAGGTAGTAGTTCCAGCCGAATTCGCAGTTGCCGCCGGAGGAGCCGTCCTCCTGAGGAGCGAGGTGCGCGCGGGCTGTATCCGTGATGTAGATACCGCGGGTTTGTTGCGTGGTGGTTTCCTCGGTGCCGAGGATGATTTGTTCCGGATACTCGGCGTGCTGGCGGTCGATGCTGGCCTGGCGGACGTAGTTCACGCCGGCGACTTCGATCTTGGAGGAGATGCCGCCCCAACCGCCGCTGATGGAGGCGACGACGCGGCGGGTCGGATCGAGACGGCGGACGAAATCCTGCATGGGCACGGTGAGTTGCGCGCCCTTGATGTTGCCCTCGATGGCCCACTCCTCGTTGCCGATCGACCAGAGGATGATGCTGGGGTGGTTGCGACCGCGACGGATCATGCGCTCGAGCTGGCCGAGGTGATACGGGTTGATGCCCATGAGGCGGTTTTCGTCGATGACGAGCATGCCGAGCCGGTCGCAGGCCTCCAGGAGCTCGGGCGTAGCGGGATGGTGCGACGCGCGATAGACGTTGCTGCCCATTTCCTTCAGGCGGCGGATGCGAAATTCCTGCAGCGCATCGGGGAGCGCGACGCCGACGCCGGCGTGGTCCTGGTGGTTGTTGGTGCCCTTGAGGACGACGTGTTGGTGGTTGAGGAAGAAGCCGCGGTTGGGGTCGAAGCGAATCGTGCGAATGCCGAAAGTCGTTTCGTAGCGATCGAGGATGCGATCGCCCTCGCGGAGCGTGGTGACGTGGCGATGGAGCGCCGGAGATTCGAGGGACCAGAGTTGCGGGGAGCGGATGCGCGCGACGTCGGTGTGCGTGGCGGTGTTGCCTGGAGCGAGCGAGCGGGCGTGGACGGTCGCGTGGGAGAGGCGGCGGCCGTCGGGCGCGAAGATTTCCTGATCGATGGTGTAAGGCGCGGCGGTGCGGCCGTGGTGATTGACGATGACCTCGGAAGTGATGGTGGCGGTGTTGCCGACGACGTCGGTGCGGATCCACGTGCCATCGCGGGCGACGTGGAGAGGGGAAGTTTTGACGAGCCAGACGTGGCGATAGATGCCGGCGCCCTCGTAGAACCAACCCTCCTCCATCGTGGCGTCGACGCGGATGGCGAGGGTGTTTTCGCCGCCGAAGTTGAGGTATTCGGTGAGATCGTAGCTGGCGCCGACGTAGCCGCTGGGTTCTTCGCCGACGTAGAAGCCATTGATGAAAACGCGCGCGGCGCGGTAGGCGCCGTCGAGGTCGAGGCGGATGCGGCGGCCGAGGTCGGTGGAGGGGATATGAAATGTGCGGCGATACCAGCCGACGCTGTTTTCGGGGAAGTGGCGGCCGAGGGCCTTGTGGCCGTGGGAGGCGGTGCCGCGCGGGTCGAAAGGAAGTTCGACGGCCCAATCGTGGGGGAGGTTGACCGTGCGCCAGGCGCGGTCGTCGAAGGCGGGACTGGCGGGACCGTCGCCGAAGCCGGTTTTGGCGAGGTAGGAAAAGTAGCCGGTGGCGTGACCGAAATCGCGGTCGGGGTCGGTGGCGTGACCGAGGGCGAAGCGCCAGTGGTCGTCGAGGCGGATGCGTTCGCGCGGGGAGGCGTCGGTGGCGGATGAAGTCCGGGCGGCGGAGGAGTTAACCGCGAAGGACGCGAAGTGCGCGAAGGCGATGACGAGAACGAAGCCGGAGTGAAAAAGGCGACGAGAGCATGAGTGCGCGGCGCGAGGCATGATGCGCGCAGGTTGTCGCGAGAATGGTCCAGGTGCGAGTTCGACGGCCGGGGCGGGCGCGAAATGCGGCGCGGTTTAGAGGCGCATCAGAAAAGGCGATACGGATGAGCGATGGGGCGTGGAACTCAGGCGTAGGTGCGGCGCGGGAGTTGCCAGGCGAGGCCGGCGAGGAGCGCGCCGGTGGTGTAGGCGAGGATGTCGCGAAGGTCGCTCGTCGTATGAGGGAAAAGGAGAGGCGCGATCCCCTCGGCGGCGATGGCCCAGGCGACGAGGTGGAGAGCGATCTCGGTCCAGCGGGGAGGAGTGTCGTCGCGGCGGAGGTGGAGTTTGCGTTGGATCCAGAGCGCAAGCGGGAGCGCGGCGGGGATGAGGAGGAGATCGTTGAAGTAGTTGTGGAGGAAGGCGGAGCCCGCGTGCGTGCGCAGGTAGAAGCGGTTGAGCGCGTAGAGAGAGCAGGCGATGAGGCAGATTGGATCGAGGGCGTAGGCGAAACGCTTCACAGCAGCGCGGCGATGAGGAGTCCGCTGCCGAGGGCGAGCAGGAGTTGGAGAACGAAGCGGGGCAGATACGGCGGAAGGGAATGCATGGAAGGAATCAAAAGCGCGCTGGCGGGGCAGGCAAGGAAGGCGTCAGGGTGTCCCGGCCGTCGGAAGCAGCGCCCAGCGCAAGGCTTTGGGCAGGTCGGCGCGCCAGCATTCGAATTGGTGGCCGCCGTCGAACTCGGCGTAGTGCACGCGATGATCGAGTTCGCGCAGCGTGTTGTGGAAACGGCGGACGCCCTCGAGTTGGGAAATTTTTTGGAGGACGTCGGGGCGGTGCTGGAGATTTTCCTGGGTCTCGCGCGTGCCGACGCTCAGGTAGAAAGCGGTGTGGAGACGGGTCGGGGGAGTTTCGAAAGCGTGGATGAGCCAGGTGTCGTTCCACCAAAAGGAGCCGGACTGGCTGATGACCTTGTGGAAAAATCCCGGACGTTCGCAGGCGATGAAGGCGGCGGCGAGGCCGGTGTAGCTGAGACCGATGAGTGTGCGCGTGCGCGCGTGGGCGAGTGTGGGGTGGTGTTGTTCGAGCCAGGGAAGGAGTTCGTCGGCGATGAAGGCGGCGAAAGGAGGATGGCAGGGACATTCGCGCCAGCGGGCGGCTTCGCTGTGACTGGAGACGAAGACGAACCAGGAGTCGGCGAGATCGGCGGCGTGGGTGTTGAGGATTTCGACGGCGCCGACCCGTTCGCGATACCATTCGCCGTCGAGGAAGACGGTGAGGTGACGGGCGCGGGCGGCGTTGCGCGGCTCGCGGATCCAGACGGTGCGTTCGTTGTTGAGGTGAGTGCTTTGGAGCGAGGCGACGGATTCGGGCATGGCGCTCAGGGTAATCGGGATCTCGCGGGTAGCGAGTGGCGCGGGGCGAACGTGGGGGAGTCGCAGTAGAATTTCAGCGCGTGACCCTCGGATTTAGGCGGTTGGTCCCCGGCGGCTTTTCAGATTCGGGCGGCGTTGGCACTCGCCACGTGCCGATCGCGGTGACGCGGTTCGGCGACTTAACCCCCGAGTCTCTGGTTCTGCTTCTTTATCACATGCATTTCTCATCGTGCTTTTGCGTTCCCTCGAAACGGCTGGCTCCTGTTGTTGCGCTGCTGGCGTTGTCCTGGTTGCCCTCGATGGGGTTGGGGCAGGGTTGCATGGCGACGCGGGTGAGTCCGCCGATTATCGGCGGGAGCGAGAAGGCGCGTTATCTTCAGGATGGGCAGTGGGAGACCTCGCTGACGTTTCGGTTTTATGAGGCGGACCGGCATTTTTACGACAGCAACGACGAGCAGGTGCCGGCGAATGCGCCGCGGGTGAAGCGGGCAATTTACGATGTGTCGGTGACGCGGATGTTGAGTGCGCGGACCTCGGCGACGGTGAGTGTGCCGGTGCAGGTGGGGGCGTTTGACCGGAGTCCGATTCCGCCGCACACGGGGAGCGCGGACAAGGCGAAGGGGTTGGGCGATATCGCGCTGACGTTGCGCCGGTGGATGTTCGATCCTGAAACGCACCAGCGCTACAACGTGAGGCTGGGAGCGGGGTTGAAGCTGCCGACGGGGAACGAGAAGGCGCAGACGGATCGCTATGTGAATACGGCGTCGCCGGGAAATCCGCCGAGCATGGCGTGGCGGCGCGGGCCGGCGGATCTGGCGATTCAGCCGGGCGACGGCGGGCTGGGGATCGTTTTGAGTGCGGAAGGGTTTCACCAGCTGGGCGAGTCGAACACGCTCGCGTATGGCGAGGTGACTTATCTGTTGAATCCGCGGGGCCACAACGGCGTGAACAATCAGTGGACGGGCGCGGGTCCGTATGTGCCGAATTCGGTGACGAGCGTGCCGGACTATTTTCTGGTGCGGGCGGGGGTGGCGGTGGGCGAACCGCTCGGTGTGAAGAACGGCAGCTTTCAGTTTGGGCTGCGGATGGAAGGGCAGCCGGTGCGCGATGTTTTGGGTTCGAGTGAAGGATTTCGTCGTCCGGGCTACACGCTCGCGGTGGAGCCGGGCGTGGCGTATTCGTTTGGCAAGACGAGCGTGTTTTTGACGGTGCCGCTGACGGTGTATCGCATGCGCTGGTTGAGCGTGGATGAGGAACGCGCCGGGCGGACGACGGCGGTGAGTGCGGCGTTCGCGGACTATAATATTCTCGCGGGCGTGACGTATCGGTGGTGATCGCGTTGGGGCGCGAGGGCGGAGGTGCGCGGCGAGAAGGCGCGAGAGGACGACGTGTTAATGAAAGATCGATATATAGAACGTTGTATTTGACACGGGGCGGAGTTGCCAGCGGCGGGGCAAAGCGCACGCTGTGCGCATGGCGTGGCGCATCGACGAGGCGGTGATTCGTGGCGAGATCGATAATCGTGAGCGCGGGCGGGTGACGGGAAAAATCTGGCTGGTCGGACACGATGCGCCGGTGGAGTTGGAGCTCGCGGGAAATGCGTGGCGGGATCTGGCGGGGCGGCGGTTGGAGTTTGTGAATCCGGAGCCGAAGGCCGTGGAACACGTGGAGCGGATGGCGCGGCGGCAGACCGGTGTGGTGGGCGACTTCACGGCGTCGCGGAAAGTGAGGGTGCCGGAGGTTTCGATGGAGGAGTTCATGGAACTGTATAAGCAGCGAAAGCCGTTTCCGTGGCATTGGGGGAACAGCGTTTATCTCGAGTGGTTCAGCACGCCGAATGGCCGCGTGGTGATCGAGAGCGCGAGCTATCGGTTGACGATCGATCCGGAGGCGACGTGGGAAATGACGGAGGCGGAAGAGGAGGTGCAGCGGCGCGCGAATGCGGAGGCGATGGGCGGATTTTTCGAGCAGCTCGGAAAGGCGATGGCGGCGGAGAAGGCGCGTGAAGGCGGGGAGGTTGAGGAAATCGAAGAAGCGCGCGACGAAACGGAGGAGGACGATTCAGCGTGGCAATCGGAGAAGCCAATGAGTGAAGAGGAGGCGGAGCGGATGGATGAGGAGCATCAACGGCTGCTGGACCGGATTCAGGCGCGGATGGAGCGCGAAGGAGAGGAGGCGGATTTCGAAGCGATCATGGAGGAGGAGTTGGAGCGTCGAAGGAAGGAGCGCGGGGAGGTGCCGTTGACGCCGGAGGAGGAGGCGAAGCGAAACGAGTGGATTGAGGAGATGAATTGCGCGGCGGAGGAGGCGGCGGCGAATCCGGATCCGGAAGTCGAGCGGGTGCTGGAGTTGAAGCATCCGGTGGCGGAGCGAGCGCATGAGTTGACGGTGCGGTTGATGAGCGAGCCGGAGGACCGCGGGTGGGTGGCGCAGGATGCGGGCGAGGAGCATCCGTTGGTCGATCTCGCGTCGGCGACGATGAAGGCGTCGGCGAAGCTGGCCGGAGCGCTGAATGGCACGGAGTGGCCGCCGGAGGTGGCGTTTTGCGCGGGGGTGATCGTGCGGTTGAAGAAGGCGCGGAGTTATTTGGCGGATGCGCTGCTGGCGGCGGAGTTTTGCGCGAAGGAAGGATTGGGCGAGGCGGCGTGGGTTGCGGAGGTGCAGCGGGAGTTGAACGCGCTGGCGCACGAATGCGATGTGAGGGTGGGGGAACTGCGGGCGAAGTTGGAGCGAGGGATGGATTGAGGGGTGAGCGGCGGAGGGCGCATTGACGCTCGTCGCGGCCCGTCGGGCAGGCTGCGTTCCGCGATGAGGGAGCGCGTTTTGTTTTTAGCGGACTTGTTGGGCGAGGGCGACGATGCGGGGGAGGCCGCGGAGGCGTTGCGGCCAGTCGTGAGGGAAGCGGGATTGGAACTCGCGGAGGCGGCGGAGTGAGGAGCAGCGGGGGCAGGCGCTGTAGCAGCAATTTGGATTCACGCGGAAGGTTTCGTTGGCTGCGGAAGCGGGAAGCGGAGGGGCGGGTGTGACGGGCTCGGGTGAAACGTCGGAGTCGCAGCTGCCGGCGCAGGACGAGGCGGTTTGTTGATAGCAATCGACGCAGAGCCATTCGTTGCCGAATGCGTGAGCGTCGGGCTTCGAGCATCGATCACAGTGCGCCATGAGTGGAGCGGCGTTTAGTTTCCTTCGACGGCCCAGCTGGAGGCGCGCCAGAGCCAGGCTTCGAGGTAGCGGACGAGTTCGTCGTAGGCGGTGGTGACGAAACGGTGCATGATGCGAATGTTATTCGTGTCGAACGTGAGCGGCACGTCCTGGCGGCGACGGCCGCGGTCGGTGCGGGGCCAAGGAGCGTAGAGGAGTTCGATGACGTAGCTGGGGTGTCCGCTGGGTTCGGATTGGCGGAGGACGTCGAGGCGGAAGCGGCGTTGTTCGGCGATGGCGCGGAAGAGGAGTGCGTTGGGGGCGGAAGGGGCAGCCGGCGCGGTGATGGTGATGTTGTTGCGATGGATGGCCCAGCCGGAGGAGATGCGGAGCGGATGGAGCTGCTCGGGCGGAGTGTCGCTCGCGTCGGGTGGAGGTGCGTCGACGAGACCGCGGGCGAGCCAGGTGTCGAGCCAGCGAACGACGTCGTCGCGGGAGCGCGACTCCGACGAGTCGAGGACGTCGTCGTTCAGGTCGGATGGCTCGTCGGTGCGGAGCGGGTTGCGTTGGACGTAGTAGTGGTAGTGGCCGTTGGGATCGAATTCGGGGCGCCACTCGACGTCGACTACGAGGCGGCGGTCGTGGCGTAGAAGATAGAGGAGTGAGGAGCCGGCGAAGCCGTCGGGAGGAATTTCGATGGCTTGGAAGGTGTTCCAACCGAGGGTCCAGCCGGCGGGGATGCGCAGCGGTTGGAGTTGTTGCAGGTAGTGGTCGGGTTTGAGCTCGTGCATCGCGCGGCGCAGGAAATGAGCGGCGCGAGAGTGCGACGGGGCGGGCGGAAGTGTCAAAGGCGCGGGTGTTTAGAGCCAACGTTCGGCGGGTTCGCGAAGGAAGTGTCGCCCGACGTAGGACCAAGGGATCACGAGCAGATCGATGACGAGGCCGATGAGCATCGCGCGCGTGAGGTTGTTGTCGCTGAGGGTGGACCATTGCGGCAGCGCGAAGGCGGCGAGCCAGACGACCTTGTAGGTAAATTGAGCGAGGAGCAGCGGAAGCATCTTCACGGGATAGCGAAGGCCGAGAACGCTCAGGAGTGACAAGGTCGCCCACCAACTGAGGGCGATGGTTTCGACCGGCGTGGAGCCGGGGGAGCCGCGAAGCACTTGGGGCCAGACGTCGAGGCCGAGCAGGGCGAAGTTCAGGAAGTAGAGGGCGCGAAGAAGATAGCGGCGGAGGTTCGAGAGATCGTCGGCGTGGGTGGGAAAGCGAGCGGGCATGATTTAGTTACACATGGAGGGGCGGAAAGTTGCGCAATTCGAAGCGTGGAGGGGGTTGTAATATAATGTATTACAAAATTGCTTGGGGGGAAATCGAGGAGGCGGTCGGGAGAAAAGCGGCGCGGCTTTCGTGTAGAGCTTTGGGTAAGCTACGGATGGACACGACGGGGCAGGAATATGAGAGACAGGATTCGTGTGAATTCGTGTCTGTTCGTGGTTCTAGACCTGCTTGGGTTTGGATTCGCGTGAAGGAGCGTTCAGCCGCGAAGTCGACGAGCGTTTCGATCAGGGGAGTATTTGGCGGAGGCGGGCCTGCATGGATTTCGCTGGATCGCGGCGCGCGAGACGGAGTGCGGCGGCGACGGCGGGGCGAAAGCGTGGGTCGCGGCGGAGAGAGAGCATCGCGGTGAGGGCCCACGCGCGGATGATCACGCGGCGGTCGGTGAAGCAGCGTTGGAGAAAAGGGAAAACGTCGTCACCGAGTTCGGTTGGAATCGGTTGGGCGGAGAGGAGCTGGCAGGCGGTGAGGCGGTGGAGCCAGTGGTCGGAGGCGTCGAGGCGGTCGACGATGCGGGCGAGATCGGGCGTCGGGAGCGGCGAGCTGCGGGCGGTTTTGGTGAGAAGAGATAAGGCGCGGTGGGTGAGATCGGGGTCGAGATGATCGAGCGCGGCGATGAGATCGGAGATGAAGTCGGGGTCGGCGTGAAAGTGAGTGTAGAAGGAAGCGAGATCGCGGGCGCTGAGGTGGGGGCGGGTGAGATGGGGGAGGACGGCGGACATGGGGTGCGACAAAGCGGTGCGTCGATCGCGGCAGGTTGCGGGCGAGCATGCAATCTGGGGATGGCGAGGCGTTGTCGTGCGCGGTGGAGGATTGGCGCGCTGCGCGCGGCTCGCCGGGGACGGCTCGCGCTACCTTCGATCAAGCCCGGCGGGACGCCGGGCTCCACCGGTTAGGCTTTGCGGACGAAGCAGGCTTTTAGCGCGAGAGAGACGCCGTCGATTTTGCAGGCGATCTCGTGGTCGCCGTCAACGAGGCGGATGTTTTTGGCCTTCGAGCCGGCTTTCAAAACCTGCGAGCCGCCCAGTTTCAGGTCTTTGATCACGGTGATGGTGTCGCCCTCGGTGAGCACGTTGCCGTGGGCGTCTTTGACGATGCGGGCTTGTTCGGCGGGCGCGTCTTTGGGCCATTCGTGTCCGCAGGTGGCGCACTCCCAATGGTCGGAGTGGCTGAGCACGTCGTCGAGGGTGCAGGCGGGGCAGGAGGGATTCGGCATTGTATTGAGAAAATGTTACGGGAGCTGAAAAGAGGAGGCGGCAGGCACGGAGGTCCGCCGCTACGCGAGGATTTGGCGGAGGGAGTCGAGGTCGAGTATGCTGGCGAGGGATTCTTCCTGGACGACGGCGCTGGCGAGGGCGGCTTTGTCGCGTTGGAGGACGCGGATTTTTTCTTCGACGGTGTTTTCGGCGAGGAGGCGGTAGGCGATGACGGGTTTCGTCTGGCCGATGCGATGCGTGCGGTCGATCGCCTGGGCTTCGGCGGCGGGATTCCACCACGGGTCGTAGAGGATCGCGTAGCTGGCGGCGGTGAGATTGAGGCCGAAGCCGGCGGCTTTGAGCGAGAGGAGGAAGACGGTTTTGGATTTGTCGGATTGAAACCGTTCGACGAGCTCGGCGCGGTTTTCGGTGGAGCCGGTGAGCATCAGATGTGCGATGCCGTGGCGGTCGAGGCAGTGGCGGATGAGCTCGAGCATTTCGACGAACTGGCTGAAGACGAGAACCTGATGGCCTTCGTCGCGGAGTTCTTCGACGCGTTCGAGAAGGGCATCGAGTTTGGCGCTGGGAAGATTGCGGTGGGCGGGATCGACGAGTGCGGGATGGCAGCAGATTTGGCGGAGGCGGAGGAGGCTCGCGAGGACGTTGAAACGGACGGCGATGAGCTCGCGGTTGTCGGAGATGCCGAGGAGTTGGGCGCGTGCGCGTTTGAGTTCGGCGTCGTAGAGTTTGCGTTGTTCGCCCTCGAGTTCGACGACGAGGTCGTCCTCGGTGCGCGGCGGGAGATCGGGGGCGGCCTGGGCTTTGGTGCGGCGAAGGAGAAAGTGGCGGATGCGGCGGTGGAGGCGGGCGAGCGAGGCGGGGTTGGGTTGGTCGTATTGGCGGCGGAAGGACGCGAGCGTGCCGAGGAGGCCGGGTTGGGCGAAGGCGAAGAGGCTCCAGAGGTCGGTGAGGCGGTTTTCGATGGGGGTGCCGGTGAGGACGAAACGGTGCGGCGTGCGGAGGGCGCGGGCGGCTTGGGCGACTTGGCTGTTGGGGTTTTTGATGAACTGGCCTTCGTCGAGGATGACGGCGTCCCAGGCTTGGGCGCGGAACCAGCCGGCGTTGAGGCGGAGTTGGGTGTAGTTGGCTACCAGGAGTTGAGGGTGGAGAGATGAGAGATGAGAGGCGGAGTGCGCGAGTTCGCCGAGGCGGAGAGGGTTGAAGATGGCGGGGTTGAGCGTGGGGGCAAAGCGGGTGGTTTCGGTTTGCCAGGTGTGGACGACGGATTTGGGGCAGATGACGAGGGCGCGGAAGGGGGCGGCGGATGGGGCCGTTTCGGTGGGCGACACACCCCGGCGCTGCGCGCCACCCCTCTCCAGAGGGGAGGCTTCGGCTGCGGGGCGGTGGGGGTTTTCGATGGATTTTTGCTGGGAGGCGTGGAGGAGCCAGGCGAGGGTTTGGACGGTTTTGCCGAGGCCCATGTCGTCGGCGAGGATGCCGCCGAGACCGTGAGCGGCGAGATGGGCGAGGAAGTGGTATCCCTCTTCTTGATACGGGCGGAGCGTGGCGCGGAGCTCGGAAGGAACGGGCGGCGGGGGAGTGGTAGCGAGCGTTTGGATACGTTCGCGGAGCGAGGCGGCGAGGCGGGCGTCCTGGGCTTCGAGGAGGTCGGCTTCGGCGGCGAGTTGGAGCGCGTGAATGCGATGCGTCGCGGGACGGCCGTCGGCGAGGACGTCGTCGGGGGTGAGACCGAGGCGGTCGAGGGCGGCGGTGGAGGCTTCGTCGGCGGGTTCGATTTCGAGGCGTTGCCACCCGTGGCGTTTGAGGCGGACCCATTTGCCGCGGGCTTTCAGGAGGAGCGCGAGTTCGTCGGGCGTGAGTTTGGTGTCTTTGACGCTGAGCTTGGCGGTGAGGTTAAACCAGTCGCGTCCGGCGGATTCGGGCGCGGGTGTCGCGGAAAACTCGATACGCCCGCGGAGCGGGGGGCCGAGGAGGCTGGCGAGGCCGGGGGAGGCGTCGATGGGGAGGTTGGGTGGGAGCGAGGCGTGCCAGGCGACGAATTCGTCGGGGAAGTTTTTCGTGACGGCGCGGGCCCAGTCCGCTTCCCACGGGCGCCAGTCGAGGCGGAAGTCGGCGAGTCGATCGGCGGCGGCGTGCGCGGCGGAGAGGTCGTATTCAAGAATTGGATCCGTGGGGCCGCGCGGGGGAGGAGCGCCGGCGGAGGTCCATTGCCAGCCAGAAGGCGTGTAGTGTTGTTCGAAAGGAAAGTCGGGATCGCGGGCGGTGAGTTGCGCGTGAAACTCGAGGGCATCGTCGTCGCCGGGCGTGGGCGCGAGCCAGCATTTCAGGTGGGGGCGGAGGAGGATGCGACGGATGTTTTGTTCGAATTCGCGCGGGAGGCGGAGACCGGCGGCGCGGAGGCGCGACATGAGTTTCGGGTCGCCGAGCGCGGAGGCGGGCAGCGGGGTGTCGGGGGTGGGCGGTGGGCCGCGCCAGATCTTTTGGTCGAAGAGGTAGAGCGGTTGTGGGCGGGCGGTGAGGAGGACGGCGCGGGAGGCGTCGCGGCCGTCGGGCGCGGCGAGGCGGAGTTCGAGGCGATCGGGGGAATCGGAAGAAGCGCGGGCGTCGAGGAGGAGAGGCTCGGGTTGGACGATGAAATGAGAACTGTCGGGGAGGACGAAGGCGTCGCGCGCGGCGCGGGTGCGGAAAAGCGCGGTGGTGATTTCGGCGGGAAGCGGTTGGCGCGGGCTGGTGGGTTCGAAGCCGGCGCGGACTTCGGCGGCGAGCGCGAGGCCGAGGGCGGCTTCGGGCGGGGTGAGGTGTTCGAAATCGCTGGGGCGCGTGGAGCCCAAGGCGACGAACCAAGGGCGCGTGGGGGTTTTCCAGGATTTGGCGGGGGCGGTGCGCGTTTCGATGACGAGGCCGCCGGCGGGGTGGACGCGGGCGCGCAGACCGGTGACGTTGGAGAGGGCGGGATGGGTTTGCGCGGTGGGCGATTCTTCGGCGAGGGCGAGCGCGCGTTGCCAGGCGGCGAGCTCGTGCTGGGTGAGACGCTCGGCGATGGCGGTGCGGATGGCGGCGGTGTTGGTGAGCGGGCGGAAGGCTTCAGGAATGGGGCGATCGTGCAGCTCGTAGTCGTGGGCGATGTATTGCCAGAGGGCCCATGGATCGCGCGGGGCGGTGGAGGCGTCCCACCATCCTGAATACGCGGGTTTGTAGAGCGGGGCGCCGGGCGGCGGAGTGTAGTCGAAGCCGTGGCGGAGGAGGGCGCCGGGGTAGAGGGTTTGGTTGGCTTGGACGAATTCGTTGAAGAGGGCGGCGAGATCGTCGAGTTGGCGTTGTTCGGTGTCGGTGAGCAGGCGGCCGAGTTTGGAGGCGAGGACGGGCGTCCATTGCTGGCGGAAGGAGAGCGGCGGAGGCTCGGCGGGGAGTTCGCGCGGTGGTGGATTTTCGGATACGCGGGCGGGATCGGCGCCGTCGAGGGCGCCGGAGGCGACGTGTTCGAGCCAGGCGAGGCCGGTGGCGTGGGCGTGTTTGCAGACATCGCCGTCGAACGGGCAGGTGCAATCGGACGACCAGCGATCGCGGGTGTAGAAGAGCGTGGTGATGTAAGGTGTGGATTCGGAGCCTTGGACGCGGGCTTCGACGTAGTGGTCGGCGGCGGCGCGGATGGATTTGACGGCGTGGCGGCGGTGGTAATCGGCGCCGCGCTCGCGGATGAAGTTGGGGTGGCGCGCGAGCCAGGTGCGCAGGGCGGCGAGGGCGTCAGGGCGTTTGACGCTGCGCAGGATGGGCGGGCGTGGTTTGGCGGACATCGAAACCGGCACGCTACAGCGAATGAGCGCGGCGTCCAATGTCGTGTGCCATTGCTGCGTGCGCCGGCAGCGCTCAATGAAGCGGGAAAGAGCGCTCGCGCGCCGGAGCGGAGGCGCGCGAGCTGTCGGTTCGGATCGCTAACGAACGGTGATGTTCGTCGCGAATTGGACGGAGGTGACGTTCATCTGTGCGAGCGTGGTCGCCCGGGTGGATTGTCCGGGCATGACTACATTCTCGAAGGTTACGGTATCGATGCGACTTGTTGAATTGAGGCCCTCCAACGCGGCCGCGGTGTTCCCCGCATCGCGGACCTTGATGTTCTTGATATAGACGCCGGTGATGGTCGCTCCGCCGGTGCCGTCCACATTCTGGATCCACCCGTGCCACCAAGCCGAGTTGCCCCAAGAGTTCCCGTTGACCCGTTCGATATCGATGCCTTCGAAACGTGTGTTCGTGACGGGGGCGCTGCCCCATTTGGCGCTGATGCCGATGCCGACGGCGCAATCGAAGACGACGTTGTTGACGAAACGCACGTTGTTTTGGGGCTGGTTGGTGCCTTCACCGATCTTGTAGGCGTAGTAGTCGGACCAAGCGACGCAGTTCGTGAACAGCACGTCGTCGACCGGCTCCGGGTTGCCCGGCCAGTTCACCGTGATCCCGGTGCCGGCCCAGGTCTTGGTGCTGAACGAATCGTCGTGAGCGATCGCGATGCAGCGATCGATGACGATGCGTTGGCATTCGTTGATATCGATGCCGTCGTTTTCCGTCATGCTGTTGATCACCGAATTGAACATTTTGACGTTCCGGAAGGTGCAATCATTCGAGCGAGCGGGGATGACGGACCACGTGCCGGCATCACGCACGACGATGCCCTCCATGGTGAAATTGGAGGTGCCCAGCGGGACAACGACGTTGCAGGCAAAATTGTTGGCCCCGATCGTGTTGGTCGCATTCGCATCCAGCGTGCCGCGTCCGTAGATCTTCACATTGGTGGACCCTGCGGTGGTTTTGATCCACCAGGTGAGCCAGCGATTTTGGGAAGTCTTGAAGGCATCGTGCGTGTAGTTGGCGGCTGTTCCATGAAAGCGGAAAACCGCGCCGCCCTCCATGAACATGTGCACATTGCTTTTCAGCGTGAGATTGCCGACGTAGTAACGTCCCGCCGGCACATACACGATCCCGCCGCCGGCATTATGGGTATCGTCGATCGCCGCCTGGATGGCTGCCGTGGCCCAGCCGCCACCTTGATTGTTGGCGCCGTATTGGGTGACGACGTTCCGGATCCCGGCTCCGGAGCTGGCGGGTTTCGTGTAAGGCGGATCGATGGCGATCACGAGTCGGCGTCCATCGGTGGCGATGATCAGGTAGTGCTCGCTGTTCAACGTGAAGTTCATCGTGTTGCCGCTCACGGTGGCGGAGATCGGGAGCTTGGCCGGAGTGATGGCCCACTGGCTGATCGATCCGTAGAGCGTCTTCACCTGGAGATTCATCGAGCCGGAAACCCGCGTGAAATGCGCGTAATCATATCCGCCCCCGAAACTGGTGACCTGCACGTTGAGGCCGTCGACCGTCAGCGCGTAGGTGGAGGACGCCGCATATTCGGCAATCGGGGGCAAGGGGTGTCTTTCGATGACCGCGGACAAAGACGACGCGAACGCAAGGAGCACAGCAAACGCAGCAGCGAGCCGCGCGCGAGGGGATGCAGGGGGTAGTTTCATGGTATTTGTGGAAGAAGCCCGGACAGGAGTTGACCGAGCTAATTTGATGTCTCTGGCCGACGTTTTCGGCGCTCGGGACTTAGGGGTAATTGACGAGCCGCAACTTTTCTTCCGCGGTCAGATTCGCGGCCGTTAACCAAGCCTCGGCGCGCTCGGGAGCGGCTTCGCGCCATTGCCGAAAGGCCGCCGAAAAGGCACCGTTGCTCACCGCCTCCCGAGGCAGAGTCAGCGCCCATTGCATCGTCGCGACGGGGTCATTTTTCGCCAATTGATCGGCGACGATGGCAACGGCCTGCGCCTGTTTTTCGTCGGGCGTCATTTTGCTGACGAACTCACGCGCGCCCTCGGGATCCTGAACCGCCCATTTGCCGATGATTCCCAGACGGGTGTCTGGATCGATCACGGAGTGAAAATCCGCCGACTGGTTCGCCAACCACTCCATCGCGGCGGGAGCATCTCGCTCGGCCCAAGTCTGGACGGCACTGCCCGAGACCAACGCGCGAGCGTCGAGCGGTTCCAATGTTCCCGCCCACGCGAGCGCAGCCCGTGGATCGTTTCGTATCCATACTGTGGCGACGGCGAGAGCGCCCAATTGCTTTTCTCGCTCGGAATCGAGCGTCGCGACCGAAACCGCTGCGGCCTGTGGATCGGTCTCCGCCCAAACGGCCGCAACTTCCCGGACGGCGCGAAGTCGCGTGTGGTCGTCGGCCAAGGCTTGGGCCCACGAGAACGCCCCGACCGGATCGACGCCTGCGAAGGCCGTCGCCACCTGGCCCGCGGCGATCTGTTGAAAATCTCCCGCGGGAAGTCCGGCGACGATTTCCGCCGCGAGTGCCGGATCGCTGTGGCGGAGAGCTTCCAATGCGGCGATCAGAATTCGCTGACGCTCGGCCGCATTGGCCAACTCCTGGGAGAGCACGACGGCCTTCAACGGATCGCGCCCGCTCAATTCAGTGAGACGTCGTTCATCCCAAATCACCGATGACCGCTCGCGGAATTCAGTTGCCGACTCCGTCACGCTCGCGGAGTGCGTAGCTCCAGCGTCTGAGAGAGTTCGAAGGCAGATCCACGTCGCGCCGCCGGCGAACAGCAACAGCGCGGCCACCCATGCCAGCGAGAGATGGTTTTTCATCGTGCGGGACTCTCCGGTGAAGCTGGTGGCGTGTGACTGGCGATCAGAGCGGCGCGCAGGCGGCGATGAGGTCGTCGACGTTACCTGTGGCGAAAGCCACGCTGGTGTCGGCGGCGCCGTAGTAGAGGCGGACCTCGCCGGACGATTCGTCCAGGATTAGACCGCAGGGAAAGATCACGCTGCCGCGAAAACCGTCCTGTTCATATGGCGCTTCGGGCGCGAGCAAGGGCTCGCGCATCAAGCCCACGACGCGCGACGGATCCTCGAGATCCAGCAAGGCGAGCCCGGCGTAGTAAGTCTTGAACCAGCCTCGCGCTTCCCAGCCTTTCAGCCGCCGCGTCTCGTCTTTCCGGACGGCGTGAATCGGCGTCAGCCACCCGGCGCGCGTGCGCACCGGCGGCGCGGCGGGACCGATCTTGCTGTTCGCATACGGAACGTCGTCCGCGCCGAGCACCGGACGTTGCGCACCCCAGTAGCGCAAATCCGCGGAGCGGCTAAGCCAGAGCGGAAACGCCTCGGGATTCGCGCGCATGTAAACCGGAAGCGGCCGTTCGAGCCGCACGAACTCGCCGCCGATCCGCTCAGGGAAAAGCACCATGTTGCGATTGTCCGGCGCCGACAGACTGATGAAACGATAGCGCTCAAAGTCGTCCGTTTCGGCGATTACCCCGCAGATGCCATGCGCGGTGTCCGCGGCGAAACAGAGCAACGCGCGCCCGTCGATCACCGTGATGCGCGGATCGTAGATTCGCTTGATGAACTCGCGACCGAAGCGCGCGGGATAGAGGTGCGCGAGACCGTCTCTCGCGCGCTCCTCGTCGAGCGCGGGGCGCGGTTGCACGACCCACTTCACGCCGTCGACGCTCGTGGCAAAGCCGAGATTGGTGCCGTCGAACTTCTCGTCGCCCCAACGACCGTAATCGTTGCGGAAAAGCATCACGTAGCGTCCGGCGAAACGCGCGACGCCGGCGTTGAAGACCGTCGTGGCGGGAAACGGACAATCCGTGTGCTGCAAGATGGGATTGGCAGGATGGCGCGTGAGCATGACATCACTCCTTCGGTGGATTGCCCGTAAGTCCGTTCAGACGCGTGGGATCCCAGGACACGATCTGACCGGCGCGCTCGAGCAGCGGCTTCAGTTCCGCGTAGGGCACGGCTTGGACGGCGCAGCGCTCGCGCTGCAACGCGACGGACGCGGCGATTGCGGCGGACTGCGCGAGCGTCATGAACACCGGCTCCATGCGGATGCTGCCGTAAGCGATGTGGGACGCGCTTGCGCAGACCGGCACGAAGAGGTTCGCGCACTCGCCCGCGCGCGGCACGATTGCGCGATAACTGATGCCGTAGGGCTTCGGCAGTTTCACCTGCACGTCGCCCTCGTTCAGCACGCTGCCGGCGTGCACGAGCCGGCGACAATTGTGCGAGTCCATCTGGTAGGCACCGAGGCCGATCACATCGGTCACCGCTTCGCGCGAAAGGCAGTGCGCGGACGTCATCACGATCTCGCCGACGAGCCGCCGCGCCTCGCGCACATAAAGCTGATGCGGCCAGTGGTCCGTCGAAGCGAATTCATCCGCGGCGAGTCCCCACTCCGCATATGCGGACCGGATACGCGCCGGCACGGCCGGATCGTTCGCCATGAACCAGTGGTAGCCCTGCTGATAGGTGACGTGAGCCTGAAAGATCTTCTCGCGCGTCGCGTAGTCCGCGGTCGGCCAGGCCCAGTTCTGGCCGATGAAATCGGTCGAGACCGGCCCGTGGTTGTTCGTATCCGTCTTTTCACCACGGATGCGGTCGAATTTCTGAAACACTTCGCTCCAGCCCGCGGCGAGCACCCGCGCGAGCAGTTCGTAATCTTCGCGACGATAACCGGCGGGCTGCGGAAAAGGCACGCGGTTGGCCGGATTCTTCGTCATGCAGACGCGGAAATTATAGGCCTGCACGCGATGATCCCCCGAGCCGGGAACGAACGAGTCGTCGGCGTCGATGCCCGGCAGCAAGCCGCTGCGCGGCTCGCCGGGTTTCACGTAAGGATCGATCGGCATCGCGAACTGATGGCTCGCGTGAATCTGCTGCCCGTTGAAGACCTCGTTGTAAGTCGAGCGGGCTTCGCGGCCGCACGTGAACGTAACGCCCGCTGCGGCCATGAGGTCACCCTCGTAGCTGCAATCGATGAAATACGCCGCGCGCACGCGCAGTCCGCTCGTCGTCGTGAGTTCGGCGATCCGCGGCGCGCCCATGCGATCGCGCTCCGTTTTCACGGCGGCCACATAGTGACCGCTTTCGGCGACGACGCCGGCTTCGCGCAGAAATTCTTCCAACACGTTCTTCGCCACATGCGGCTCGAATGCCCATTCGATCTCGGCGCCGTAATGCGCGCCGACGCGGCGATAAAATTCGCGCGCGAGTCCGCCGATCGCATCGGCGTTGCCGAGATCCGTGAAACTCAAGCCGCCCGTCGTGAGCCCGCCGATCTGCGCGGAAGGATCGAGCAGCGCGACGCTCAGCCCGAGCCGGCGCGCCTGCACGGCGGCCATGATGCCCGCGGCGTTGGCGCCGTAGATGCAGAGATCGGCCGCGCGCGGCGCTTCGTCGGGAGCCACCGGCTTGGCCGGATGGTAGTAGCCAGGAGAATTCATGAAAGAGAGAGCGCGCGGCGCAGGGCCGGCAGCATGAATGCGGCGTAGCCGGCAGCGTTCGGATGCAACCCGTCGGGCACGTAGCGGCGGAACTCGTTCTCGCCGCGGGCGAGCAACTCCGCCCACGCGGGCGCGTGATCCACGAGCATAAGGCCGCGCTCTCGCGCGACGTCGCGCCAGGTTTGTTCGTAGGCCGCGAGGTGCGGGCGATGACCATCGTGCCCCTGTGGCCGGTCGATCACGGGATTCATGATCTGCAGCACGGCGACGCAGCGCGGGTGTTGCGCGGCGAGCGCGTCGAGCATCGCCGCGAGATTTGCGCGCGCCTCCGCGAGGCTCAGCGCGAAGCGCGCGACCGCGTCGTTGATCGCGAATTCGAGAAACACCGCTGTCGCTCGTTGGGTGAGAACCCGCTCGGCGAAATGTTCCCGTCCCCAGCGCGAGTGCTGTCCACTCTCGGCCGCATTGACGATCCGCAGGGCCGGGTAACGGGCGCGCAGTTCCGCGCCGATGATCTCCACCCAGCCGCCTGCGCGGGTCAGACTCGTGCCGTAAAAAACGACGCACGCGTCGGGCGCGGCGAAACCCTCGTGCAGACGCGCGTTCATGCGGCGACTGGCGTCTCCGACGTTTTCCGACCGTAGGCCCGCCACAGCACGATGGCGGCGACCGGGTGCAGCAGCGCGCCGATCCAGAACAACGGCGCATAACCGGCGAAGGTGACCATCCAGCCCGCGCCGAGATTGAATAGCGCCGACGTCGCGCCGCCCATCGCGCTGAGCAGGCCGACGGCCGTCGCGACGTTCTCGCGCGGCACGAGGTCGGCAACGAAGACGTTGCTCAGGAAGATCCACGCGTTGCACAGGATGTAGAGCAACGCCATCAGCGTGATCGCGACGCCCGCCGTGTGAGCCAGCGGGAGCAAGGCGGCCAGCGGTGCGAGCACCGTCGCGCCCAGCAGCGGCAAAGTCCGCGCGCGCCACAACGATACTCCGCGCGCGACGAGTTTGTCGGAGACGAGTCCGGTGAGCAGATTCCCGAGCGCTCCGCAGAGCGGCAGGATCCACGCCCATTGTCCGACCTGCGCGAGCGAGAAACCGAGTTGCTCCTGCAAAAACGGCGCGTGCCAGTAGAGCAGAAAAAACCAGAGCGGATCGCTGATCACGCGAACCGCGAGCAACGGCCAGAGGCGACGGTTGCGCAGCAGCAGACCGAACGCGCCGAGGCGTTTCGTGCCGGGCGTGGCCGGAGCGGGCTTCGGCTCGCCGTAATCCGGCGGATTGCGATCAAGCGTCCACCAGCCGGCGGCGACGAGGAGGCCGATTACGCCGGGGACGACGAAGGCCGTGCGCCAACCGAACTCGAGCGTGATCCAGGCGACGAGCGGCGGGGTCGATACCGTGCCGAAAACGGCTAGCGGCGACTTGATCGCGACGGCCGTGGCGCGGCGCTCCTTGGGAAACCACAACACGACGAACAGAATGCTCGCGGGGATGATGCCCGCTTCCGCTACGCCGAGGAGCACGCGGCAAAGAAACAGATCGGTGAAGCCCCGCGACATCCCCGTGAGAACGGTCGCGAGCGACATCGCGCCGATGAACACGAGCGACATCGTGCGCGTTCCCCAGCGGTCGATCCAACCGCCGGTGAAGAGATACATCACAGTGTAGGGCACCATGAAGGCCGTGATCAGCCACCCATACTGCACGTCGGTCAGACCGAGTTCGTCGCGCAGCGTCGTCTTGAGCAGCGACAACACCTGCCGGTCGACCATGAAGAGCACCGCCGCCACGGCGACCAAGCCGAGCAGCACCCACGCGCGCAGCGGAATGCGATGCGCGGATGGCGGGACCTCTTGAGTGCGCTCTGTTGTATTCAAAACGTGGAGACTTGAATGGCTGTCTCTCGCGGGAGAGCCCGAGCACCGCCCGCTTCATTCGCGGGCGGCGATTTCGTCAGAACTTTACCCCCGCCGTGAAGATCAAGCGCGAGGGCAGGCCGCGGCTGCGGACGGAGGGAATCTCGTCTTCGTCGGTGAAGTTTTTCCACGCGAGCGATGTGCTCCAGTCCGCGCCGTTGGCTTTGAAGTCGTAGCCGATCGTCAGGTCCGCTATGAGTTGGTTGGGCAGGAATAGATACGGGTTGTTCGAAATTTCCGCTTTCTTGCCGGTGTAGCTGAAACCGCCGCCGATCCAGAAACCCTTCAGCGTTTCGCCGGTGAACGAGTAACGCGTCCAGAGACTGTAACGGTCGCGCGCGGTCGATTCCGGCTGGGTGCCGACAAGGTAGGCGACGTCAGGCGAGTGGATGACGTCGTAGTAAGTGTCCGCATAGCTCGCGCCGAGATAGACCTGCCAGTGGTCGAGCGGCGACCAGGTGATGTCGAGGTCCACGCCGTCGCTGACGACGGTGTTGCCCTGGAGGTCGGTCATGCCAGTGAGTCCGGTGACCGGGTTGATGCTCGTGAGCGTGAACGTGTAGTTGTCCTGCTGGAGCCAGAAGCCGGCCACGGTCGCGGAGAGGCGGCCGTCGAAGAAGTCGACCTTCGTGCCGAGTTCGTAACCGGTGCCGATGAACGGCTCGGCGTTGCGGTCGAAGACGCCGGCGGTGCGGAGCTGGCGATTGCCGGCGGTGAACGATTCGCTGTAGCTCGCGTAGAGCAGCCAATCGGGGCGCAGCTTGAAGCCGACGCCGAGCTGCGGCGTGGTTTTCTCGGTGCTGAAATCGGGCGTCTGTGAGCCGTTGATCCGGTTGAACGTCGTCGAGTCTGCCTTCGACCAGCGCAGGCCGCCGACGGCAATCAGACGATCTTCGAAGAACGAAAGCGTGTGCGCGGTGTAGATGCCGGTGTTTTCGATCGGTCCGGCGGTGCGGGTGTTGAAGGGCATCGACGAGAGCGGGAAGAACGTGTCGGTCCACGTGCTGCGATCGCGGAGATCCCAGGCGGCCGGCCATTGCGCGGTGGGAAGCGTGCGCTGCTCGATGACACCGACTCCGGTCTGGTGGGTTGCACCGAGGAGCGGTTTCCAGTTCACGCTGCCGAACGTGTAGTCGCCAGCGGCTTCGAGCTGCCAGGTGCGGTTCTGGTTGCGGCGCTCGGTGAACTGCGCGCGACGCAGCGCGGTGGCGCCGTCGCGGGGAACGTTCACGAGCCCGTCGAGCGTCTGCATGACGTTGCGGAAGGAGTAGTCGCCATTCAGAGCGGCGACGAGCATCGCGTAAGGCACGTTCGAGGTGACGTCGCCGTAGCCGTGATGATAGCTGCGCGTCACGCCCTTGTCCCACGTGAACACGGCGCGCACGTCCCAGTTGGCGAACTTGACCGCGTATTCCGCGAAGAAGTTCTCGAAATCGCTGTCGCGGTAATCGTGCGCGCTGGCGGGATTGTAGCGGTTGTCGTCGAGCGCGAAGTGACCGAAGTAGTCGCTCGCTGCGAGGGCGCGCGTCGGGTTGCCGGGTGTCGGATAGAGCGACGCGTTCGAGACCGGGACGCGCACGTTCTGCCGCATGAACGCGGGGGTTTCGCGACGGCGGAACCACTGGTAGTCGAGCGTCAGCGCGGAGTTCGGCGTGATTTTCCACGTCACGACCGGCGCGATCACAGTCGTCTCCGACTCGGCCTTGTCGACCCACTCGAAACCGTTTTCCCAGACGCCGTTGAAGCGCACGAGGACCTTGTCGTCGACGAGCGGCTGGTTGAGATCGACCGTGGAACGCAGGTAACCGTAGCTGCCGACGCTTTGGTTGAGCGCGTAGCTCTTCTTCTCAAACGGCCGCTTCGAAATGTAGTTCACCACGCCGCCGGGCGCGATCTGGCCGTAGAGGAGCGAGGCCGGACCCTTCACGACTTCGACGCGCGCGACCGTGGCGGCGTCGATATAGCCGGAGGACGGAAAGCCGTTGCGCTGGGGATCGCTCTCGAAGCCGCGCACGTTGACCTTGGTTGTGCCGGTGCCGAACTCGCGGCCGGCATTGGTCACGCCGGGGGCGAAATTGAGGATGTCCTCGAGGGAACGCGCGCCGATGTCGGTGATGAATTGCTCCGTGAAGGCGTTGACCGAGAAGGGGAGGTTCTTGATCGGCGTATCAATGCGCGTGGCGGAGACGGAGTTGCCGGCGCGGTAGCCGCGGTCCTGCGAAGTGGTGACGTTGAAGGCCGGGAGTTCATAAACCGGCTCGGACGGCTGGGCGGATTCGGCCGCCGTTTGGGCGAGAAGAAAGGCCGGCGCAAGGAGAGCGGCGCTGGCCAAGGTGACGCGTGGAATCGACTTCATTGGGTTAGGGGTGTCAGTCCGATGCCGCGGATGCGGCATCCGGTGTTGCGGAACGGTTAGCACCGGGGCTTGCCGCGCGAGAGGGGCGGTTTATTCTCGCCGTTGAATGAACCGCACCGTTTCGCCCCGCATGGAGGATGTCGCGCGTGCGCTGGGGGTGCACCGCACCACCGTTTCGCTCGCGCTGCGACGGGATCCGCGTATCCCGGAGGAAACGCAGGTGGCGGTGCGCGCGGCGGCCGAGCGGCTGGGTTACCGGCCGAATCCGCTCGTCGCCGCGCTCATGCAGCAGCAGCGCGGGCGCAAGTCGAAGGCCGGTGTGACGACGCTCGCGTATCTCACCTTCGACTCCGACGGCGAAGTCTGGCGGCGCAATCCGGCGTATTTGGAAATCTATGACGGCGCCCAGGCGCGCGCCGCCGAGTTGAGTTTTCGTTTGGAGGAATTCTCGCTCACGCGCGGCGGGATGAATGCCAACCGGCTCCGTCAGATCCTGCTGACGCGCGGCATCGGCGGCGTGTTGATCTCGCCGCCGCCCGGCGCGGGCAGCCGCGTGGATTTCGACGTGACGGACTTCGCTGCGATCGGCATCGGCTTGCGCATTCGCGAGCCGATCCTCGAGCGCGTGTCGACCGATCATTATCAAGCGACGCGCCTCGCGGTGCAGATGTGTCGAGCGCGCGGTTACCGGCGGCTCGGTCTGGTCGTTGGCGACACGGCGAGCGAGCGAATCGGGCATCGGTGGGAGGCGGCGTTTTTGATGGAGCACTGGCGCGTGTCAGGGGGCGCGAACGTGCCGGTGCTCAGCGGCCCGATCAACACCGAGGAGCAGGCGACACCGCCGGGATTTGCCACCTGGTTGCGGCGTTACAAACCCGACGTGGTGCTTGCGACGCCGAGCGACCGCGCGGAGGAATGGTTGAAAGCCATTCGGGGCGGCGCGCCGAAAACCGCGCTCGTAAGTCTCGGCCTGCGCGACCGTCGGGGGAAAATCGCGGGCATCTGGCAAAACCACGCGCGCGTCGGCGAGATGGCGGCGGAGTTGCTCGTCGCGAAACTTCAGCGCAACGAACGCGGCGCCGATCACGCGATGGACACGCACCTGGTCGAAGGCGAATGGATCGACGGCGCCACGCTTCCGCCGCGCGGATGAGAACGTGGCCGGAGTTTCGACAGCAGGAGCAAGGCGATCTTCACCGGTGCGATGCGTGGTGAAAGTTTCAATACGGAGGATGACTGAGTGAGCTAGTTAACGACAGATGGGCGCGGAGAAACACGGATGTGAAGCCACGAGGAAGGAAACCACGGACGGTGCTGCCGGGGAGCGGTGCAGTCCGTGCGTGCGGGGTTTATAGAGCTGATCCTCTTTCGACTCTCTCCTTGCTCTTTTCCACCGCACTGTGATGTTAGGTCACATCGCCCTGCTTGACCGAATGCTGACGCTTTGCCGTCAGAGACTGATGTAGGTCCAAGTGGGGCGGTGCCCTTTTCAGGGCTTTACAGCCGTGGGATCGAAGGCGTGTTCACGCGGCGTGAAGCACCAATGCAAGTAAGGGTCGTGCCAACGTCCGGCGGGAAACTCAGAGACGCCCGTGGTGATGCCGATATTGAAACCCTGCTTACCGGTCACGCGTTTGATCTCGGCAAGGATGAAGCGGTAGAGCTGCTCCTTCGCGATGGTGCGTTTGCCGCGCATGTGTTCGCCCGGTGGCTTGGCGAGGTGTTTATTGTTTAGTCGAAATGTAATCGAGCCGAGGACGACATCGAGCGCTTGCATGATCAAGTGGTCGTGCGAACGGATTTCAGCGATGGCGGAATCTTCGAGGATCAAGCCCCCGGCGGCCCGAATGGTTTTGGTGTCCGGCAGTCCGCGGATGAAACCTTTGAACTTAGCGACCTGCTCGCGAGTGTCGCCGATTTCGTCGAGGTAAACACGAAGGCGGGGGGGAACGCGCGTGTGGCGGCAGATAAGCGAGACCGAAGCCGTGTTTCAGAAATTGATAGTAGAGGAGGTAGTAGCTCTCGCTGAGCTGATCGCGTGTCAATCCCACCGCCACCCGAGCATTGTGAGTGAACATCATGCGCATGAACGCGCGGCGCGCGATGAGCTGATCGAAGAAGACGGAGATGAAGTGCTGGTAACGATCGACGATCCCTGGACCTACCTTCTCCCACTTGATTTCACTCGTAAGGCCGAGATGGGTGCGCGCTTGGCGAAGAGCGGAGTCAACTTCAGCCAGCTGCGAGGCTGGAACACGGACGCCACCATAAAAGTTCGAGTAGAAGGGGCCGCGCCGATCGGATTCGTCGCAGAAGAGGAGATATTCCTTTTCGGTGAGCGGTGTCATGGTGCGCTCGTGGGCGGCTGGAGGAAGTCGGGCCAACTGGTCCAGCCTTTGTTGCGATACACCGTCGCGGGATGGCGTGGTATGTTTGGCGGCGGATTGCCTTTGATTTGGCACCAGTCACTCCATGCGGTGCCGCTCTTCAGGCTGAGAGCGCGTGCAAATTGTCGGGCTTCTTCGAAAGGTAGGAAATGTCGCTGGAATGGCGCGATGTTGCCGTTTCCCAGCCAATCGCCCCAGCCTTTCCATTGTTTTGGATACACATTCCGTGGGTTGCGAGGCACGTCCGGCGGAAGCGGCGGCTTTCCGGAGAGGGTGCCCTGTGTGTAGAGCGGCCACTGCAAGGAGCCCGTGAGTTCCAGGCTTCGCGCAAAGTCACGCGCGGCTTCGAATGGCCGGAAGCGGCTTTCCGTATTGCGAGCGCGTCGAGTTTCCTCAATCGGCGAGCCGAGCCAATCGCTCCAGTTAGTCCAGCCGCTCTTTCTATAGCTTCGCTCTGGGCTTCGAGGGAGAACAAATTCTCCGCTGTAGTTCCGGACGAAACGAGCCCACTCCGATTTAGTCTTGAAGCCCTTCGATCGGACGAATTCTCGGGCTTGCTGAAACGGAGCATAGGCCCGGCGGCTCGCAGGAACGTAGTGGCTTCCGAGCCAATCGGCGTAACCGGCCCAGCCATGCTCTTGATAGTAATGTTCGGGCCCTGCTGGAACGCCGCGAGGTCGCTCGGGAAGATGTGGCATACCTCCTCGGCAGTATTTTCGCCACTGACGTTGTCCCTTCAGTCCCAAGCTTCGGGCGAAATCGCGAGCCGCGGTGAACTCCATAAGGTCAAGATTCCTGCTGGCCAGCCCTGGTGCAGTTCCAAACCAATCGGGCCAGCTTATCCAACCTTTGCCTTGATAAGCGTGCATCGGATTCCGCGGAATGTCGTTGGGTAGCGGGGGCAAACCTTCGGTTCCGCGTCGCGAGTATTGCGTCCACTCAGGTCGGCTTTTCAGACCCAGCTTCACGACAAACGCGCGCGCATCCTCGAACGAGCGTAGTTTTTTGCGAGTGGCGGGTCTTCGAAATCCCAGAAAGTCGCCCCAATCGATCCAGCCTTTGCTTTTGTAGGCGGTATATGGGGCGAGAGGAATATCGCGAGGGATGCCGCCGGCTCTCCAAATGCGAAGCCAGTCGGTGGATTTGTTGATGCCGCTGTTGCGAGCCCACTCGCGTGCTTCCGCAAAGGGACGCCAGTTTAGCTTCGCGATCGTTGTCCAACACTTAACCTCGATCTGTTTCGCGAAGTCTTCGGCGTTGGTGTCGAGCGGCGTGATGACTTCGTCGAGGTCGAAGTGGATCAGGTGGCTGGATTCGGGTGTGCGACCTTCGGCGGTGGCGCGGAACCATTCGACGATGCGGTCGTCGTGGGTCGCGAGGGCGCGGAGGACGAAGAGGACGAATTTGAAGGCGGTCGTCTCGGCGATTTCGTCGAGCGTGGCGCCGTCGGGGACGACGAGCGGAAGCAGGATGTAGCCGAGCTTTTTTCCCTCGGCGAGGCGGAGAGCGCGGCCGGCGGCTTGGACGATTTCGATCGTGCTGCCTTTCGGGTCGGCGAAGAAGACGCAGTCGATGCGCGGGACGTCGACGCCTTCGGTGAGGCAGCGGGCGTTGGTGACGAGCGATGGTGTTTGCGAAAGAAAGGCGTCGAGTTCGCGCTGGCGGGCGGCGCTGCCCATGGCGCCGTTGACGTGATGCGCGGCGATGGGCGGCTCGGCGGGGAGTGCGGTGTTGAGGCGGGCGCAGAGATCGCGGAATTGTTGCGCGCGGGCGATGCTGCTATGGAAGGAAACGGTGTGCTGCACGCCGTGATCGCGCGTGGCGCGGCGGAGAGCGATAAGGCTGGCGAGGGCTTGGGCGGTGATTTCGTCGAGGCCGTCGGCGCCGAGGTCGAGCCAGCGGTTGGTTTCGACGAGGCGGGCGACGTCGGAGGCGCGGATACCGAGGGTGAGGATGCGGTAGTCGCTGAGGATCGGCGGGGTGGCGGCGATGGCGGCTTTGAACGTGAGGAGTTCGAACGTTTCGCCGTAGAGGGCGGGGTCGTCCATCGAGACGATTTCGTCGGAGCTGCCTTGGAAGCGGCGCTCGGTGGCGGTCATGAAAAGCCGGCGCGGGAGCGGGAGGTTTTCGTCGAAGAGAAGGTGCGAGAAGTTTTTCGCCCGGCGGCCGGTGGTGCGATGGGCTTCGTCGAGCACGGCGAAGTCGAAGTCGAAGGCGATTTCGCGCGCGGCGGCGGCGAGGACGGGCGAGCTTTGATAGGTGGTGAGGACGACAACCTGGCCCGGGTGATCGCGGAGAGCGGTGAGGGCGGCGGCGAGTTGGGCGGGTTGCGTGGTGGGGAGGCCGAGTTCGTGAACGTGGGCGACAAGTTCGGACTTTTCGGTTTTGGCGACGTCGGCGTCGCTGCAGACGCAGAGCCAGTCCGCGGGTTGGCCGCGGGCGAGGGCTTCGTGCATCCACGTCTCAAGCGTTTGGCGGATGAGTGCGATGCTGGGGACGGCGATGAGAACGCGGCGGGCGGAGAGTTTTTGGGCGATCCAGCAGGCGGTGAGACTTTTGCCGGAGCCACAGGGGCTGATGAGTTTGCCGCGGGTGGCGGAGCGTTCGACGTAGTGGGTATGCGCGTTCGCGATGGCGCGGAGTTGGTGATCCTGCGGTGTGCGGGCGGTGGGAAGCGGCGGCGGAGTGGCCGTGGCGATGGATTCGCGGAGCGAGGTGAAGAAGGCGGCGTCGAGCTGGGTCCACGTTTCGCTGGTGAGTTCGCCGAGGTGTGGGAGATCGGCGAGGAGGCCGGGAATGCGGGCGGTCGTGGTGCAGACGAGGGCGAAGGAGATGTCGCGGCAGACGGTGAACGCGAGCGAAGTGAATGTCGCGAGTTCGCGGTGGGTGAGGGTCGTATCGGCGTCCGCGCGGTATTTCGCCTGGATCGCCCAGAATTCGCCGGTGTGCGTGCGGGCGAGGAGGTCGATCCCTTGATCGCGTGGTGGGAAGTTCAGGCGGGTGCGGACGTCGGCGGGGACTTCGTGGTGGAGCCAGACATCGGCGAGTTTCGCGCGGTAGGCGGGCGCGGTGCGGAGGTGGTGGCGGACGATGTGCTCGAAGGCGGTGCCTCGTTCGAGTGGGGTGCGGGTGGCGAGCGCGGCGGAGCATTGCGTCCAGTCGGACGCGCCGTCGAAGAAGCCGGAGAGGTTCATCGGACGGCGGGAATGCTGGGGAGGCGTGCGGGCGTCGCAAGCTTGGGTGGTGGCAGATCAGGCGTTCAACTCGGCGCCTTCGTTCAACGTGCGGAGGTATTCGGCGTAGGCGAAGACGCGGTTTCGCGCATAGCCGGTGATTTCGCGCACGATGCCTTGTTCAATCATGACTCGCAGCGCGGCATTGGCGGTGGGCGCGCTGAAGCCATGGTGCGAGACCAGGCGGGGCACGGTGATGACCGGTTTGCGTTGGAGAATATCGTGGAGCTTCAGGGCGGACATGCCCTTGCGGCCGAGGGCGTGCAGTTTCTGCCGATCCCCCTGAAAAAGGCGGAGCAAGCGGGCCGCGGTATCGGCGGCTTGGTTGCCGGTTTCCTCCACGCCGGCGAGGAAGAAATCGATCCATGCCTCCCAATCGCCATGGGTGCGGACGCGCTGGAGGAGATCGTAGTAGGCGGCGCGATGCTTTTTTAGATACAAGCTGAGATAGAGAAGCGGCTCCGGGAGTTTCTTGTCGTGGCAGAGCAGGAGCGTGACGAGCAGGCGTCCGATGCGACCGTTGCCGTCGAGAAACGGATGAATGGTTTCGAACTGCGCGTGCGCGAGACCGGCTCGAATGAGCGTGGGCAGCGATTCGTCGTAGAGGAACTTTTCCAGGTCGCCCATGCATTCGAGGACGTGTGTCGGGGGCGGGGGAACGAAGAGCGCGTTGCCGGGGCGCGAGCCGCCGATCCAGTTCTGTGAAGTGCGGAATTCGCCGGGCTGTTTCTCGCTGCCGCGACCCTTGGCGAGCAGCACGGCGTGGATCTCTTTCAACAGGCGGAGCGAGAGAGGAAAGCCTTCGCGCAGCCGCTTCAGCCCGTGCTCCATGGCGGCGACGTAGTTTGAAACTTCAACGACATCGTCGATGGGGACGCCGCTGACGGCGTCGTTTTCGAAAAGGAGCAGTTCGGAAATCGAGGATTGCGTGCCTTCGATTTGGGACGAGAGCACGGCTTCTTTTCGCACGTAGGAGTAGAGGAAAAGCTGGGGGTCGGGGAGCAGACTGGTGACGCCTGCGAGTTTGCCGATGGCGACAGTGGCGCGCTCCTTCAGCAGGATGTTCCACTGGACCGGCGGGTGCGGTGGCAGGGGGTGTGGGACGAAGGCGGAGCACTTCTCGCCGATAAAGGAGATGGGCAATTGGATGCCGGAAGGACCGCGTTCCATGATTAAACGGAAACGCGTTCGCTTAATTATGGGAATCCTTAATTAAGCGAAGGGAGGTTCGCTTAAATAAGGGATTTCTTAGTTAAGCGAAGTCGGGGATGGGCTTGGCGGAGGAGCGCGGGCGAGGTCGCGGGCTGCGGGGCGGCGGCTCGCCGGGGACGGCTCGCCCTACCTCAATACACCTGTTCGTCGAGGAGGGCGAAGAGGTCGGATTCGGTGATGCGTTTTTGCGTCATCGAATCGCGGTCGCGGAGGGTGAAGGTGCCGTCTTTTTCGATCGTTTCGAAGTCGATCGTCACGCACCACGGCGTGCCGATTTCGTCCTGGCGGCGGTAGCGGCGGCCGATGGCGCCGGCTTCGTCGTAGAAGACGGCGTATTTGCGTTTCAACTTCGTGTAGAGCTCCTTCGCGCGCTGGGTGAGCTGCTCCTTGTTTTTGAGGAGCGGGAGCACGGCGACTTTCACCGGCGCGATGCGTGGTGAAAGTTTCAATACGGTGCGTTTCTCGACGTTGCCCTTTTCGTCCTTCACATCCTCTTCGGCGTAGGCGGCGCAGAGGACGGCGAGGAAGATGCGGTCGGTGCCGACGGCGGGCTCGATGACATGCGGGACGAATTTCTTCTTCGTGGCTTCGTCGAAGATCTCGTGCGGTTTGCCGGAGGCTTGGGCGTGTTGGGTGAGATCGTAGTTGCCGCGGGCGGCGATGCCCCAGAGCTCCTGCACGCCGAACGGGTATTTGAACATGATGTCGACGGTGCCCTTGGAGTAGAACGACAGCTTCTCCTTCGGGTGCGCGTAGAGCGAGAGGTGCGATTCGGGCAGGCCGATGGAGAGGAGCCATTGGCGGCACCACTCGATCCATTCGTCGTGGGATTTCTTCCAGTCGGCGTCTTCGTGGATGAAGTATTCCATCTCCATCTGCTCGAACTCGCGGGAGCGGAAGATGAAGTTGCGCGGCGTGATTTCGTTGCGGAAGGACTTGCCGACCTGGGCGATGCCGAAGGGGAGTTTCACGCGGCCGGTGTCGACGACGTTCTTGAAGTCGACGAACATGCCCTGCGCGGTCTCGGGGCGGAGGTAGGAGACGGATGAGGAGTCGCGGCGCGGGCCGCCGTGCGTCTCGAACATCATGTTGAACGCGCGCGGCGGTGTGAGGCTGCCGGGCTCGCCGGTGGCGGGAGAAGGGATGAGCGGGATTTCGTCTTCGCGGGCCTCGGTCATGTCGCGCGGTTGGACGGGCGCGAGCGTGCCCTGGATGGCTTTCTTGCGTTTGAAGGTTTCGGCGGCGGCCTGGAGGTCCTCGGTGGTTTTTTCGGATTCGAGGGCGGAGACGTAGCCGACGGTTTTGTCGTCGACGACGACCGGGGCGAAGAAGAGTTGGTCGGCGCGGAAGCGTTGTTTGGAAGCTTTGCAATCGACGAGCGGGTCGGTGAAGCCGGCGACGTGGCCGGAGGCTTCCCAGACCTTGGGGTGCATGATGATGGATGTTTCGATGCCGACGACGTCGTCGCGGCGGCGGACCATGTCGTTCCACCAGCAATCGCGGATGTTTTTCTTCAACTCGACGCCGAGGGGGCCGTAGTCGAAGAAGCCGTTGAAGCCGCCGTAGATTTCGGAAGACGGGAAGACAAAGCCGCGGCGTTTGGCGAGCGCGACGAGGTTGTCCATGGTGACTTCGGCGGAGGCGGGTTGGTCGGACATAGAGGGTGAGAGATGGCGCGCGGCGGCGGTGGGGTCAATGCTGCGGCGGACGTGGGTGGAGTTGCCCGCGAAACACGCGGGAGCGGATCAGATAAACTATATCCGCAAAAAGGCACAGAAGACGCAAAAGCCCCTTCGGTCTTTTGGGGTTTCGCGCCGGTTTGCGGCCAATGGCGTGGCTCTAAAAAGAGTGGAGAGGCTGTAAGGTGCGAAGAGGTGAACGGCGGGTGCGAGGCGGGCGACGTTTGCGGGTGCGAAGGAATCGCGGGGCCGTGCAACGTGCGCGACGGAGTGTAGTGGAGATTGCATGACGCATGCGGCGCGGGGAGGTCGGGCCCGGCGGGGATGCGGAGGGAGAAGGAGTTAGGCGACGCGAAGCGGGTTGGCACGCGGCGAGCAAAGAGGTGGTTCGGAAAAGAATGAATGAGGCGAGAGGAAGACTTTTAGAGCGGGAGGGAACCGGCGCCGAGGGTGTGGGTTCTCACCGCTTTGCGGGCGCCGGAGACGGTGGCTCGCGGCAAAGAGCTTCGGGACAGTGTCGCCCAAGCGCACGAGGGGTGCGCCGGATCCAGACGCGTTGACTCCCAGGTAAACACCAAACCGCCGCGCCGGAAGATCCCGGCGCGGCGGTTTGTCTTTGGGGCTTCCGAGCGGATCCCGAAAGGCGGAATTTTCATC
The DNA here is from genome assembly GCA_023426435.1 of Verrucomicrobiota bacterium. Lineage (GTDB taxonomy): Bacteria > Verrucomicrobiota > Verrucomicrobiia > Opitutales > Opitutaceae > Opitutus. The sequence continues at coordinate 8,359 of JAFAAS010000197.1, read as the reverse complement.
GTCAAGAAACGCGGGCGGTCTCAATGTCGCGGGCTACTCCCATGAAGTTCGTCCGAATGCTTTCTGTGTTTTCCACTGCGTTGCTCGCCGGCTCACCCTTGCTTTGGGGGGCGGAGAGTGCCGCGCCGAAGAAGAACGGTTATACGGTGACGTTCGAGATCAAGGTGAACGCGGAAGGCGAGGAGGAGACGTTGAAGATTGTGGATTCGGACGACACGACGTCGGACAATTTCATCGATCGGATGGCGACGGCGCTGGCGTTGAACACGGATTTGCCGCAGCGCGAGAAGGACGGGAAGCCGGTGGCTTACACGGCGCGGGTGCCGTTTTTTATTCCGATCGAAGGCGATGAAGGGGCGGAGGCGAACAATGCGCCGCGTCCGATCGGCACGGGCGAGCTGACGGTGCCGCTTTATCCGGAGGAGATGTGGGCGCAGAGCGAAGTGGGCGGAGTGATTTTCGAGCTGCAGATCGATGCGACGGGAAAGCTGACGAAACTGACGACGCTGCGGGCGTCGCATCCGGAGTTCGAGGCGGCGGCGCGGGAGACGTTGGAAAAGTGGCAGTTCCGGCCCGCGGAGAAGGATGGGCAGCCGGTGGCGTGCCGTTGGAACATGGGCGTCGTGTTCGAGATGGACGGCAAGTTTGTGGATTTGAAGTATCGCGTGCCGCCGCGGCCGAGCTTGGGCGTGTTGAAAATTATCCCGCATCCGGATCGCGGAGCGGAGGCCGAGTTGGAAGTCGCGCCGGAAGCGAAAGAGTAAAGACCGCGCGGCGTCGGCGGCTCAGAGCCGCTTGATGCGGACGGCGCGGAAGGCGACGGGATCGTGGTGGCCGGCGAAACCGAAATGGCCGCTCGTGCGATCTTTGCCGGGATGAGCTTTGTCGGCGAGGAACGTGGTCACCGTTGAAAGGTCGCCGTTGAGAATCGTGGTGCCGTTGAGCTCCACGCGGATCGTGGAGCCCTTGACGGTGACCTCTTGGAAATTCCATTCGCCGATCGGACGCTGGTAGCCCTGGGCGGCGGCGATGAGGCCGTAGGCGGAGCCGTGCAACTGGCGCGGATCGAGCGAACTCTTTTTCACGTCCACGTAGTCTTCGGCGAGGATCTGGCATTCGGTCATGCCGGTGTAGGCGGGGTCTCCATTTCCTGGATACCGCAAGGCCAGGCCGTTGTTGCCGGCGGAAGGGAGCTTGAATTCCAGGCGCACGGCAAAATCGGCGAACACCCCGTCGGTGAAAATCGTGCCGCCTTTGTGGGGCCGGCAAACGATGGCGCCATCGACGACCTGATAGTCGGCGATCGCGCCGCGCCAGCCGGTGAGATCGCGGCCGTTGAAGACGGGTGAAAACGCGTGGTCGCCCTGCGTCGCGAGAATGCGATTCGCTTCCTCGGCGCCGACTTCGCGGATGAAGAGATTGCGCCAGCGGATCTCGCCCCCGTGGGTTTGAAGCTGAATGGGGCCGCGCGCGGGAACGGGTTGCGAGCGGTCGTAGAAGTTTTCGAGGAGCGCGTGATCGACGACGAGTTGGTCGTTGAGCCACACGCTCACGCGCGCGCCGACCATCAGGATGCGCATGCGATTCCATTCGCCGAACGGTTTGTCGGCGCGGACGAGCGGATCTTTGCCGGGTGCGCCGGGAGAGTTGTTCCACAGGCCGCCGGAGCCTTTGTCGGCGCCGAGCGGAAATTTTTCTTTCTCGGTGTAATCCCAGATCTGCACCTGTGGGCAGCCGCGCAGGTAGATGCCGGAATCGGCGAGGGCGACGGTGCGATATTCGAGGAGCAGTTCGAAGTCGCCGTAATCTTTCTCGGTCGTCGCGTATTTGCCGTGGCCGTCGTTTACGAGTTCCTCGCCCTGGGCGGACCAGTGGGCGCGCATGTCGGCGGTCCATTCGGCGTTTTTCGCAGCACGTTCCGCCTCGGGCAACGCGAGCCACTTGCGGTGATCGAAGGTGTCGCCGCCGCGCCAGCCGGAGAGATCGCGGCCGTTGTAGAGCGGGGTGAAACCCGGAGGAGCGGTGACGGCGGAGGCGAGGGTCGTGAGGCTGAAAATGAAGGCGGAGAGAAAAAGAGCGCGAACGTTCATGGGGCGTTTTTGGGAGGGGGCTGAGCGAGTTGGAGGGGGTTACAATTCGACGGTGCGGCCTTCGCGGAACGAACGGTCCGCGGCGAGAACGATGCGCAGGCTGTCGATCGCGCTTTGCCAGTGATCGGTCAGATCGGTGTCATCGCGAATGGCGCGAAGGAAACGCTCCTGCTCGCGCCGGCAAAGTTCGTCGTGCGAAGGCTCATCGCTCACGTCGACGATTTCGTCGGGGCGGGTGAATTTGCCGTCGGGGCCCAGCGACGCGTGGTGAAGCTTGAGCGACTCGGTTTGCGAATGGGCGTCGACGTCGGACGATTTTCCGGCGGCGGCGGCGTGGGCGGCGACGATGCTCACGCAACCCTTCGGGCCGATGACATCTTTCACGAAGAACGCGGTTTCGCTCATCATCGGACCCCAGCCGGCTTCATACCAGCCGACCGAGCCGTCGGCGAAGGTGACTTGAAGGTGACCGTAGTTGATTTGCCCTGGCACGATCTCGTCGGTGAGACGTGCGCCGATGCCGTTTACGCGGACGGGACGCGAGCCGGTCATGCGGCACATGACGTCCACGTAGTGCACGCCGCAATCGACGATGGGCGAAGTCGTGCGCAGGAGGTTTTTGTGCGTTTCCCAATTCGCGCCCGAACTTTGTTGATTGAGGTTCATCCGCATCACGAGCGGTTTGCCGAGCGTGCGGGCGAGTTCGGTGAATTTCTGCCAGGACGGATGCACGTGCAGGATGTAGCCGACGACGAGTTTGCGGCGGAGCCGTTGGGCGGTGGCGATCACGCGTTCGCAGTCGGCGAGGTTATCCGCCACCGGTTTTTCCAGAAACACGTGAGCGCCGGCTTCGAGCGCGGCGAGGGCGTAGGTGGCATGCGTTTCTGGATACGTGCTGATGCAAACGGCGTCGGGCTTGGTGCGCGCGAGCGCGTCGGTGTAGTCGCTGAACTCGGCGAGCGTGCCGCCGAACTCGGCATTGAGTTTTTGTCGCGAGGCGGGGCCGCGCGAAACGAGTCCGACGATTTCGAAGTCGTTCGCGAGGGCGCGATAGGCACGGGCGTGGGAAGTGCCCATGTGGCCGCAACCGGCGACGAGGACGCGAAGTTTCGAAGGCATGAGGGAGAGAGCGGCTAAAGGGTTTCGTCCTCTTGGGGTGTGCGCAGATGTGCCACACGGGCGAGGTCGGTCAACCTGTTCTCGATGAAACGCGAGCTCGGGGTTTTCGAGTTTGGGGTTAGTCGTCGGAGCGAGTCCGGCGTTGCCAGGAGAAGCGGTCCGGCGCAGAGGATGAGCGCATGGCTTTCTCGTTTACCCCAAGTCGCCGGCAGTTCGTAAAAACACTCGGAGGTGCGGCGATGGCCGCGCCCTTCATCGCGCGAAATCTGATCTCGGCGCCGCCCAGTCGGGTGCTGCGGCATGCGAGTTTTGGGGCGGCGGGCATGGCGTGGGCGGACATCGAGGCGATCTGCAGCAATCCGTTCGTTAAACTCGTGGCGGTTGCTGAGGTAGATCTTGCGCGCACGGAGCAAGTGCGCGCGGCGTTTCCGGAGGCGAGGATTTATCAGGATTGGCGCGAGCTGCTCGACAAGGAGGAGAGGAACATCGATTCGGTGAACGTCTCCACGCCCGATCACATGCATGCGGTGATGGCGCTCGCGGCGATGCAGCGTGGCAAGCACGTGTATGGTCAGAAGCCGCTGGCGCATGATCTGCACGAGACGCGGGTGTTGACCGAATACGCGCGAGGAAAACCGCTGGTGACTCAAATGGGAATTCAAGTTCACTCGACGAAGCCTTATCGGCAGGCGGTCGCGCTCATTCGAAGCGGAGTGATCGGCAAGGTTCGCGAAGTGCATACCTGGAGCAACAAGGACTGGGGTGGGTCCGGACCGCCGCCGGCGGCTGCGTCGGTGCCGGAAGGATTCGACTGGGACCTGTGGCTCGGCGGGTGCGAAGAGCGGCCTTACGTTGGTGATGAGTATTATCATCCCTTTGGCTGGCGGGCACGATTGGATTTCGGCGTCGGCACCTTCGGCGACATGGGCTGCCATATTTTCGATCCGGTGTTCGAAGGGCTCGAGCTTTCGGCGCCGGTGTCGGTGCGGTCGGAAGGCGTGGCGCCCGATGCGTGGAACTGGTCCTCGAACGCGCTGATCCGCTATGTGTTTCCCGGCACGGCGCAGACTGAAGGCAAGACGCTGCCGGTGATTTGGTATGACGGCAATCGTCGTCCGCCGGAGGACATCCTTGCGCTCGTGACGCCGGCGTCGGTGCCGGAAACGCACCGGCGCCGGCAGGAGGAATTGATGGCGCAGGGTTCGATCCTGATCGGCACGAAAGGCGTGTTGCATGTGCCGCATGTGGATACGCCGCGCTTGTATCCGGAAACTGAATTCAAGGACTTTGTTTGGCCGGAAGTGGTGGAGACGCATCACTGGTCGGACTGGGCGGAGGCGTGTGTCGGCGGCGAATCGAAGCCGTTGGCGCCCTTCGGGTATTCCGGGCCGCTGACGGAGGCTGTGCTGCTCGGCAGCGTGGCGGTGCGGTTTCCGCAGACGACGTTGCAATGGAATGCGGCGGCGTTGCGTTTCGAGAACGAAGCGGAGGCGAACGGATTTGTGCGGCGTTCTTATCGGAAAGGTTGGGAGCTCGCCGGGTTGTAGGGATTGTGATCGGGCGTGCAGCTGTTTCAGCGGATGGGCCGGCGAGCGATGCTCGCGCAGGCGGGCGAGCGGCGGCTGCAGCATGGCGAGAAGAGACCGCTGCGCGCGAAGATGTAGTTGCCGAAGACACTGAAGACCTTGTCGGGGCGCGACAGGCGGGTGTGGTTGACGTCATAGCAGGCGGGAAATGGATCCGGCTTGCGGCGGGCGGGGCGGCGTTTTCCAGTCGCCCATGAAAGTTTCGTTCACGACGAAGGAGTTTGGGCGCCTGCTGGAGCTGGTGCACATGGGGTTGTCGGTCGCGGGGGCGCGGGCCGACGATCCGGCGACGATGCCGGAGCGCTATGAGGACCTGGCGCAGAAACTCTTCGGGATGGCCGAAGGATTTGGGTGCGCGGATTTGGTCGAGTCGGATGTGAACGGGGAGCTGTTCCTCAACGAGCGGGTGACGGAAGGTGTGGCGGCGGAGAAGCTGGATGCGTTTGCGGAGGATACGTTTTGGGCGGAGCTGGTGGCGCGGCTGGCGGCGCGGGATTTGCGCGCGGAGATTGGAAGCGCGGCGGAAGCGGAGGAGTTGGAGCCGGCGCACGAAGAGAAACTCGCGGAGATGCAGGACGCGTATTGGCGGGAGTTCGAGCAGAGCGGCGTGGACCATTTGGTGTTGTTGAAAGGCGGGCGCGGCTGATCGCGCGCGCTCTCAAGGCGGGCGGGCGAGCCGGTGGAGGTGAAGGTGAAAACTTCGTTCGAGTTTCCGTCGCCGAAAACGTGAGACGTTGCGGGGAAGGTGGTTCGATCGGGGTTTGCCGGCGCGGCGCTGGCGAGTAGCGAGACTGTTGAGGGAGCAAGATCTGCGCGGCTCCGGGCAAGAGGGGCGCAGCGAGGTGCGGCGAGTGGGATTAACATCAGCCCATTCTTCACACCATGAATACGATCACCTTTCTCACTGTGTTGTCGTTGGCCGCTGTGTTTGCGCTGTGGGCGCGTTGGGAGGCGGGGGAGTGGCCGAGGCGGGCGTTGAAGCGGGTGCGGGTCGAGCGCCGTGACGAGAGATGAAAGTGGGCGCGGAGATCGTGAAGGCGCAGCTTCGCGGCGGTCGCGAGTCGCGTCCGGCGATTGCGGTGATTGGCGGAGGCATCACCGGGTTGACGGCGGCGTGGACCTTGCGGCAGGCGGGGCAGGCGGTGGTGGTGTTTGAAGCTGCGGGGCGGGTGGGTGGCGCGATCGGCAGCCATCGCGTGGGCGACTGGCTGCACGAGACCGGGCCGAATGCGATGATGGAGAATGCGCCGGAAGTGTCGGCGTTGATCGAGGAAGTGGGGCTCGGGAAGCAGCGCGTGTATGCGTCGCCGGCGGCGAAGAAACGCTACGTGGTGCGTGACGACGTGATGATGGCGATGCCGGCGTCGCCGGTGGGATTTGCGGCGACGGGATTGTTTTCGTGGAAGGCGAAGCTGGGATTGTTGGGGGAACCGTTTCGGGCGAAGGCGGCGCCGGAGGCGGAGGAAAGCGTCGCGGAGTTCGTGAGACGCCGGTTGGGCGACGAGTTTTTGGATTATGCGGTGAATCCGTTTGTGGGCGGCGTGTATGCGGGAGATCCGACGCGGTTGTCGGTGAAGCATGGGTTTCCGAAATTGTGGAAGTTGGAGCAGGAGCACGGATCGCTGATCCGCGGAGCGATTGCGCGAAAGAATACGAGCGGCGGGCCGACGGGCCGGATGTTTTCGTTTCGGGGAGGACTGCAGGAGCTGCCGCGAACGATGGAGCACCTGCTCGGCGGGGCGGTGCGGCGCGGGGTGCGGGTGCGAGCGGTGCGGCGGCTGCGCGAAGAGTGGGAGGTGGAGTTCGAAATTGCGGGGGTGGTGTTGAAGGAGACGTTTGCGGCGGTGGTGTGCGCGCTGCCGCCGGAGGGTCTCGCGGCGATCGCGTTCGAAGGCGTTGCGGCGGCGCGGGAGTTGAAGGAGCTGGCGAGGATCGAGCATGCGCCGGTGGCTTCTGTATTCACAGGATGGAGACGCGAGGCGGTGGAGCATCCGCTGGATGGATTTGGGGTGTTGGTGCCGGAAGTGGAGCGCGGGCAGGTGTTGGGGGCGCTGTTTTCGAGCACGATTTTTCCGAGGCGGGCGCCGGACGGGCACGTGGCGCTGACGACGTTTGTCGGCGGCGTGCGCCAGCCGGAACTGGCGGGTCTATCGGAGCAGGCGCTTGAGGAGCTGGTGCGGACGGAGCTGCGAAAGCGAGTGGGCGCGAGAGGCGCGCCGGAGTTCGTGCATGTGAAGCGGTGGCGGCGGGCGATTCCGCAATACACGCTGGGCTACGGGCGCTATCTCGAGATCTGTGCGGAGGCGGAGAAAGCGGCGCCGGGTTTGTTTATCGGAGGGAACGGGCGCGATGGGATTTCGTTGAGCAACTGCATCGCGAGCGGGCGGCGGTTGGCGATGGCGGCGGAAGCGCTCGTGGCGCGGTGAGGCGGTGAGGCGCGTCGATGTGCGCGGGGCGAGCGGGTGGAGCAATGCCGTTCAGCAACCACGAAGGAACGCGAATGCGCATGAAGTGGCCACTCTGGTGAACCACAGAAGCACAAAGACACGGAGAAATCCTGTGGCTCTCCTCTGGGCTCTTTGCGTCTCGGTGGTTCCAATCGGCTTGTTCGGGCCGACGGATGGCTGCGAAACCATTTAATATGCTGTAGAGCGGTCTTACGGTTGAGCGGTGCGGAAGCTGCGCCATTTCTCGAGCGGGGTGGCGGCGAGGAGCATGGCGAGGAGTTGCGAGAGGCCGAAGGCGAGGAGCCAGCGGAAGCCGGACTCCATGAAGCCGTAGCTATGGAGACCGACGCCGAGCATGTTGACGCCGAACCAACTCCAGGCGGTGACGATGTTGCCGAAGATGGCGAGGACCATGAGGCCGCGGGCTTTGACGAGGCCGCCCCAGCGGGCGTGGAGAATGAGGGAGTTCCAGAGGACGATGATGAGCGCGCCGTTTTCCTTCGGGTCCCAGCCCCAGAAGCGTCCCCAGGATTGATCGGCCCAGATGCCGCCGAGGACGGTGCCGACGAAACTGAAAATCGTGGCGAAGCAGACGATGCCGTAAACCATGCGCGCGAGCGTGTCGGCGGTTTTGGAATCGAGGGATTGGGTGAACAGGCCGCGGACCACGTAGATGAGGGCGAGGGCGCCGGCGAGGAACGTGGCGGAGTAGCCGATGGCGATGGTGATGACGTGGGTGGCGAGCCAGAAATTGGAGTCGAGGACGGCGCGCATCATCTCGAGCGTGTCGCCGCCGAGGGAAAGATGGTGGGCGATGAGCAGTGTAGCGAAACCGATGATACCGGCGGCGACGCTGCCGATGGCGTTCTTGTAGATGCGTTCGAGGAGAACGCAGAGGGCGACGGCGCCCCAGCCGACGAAGAGGGCGGACGAGTAGAGATTGGTGACGGGCGGACGGTTCTCGAGCCACATGCGGACGACGATGCCGGCGGTGCTGAGCGCGAAGGCGAGGACGAGGAGCCAGAACGCGGAGCGGCCGAGGGCGTCGGGCCAGCGGAGCCAGGAGAAGACCGCGAGGAGGAAGGCGAGGACGTAGAGGATGCTCGCGGTGTAGAAC